>JBEIFV010000132.1:0-17042 GCA_040382235.1 Burkholderiales bacterium
GACCTGAAGGACCTGAAGGCGGCGCGCATCACGCTCGATGTGCTGATCAAGAAGTACCCGCAAAGCGACGCCGCGGCCACCGCACGGCAGCGCTTGGCCAAACTGCGCTAGTGCCGTGACGCGGAAGTTTCCACACATGATGAAAGCGATGGATTCGGCCAGAGGGCTGGGCGCAAACCGCAGTAATCGCCGTAGGGATTTGCAACGACGCCATGGGGTCGAAGGCGCGCTTCCATGCGTCGAAACTTCCGCGTCACGTCACTGGTGGCTGCTTGCCGCAGGGGGCGGCACCTGGTTGCCGCTTGCTGCGAGAGCCGCCCCACAGAATCGCCATCATGATTAGCCACAAGGTTCAGCACGCATGCCAAGGCACGAACTGACCTCACTCTCCCGCCTTCAAGGGGGGAGTTGGAGGGGGGATGGGATCGCACAGATACCACCAACACGCCGAAATCCCCCATCCCCACCCCGGCCCTCCCCTTGAAGGGGAGGAAGATTTCGCCTGGCTGAACAATGTGGCTAATCAGAAGCGCCATTGACCCACCGCCCGATCTTCCAGGCTCCAGGCATTTTTCAACTGCAGACCGGTTTTTCCGATCATGAACGAACTCACAGCGGCAGCACTTGCGCCCACCGTCGCCTGGTCCGCCTTCGGACTGGCTTTCGTGTTTGGCCTGGTCGCACAGCGCAGCAACTTCTGCACCCTGGGCGCGGTATCCGACATTGTCAACATCGGTGACTGGTCGCGCATGCGCATGTGGTTGCTGGCCATCGCGGTGGCCGTATTGGGCGCCAATGGACTGCACCTGGCGGGCGTGATCGACTTGTCGAAGTCGATCTATCCGGGCGCCCGGCTGACCTGGCTGTCCGGCATGGTGGGCGGCCTGTGTTTCGGTTTCGGCATGACCCTGGCCAGCGGCTGCGGCAGCAAGACCCTGCTGCGCATCGGCAGTGGAAACCTCAAATCGCTGGTCGTGTTCATAGTGCTGGGCATATCGGCCTATATGACACTCAAGGGCTTGTTCGCGGTATGGCGCATGGCGGCACTCGACCCTGTGGGCATCACACTTGCCGGCGCCCAGGATCTGCCCTCCCTGCTGTCGCGCAATGTCGGCATCGAGAAACGCTCAGCGCAGATGGTCTTGTGTCTGGGACTCGCGGCAGCACTGATCGTCTTCGCCCTCAAGTCGCGCGAGTTCCGCACCCTGGACCACATCGGCAGCAGTACGGTGATCGGCCTTGTGATCGTCGCCGGCTGGTATGTATCGGGGCGCATGGGTTATGTGGCCGAAGACCCAAACACCTTGCAGGAGGCGTTCGCCGCCACCAACAGCGGCCGCATGGAATCGTTCTCCTTCGTGGCGCCCACCGCCTACACCCTGGAACTGCTGATGCTGTGGAGCGACAAGAGCCGAATCTTCACCTTCGGCATCGCCGCCACCCTGGGCGTGATCGCCGGCTCTTTCGCATGGGCGCTCGCAACGCGCAGCTTTCGCTTCGAGAGCTTTCGCGACGCCGAAGATACCGGTAACCACTTGGTGGGAGGCGTCTTGATGGGGTTTGGCGGCGTCACCGGCTTGGGCTGCACGATCGGACAGGGCCTCACCGGCATTTCGACACTGGCTATCGGGTCGCTGATCACCTTGGCCGCCATCATCGCAGGTTCAGTCGCAGCGCTGCGATATCAGATTTGGCGCCTGGAGAGATTCGGCTGATCGCAAAATCCTCAAGTCTGACGGGTTGACCGGAATCGGCCTTGTCAGCTATAATTTTGGGCTTGATGAAAAACGTTTTGGGTCGTTAGCTCAGCTGGTAGAGCAGCGGACTTTTAATCCGTTGGTCGACAGTTCGAATCTGTCACGGCCTACCAAATCCCGTCAGGGAAAATACGGGGTGCTCCGCACGGAGCGCCCCGTTTGTTTTGCGGCAAGCCGCGTGTCAGCCGGGGGCGGGTGAAAACGATTTTCCAGCGCCAGCCCGCCAGGGCGGGTCTTGCCAGACACGAAACGCGAACCGCGCCGTGCATTGGCCGGTAGCGGGAGACTCGCCCGCCATTCTTCAGACGGCGCTTACCGGCCTGCGCACCAGAGCCGCGATATTCTCCAGCAACTCCTCTTCCTGGAATGGCTTGCCGAGAAAGTAGTTGACCCCGACCTCCAGCGCGTACTTGCGATGTTTCTCCGCCGCGCGCGAAGTGATCATGATGATGGGAATATGCTTCAGGGCCGCGTCCGCGCGCACGTTGCGGGTGAGGTCGAAGCCGTCCATGCGCGGCATCTCGATATCGACCAGCAGGATGTCGGGCCGCACGCCCTGCAACTGCTCCAGCGCGTCGACGCCGTCGCGTGCGGTCAACACCTGGTAGTTCTCGCGCGCCAGCAGGCGCGAGGTGATCTTGCGCACCGTCAGCGAATCGTCGACCACCATCACCAGCGGCGCCGGCGGCGGCAGCAGGCGGGCTATCGCCGCGTTGTCGCCGGGCGCGTCGCCTCCCGCAACCGCCCCGGAGCGTGCGATGCCATTGGCTACCGCCTGCACAGCCAGCGGTACGGGGTTGAGGATCAGCACGATCTGGCCATTGCCAAGCACCGTGGCGCCGGCAATGCCGGTCACGTGCGCCAACTGCGGACCGATATTCTTGACCACCACCTCCTGGTTGCCCACCAGTGCATCGACATGGATCGCCGCACGCTGGATACCCGAGCGCACCAGGAGGACCGGGCTGAAGCGCTGGATCTGCGCCACCTGCGCGGCATCACCCAAAAGGCGCGGCAAGTAGAACAAGGGGTAGTCGCGTTGCTGCCAGACTATTCCTTGCGCCGTGTACGCAGCCGCCAGTTCTTCGGACCGGGTCTGTCGGACCTGCTCGACCGTGACTGAAGGGATGGCATACAAGTGGCCGCCAGCGCGCGCCAGGACCACCTGGGTTACCGCGACGGTCAGAGGCAATGCGATGGTGAAACGCGTGCCTCGACCGGATACAAACTCGGTGTCGATGCGCCCGCCCAGTGCGGCGACTTCGGCTCGCACCACATCCATGCCGATGCCGCGGCCCGCAATGGCGCTGACTTCATCGGCGGTGGAGAAGCCCGGCGCGAAAATGAACTCGGCGACCTGCGCATCCGCGAGCACGTCGCCCTCGCGCGACAGCCCCGCCGCATTGGCCCGGGCGCGTATCTTCCGCAGATCCAGGCCCCGCCCGTCGTCTTCGAGCACCAGGATGAACTCGTTGCCTTCCTGCTTTGCCGACAGCACGATCTGGCCGATCTCATCCTTGGCCGCGGCGACGCGTGCCGCCGGATCTTCAAGCCCGTGCGCGATGGCATTGCGCAACAAATGCTCGAATGGCCCGGTCATGCGCTCCAGAACCGAGCGGTCGATCTCGGTCTGAATGCCGCGAATGTCGAGATTGGCGCGCTTGCCCAATGCCTTGGCAGTCTGGCGCACCACTCTGTAAAGTCGTTCGGCAAGATTGTTGAAGGGCACCATGCGCACCCGCATCAGGCCGCCCTGCAAATCGCGATTCAGGCGCGCCTGGGCGAGGATCGCGAGGTCGGCGTCGTCGATGTTCTTGATCAGGCCCTGCTGTACGGTGGCCACATCGTTGACCGACTCGGCCATCATGCGGGTGATTTCCTGGAAGCGCGAAAAGCGGTCGAACTCGAGTGGATCGAAGGTCTCGTGCCTGACCTCGGCCTCGCGCTGGCGCGACTGCATCTGCGACTCGGCGGCGATCTCGATCTCGCGCAGCTGGCTGCGCAAGCGGGTCACGCTCTCGGTCAGGTCCTTCAGACTGGACTTGACAGCGCGCAATTCGCCTTCGATGCGCGAGCGCGCGATCGCCACTTCGCCAGCCTCGTCGACCAGCCGGTCGACCAGGTCGGCGCGCACCCGCAGCATCGCGCGTTGCGATTCATCCGCGCCCGGCGACATCTCCGCCCGCAGCAGCGGCGCCGCCGCCGGTGGCGCGGCGCGCCGCAGCAGGCCGGCACCCGGCACTGCCGCATGCAGCGAGGCCGCTAGATCCGCGTCCGGCGCGCGCTGCGCAACAGTCTCGGCCGCCGCAGGCTCCGGCGTCGGGACCGGGCGGCCAACATCCGCGGCCTCATCGGTGGTCGCGGACAGTTCGTGCGGCACCGCGCCCTGCTGCGTGCCTGCGCCCAAGCGCAATGTCTCAAGCAACTGGCTGACGCGATCGTATGAGAGCAGCAGGCCGTCCATGATGGTGGGCGGTATCGCCGGCAAACCCAGGCCATTCTCGATACGCGTTTCCATGCTGTGCGTGACCTGCCCGATCGCCATCGCGCCAGCCATACGGGCACTGCCCTTGAGCGTGTGCAGCGTGCGCTGCAAGGCCTGCGCATTGCGCACGTCCCCTGGCTTGCTTGACCAGCCACGCAGTTGCTGGCCCAACTGCGGCACCAGTTCGGCAGCTTCTTCGAGAAAGATCGGCAACAACTGCGGATCGATCTCGTCTTCAATGCGCGCCAATAGCCGCTCGGCCGGGTCGAAGCCACGCGCGCGCAGCTCGGCATCATCACGCGCCGCGCCATCATCTGCCGCGCCTTCGCCTGCAGTCGTTCCTGGCTCGATGCGTGCGGACGGCATCGGCGGCGACGCAAGTTCCGCCGCCAGGGCAGATGCGGCGGTCGGCTCGGCCGCCGCCTGATGGCTGTCGGTCAGCGTCGGCTCGGCAAGCGCATCGGCCGACAGGGGCGATGCCGCATGATCCGAGCGCGACGCGGTTCCTGATATCTCAACCGCAGGCGCCTCCAAGCCACCTGCGGCTTCCAACGCCGGGAAAGCCTCGATCGCAGCCAATGACCCCGGCAACGCGATTGCCGCTGAAGCGGTTCCCGCTTCAGCTTCAGTTGCGGGCAGGTCGGGCGCGGCACGATGGGCAGCCGCACTTGGGACAAGCGTGCTGTCGGACAGTTGCGCTGGATCAGCCACATCGGCGGCGCCGGGCAAACCAGCCTGCGGCGCATCGGACAGTTCGGCCGCGTTCGGTGCATCTTCAAACAGAAAATCGGGTGGCGGCTCCGCCGTGACAGCCGCCTCCGACTCGGCAACGGAACCTGGCCGCGACTCCCCAGGCGGCTCAACTTCAATACCGCTGCTGTCGGCCGCGTCGAACGACACGTCGAAATCGAGCGGGGCAGCCGTGGCATCGGCATCGGCGGCAGCGATATCGATGAGCGCCTCGCGCATGTCGTCGGTCGGTACGTCAACCACTGCGGGAAATGCCGTATCGTCCGGCACTCCGTGAGAGTCGGACGAAAAATCGAAATCGACCTCTGCTTGCGGCGCAGGAAAGGCCGGCGCTGGCGACAGGATTCCACCCGCCGGGTGCGCGGCAAGTAGATCCGCGTCGGCGGCAGGCTCTTCCGGATCACTTTCGAAGGGCGGCATTTCGAGATGCAACAACGCGGGATCGATCTTGCCTGATTCGGCCAGCCATTCCGCACGCAGCATCTCGAGACGCGCTTCGAGCGGCTCGATAGGCGGCGGTTGACGCAGTTGCCGTACCGCCCCCACCAGGGCATCGATGCCGCCGACCACTGATTGCAACAGCAACAAGTCTTCGGCATCGGCAACGATACCGGCGGTTTTCGCCACCAGCAGAGCGCGTTCGAAAGCGCGCGCGAGTTCGTGCAGGCGCTTGAAACCGACGGTACCGGCAATGCCGGCCAGGGTATGCGCGGCACGCACCAGTTCGTCACGCGGTGGTTGCGGCTCGTTGGTCAGCAGCGCCAGCTCCGCCTGCATTGCCGCCAGGTGAGTGCCGGCCTCTTCCACGAAAATTCCGTACAGGCTCGGGCTGACCCGCATATCGCCGATGACGATGCTGCGTTCGGGAAACCCGCGCCCGCCATCCGCTGCGGCCGTGGCTGGTTCAATCGGCATGGCGAACGGCTGGCCCGCACGCATGCGCTCGCAGGCCGCGATCAAGGGTTCGCCGGCAGCCGCCGATACGCCGCTGCGCGCGAGCTCATCGATCCAGCGGGCGAACAGCGCATGCGCGGCGCCGATCATCGCCAGCAGATCCGGGCTGGCCGGGCGGATCTCCTGCAGCCACTGGTTCATCACCTGCTCGGCCGCCCATGCCGCTTCGCCGAAACGTTGCAGGCCGACCATGCGGCCACTGCCCTTGAGCGTGTGAAAACCGCGTCGAATGGTGGTCAGCGCTTCCTTGTGCGAGGGTTCCGCTGCGACCAGCGCGTGCTGCGCCTCGATCGTGGCCAGCACTTCCAGAGCCTCTTCCAGAAAGATCGCCAGCAGCTCTGCATCCACCACCTCGTCGGACGAACCTGCCAGCGCCGCAATCGCGGCGGAAGGCGCCAGCACCGATTCGGCCGCGGCGTGCGGAGCGACCTCGGCCATCGCCTGCTCGATGTCGGCCAGTGCCGGAGCGGTATGCGATGTCTGATCAAGCAACTCGAGCGCACGGCCCGCACTGGTCTGCAGCCCCGGTTCGTTGACCAGATCGGCATCCTGCTGGATCGATTCGAGATTGGCCTTGAGCTCGGCGGCGAGCACGCTGTCGCCGGGTTTGTCGCGCCATGCCTCGAACAGCGTGCGCGCGTCCCTGCGTTGCAAGTCGAGTTCCGCCTCGACCGTCAGCGACGCCGGCTGCACGGCAGCCCCCGGCTCGTCATCCAGCGGGAAGTCAACCGAGGCAGTCGCAATCGGCAAAGCCTGCGTCTCTTCCTCGACCACGCGTAGCCGACGCGGCGTCACCGGCTGCATCAAGGCATCGAAATCGGCAGCACCATGCTGCAGGGCCTCGATGTAAAAGCCCAGACCGCTCATGGTCTGCGCGACCTTCTCGAAGTCGCCCGGCGCCGGTTGACTATCCTCGGCCGCGAAGCGCGTGATTTCGGCCCGGCATTCCGCAAGTGCGGCAACCGCGCGCTCGGCGCCAAGCATGCTGAGCGCACCGGATACCTGGCGCAGCTGCACGTCGAGCGCGGGCAATTCACCACGCTTGGCGCTATCGCGGAAAAAACCATCCAGCGTCGCTTCGATCGACGAAAGATTGCTCTTGATTTCGGTCACCACCTGCGCCATGACCAGGCGTTCCTGCGCCTTGCGAGCCATTTCGTCGAGCGCAGGCGGCGGCACATCCGTAGGCTGCCCGCCAAGGCTGGCATGCAGACGCGCGCCCATGGCCACTACCTGCTGCGGGAATTCGGGCGACAAGCGGGCAAAATTCTCGACCGCGCTTTCCGCCAGCAGCAGCGCGGTGGCGGTCTCCAATGCGATCGCCTCGGTCACCCTGCCCGGATTGTCCGCAATCCATACGGTCACCGAGGAGATGGCGCTTACCAGGAGCGCGAGATCGGGCTGTTCAAGATGGGCGACCCGATCCTTGAGTTGTGCCGCCTGCTCGCGAAATCCGACGAGCTCATGCGTATGGCCCGAGGAAAACCGGTTCCACTTTTCCTTGGCCGTCGTGATGATTTCGCGCAAGGCGCGCAGGTCGGCCTCGAATGGTCGCGGGTCGCGGCGTTGCTCGTTCTGGTTCGGGATCGCCTGATCGAGCGCGAACACCCGGCGGATCTCCTGCACGTGCGGGCTTTGCACGCGGCTCCTGGCGACGAAATAAAGGGTGTCGCGCAACAGGCGCTCGGCGACATTCTGCGAGCCTTCCATCAGGCGCTTCATCTGCAGATCAATGCGCGCGCACAGGCGCTTGCCCTCGTTGCCGGCCTCCGCACCGACCGCAATGAGCGCCTCGGTAAAGCCGATGGTGACCCACCAGAATGCACGATGCTGGGCCAGCGCCTGGGTGCGTTCTATGGCACGCACCGCCTCGGTCATTTCTCGCAACGCGGCATTGTCGGCCGCATTGCGCAACCAGCGCAACAACCCGGCCTGGAAGCGGCGTCGCTGGCCCAGCACGAACTCGTGCATGTCGGCAGGCAACTCGGGCGCCTCGCGCCGCGGCGGACGCGGCGAAAGATCGGGGAAGAACAGATCCGATTCGAGAATGCGGTCCGCGCCACGCGCCTGCATCACCGCACGATAGGCGGGAAACAGCCGCACAGGATGGTGCGCAGCGCCTTCGACCAGTTCATCCAGATAGGTGCCCAGGGCCGCGAACCCGGCCGCAAGCACGCGACCGATATCCGGGGTCATGGCAAGCGCGCCGCTTTCGACCGCGTCGATCAAGCGCTCGGACTCCTCGGTCAGACGGGTCACGCCGTCCACGCCCACGATCTCCAGAGCACCATGCGCCTGATGCAAATGCGTCTTGCAAAATTTCAGCTGCGTGGTATCAAGCGGATTGACGGCATAAGCGGTGATGGCAGCGCCTGCCTGGCTCAGTGCCTGCTCGATCTCACCCTTGACCCAGGTCAGAGGGCCGATGTCGAATTCGGTGCCTGCGCTCATTGCCCTTTACCTCGTGGCGACAGTCATGACGGGAAGCTCCTGCCTGGCGGCCTTACGCAACCCGGAAGCCGGAAACCGATGATTTGAGTTCCTGCGCCAGCGCCGCCAGTTGCCGCACGGAATCCGCGGTTTGTCGCGTTCCGTCAGAAGTCTGTTCGTTGACCCGCAGCATATCTTCCATGTTGCGCGCCACCACCTGGGCGGACTCGGCCTGCGTCGAAGTGGTCACCGATATGCCGTCGATGAGCTCGGACAGGCTGCGTGATACACGGCCGATTTCCGACAGTGCCTGACCCGCCGCATCGGACAGTCGCGCCCCTTCGACCACGCCCTGGGTCGATTTCTCCATCGCGGAGACGGCATCCTGGGTGTCGGTCTGGATCGTCTTGACGATCGCACCGATCTGTTTGGTGGCTTCGGCGGAGCGCTCCGCCAGGCGCTGGACTTCTTCGGCCACCACCGTGAAGCCGCGACCGGCCTCCCCGGCGGAGGCCGCCTGGATGGCCGCGTTCAATGCCAGCACATTGGTCTGCTCGGTAATGTCGGAAATCAGTTCCACGATTTCGCCGATCTCCTGCGACGACTCGCCCAGCCGCTTGATGCGCTTGGAGGTTTCCTGGATTTGCTCGCGTATCTCGTTCATGCCGGCAATCGAGTTTTGCACCGCGCCCATGCCCTTCTCGGCGGCCGACAGCGACTGGCGTGCCACATCGGCGCTTTCGCGAGCGCCGCGCGAGACCTGACCGATATCCCGGGCCATGCGCAACACTGAATCGCCGGTCTGGCGGATCTCGCCCGACTGCCTGTCCTGGGCCGAGAGCAGTTCGGCGGACGTGCGCTGCGCCGACTCGGACGCCAGCGAAACCTGCGCGGTCGCCTGGTTGATGCGCAAGACAACGTTGCGCAGCTCCTCGATGGTCAGGTTGACCGAGTCGGCGATCGCGCCGGTGATATCTTCGGTGACTGTCGCCTGGACCGTCAGATCCCCGTCGGCCACGTCCTCCAGTTCGTTCATCAAGCGCAGAATCGCCGATTGGTTCTGATTGTTGACCTGCTTGGCGTCGTTCTCTTCTTGCGCGACACGGGCACGTTGCGCCTCCTGATCGGCGCGGTAAACCAGAAACATCAGCGCTAAGGCCGCCATCGCCAGCAGAGCGAAAAACACCATCACATAAAAGTTGAAGGCGCGGCCATCCAGCTCCTTCTGGTAGCCCGCGGCCAGCACCGACAAGGACTCCTGGAGCTTCTCGTTGTCCTGGAAAATCCGCTGTGCCGATTGCTTGGCATTGATCAGGCGTTGCATGTTGCCAAGAATGCCCGACACCGCAACCTGATACGCCGCAAACGCCCGATCAAGTTCGGCCAGACGCTCTTTGAGTTCCGGATCCGTGGCGGCACTCAAACGCAGCGTATCGCTGCCCTTTGTGAGCGCCTGCAACAGGTCGCGAAACGTATTGGTGTCCTTGCCCAGCAGGAACGCCACTTCGGGATCGATCGATTCGCCCGCAAGCAGTGCATTGGCGTTCTTGGCCATGCGTTGGGTGAGCATCACCAGCTGCGCGCTGGCCGAGAGCTCGCGCGAATTCGCGCCTGCGGACAGCTTCAGCGCGGCAACCTGCTCGGCCAATTCGAGCAGTTGCGGATTATTGGCATTGATGGCGCGGATCGAGGCGCCCAGCTGAATCAGGTTATTGCGCTGCTCGAGCACCACCGAAGCGTTCTGCTCGGTCTTGGTCCACTCCTGCCTGACCAGCGCCAGAAGCGGTTCGATGCGCTGTGGCGTCTGCACCCGGTTCTCGCCCTCGCCGGCCAGGGCGATCAGATTGACCGCAACGCGGTCGCGACTCTCGGTGAGTTGGGCGAACGCCTGGGTATTGCCCTGCACCGCGTTGGGTACCGCCTTGGCCAGGCGTTGCGAATGCATCAGGGTATCGCCGGTGGTCGCCACTCCGGCGGTGTATTGATTGGCATCGCTGAAGTCCTTGCCGATCACGATCGCCAGGAACACCAGCATCGCCACCAGCAACAGCGCCAGCGCGGAATACTGGCGCTCCGGCGGTAGATGCCCGATCAGCGGCAATGGCCGGCGCGGCACGCCCGCCGTGCCACCCGCGTCTGGCGCCGAGACGGTGTTGCCGTCCATGCTTGTCGCCGCCTGCTCCTGCACCCGCTTGGCCAAGGGCCACTTGAAAGTCAATGCCATGTTTCCTCCTGCCAAAGGCCGGATCGAACGCAGGGGAACCGCGCCTGCGCCGGACCGGCCGGATTTCGCGCTAAATCCCGACCTGCAAAAATTCCGGCAACGCCACCAGACGCGCGAGCTTGAGTTCACGCCATTGAAATCCGGACTGGTCAGTCCAGCGCCCGCCTTCCCAGGGCGCGCCTTCCTCCGCGTCAGGCACCTCGGTGAAATCACGCGGGTTGCGCAAGCCCAGCATGCGCGAAACCAGCAATCCCGCGTTGATGCCGAGCCGTGCGTTGACCAGCACCAGGCGATTCTCGCCGCCACGCGGCGTGCCATAGCCGGTGGCAAAGCCCGAAAAGTCGATCACACTCACCAGAGTGCCGCGCGCATTCGCCAATCCGGCGTACCAGGGCTTGGTCAGCGGTACCGGAGCCAACAACGGCACCGGCATGATCTCGCCGGCTTCAGTCAGATCGATCAGCCACAGCGCCGAGCCACACTGCACCCCGAGCCGCGCTGCCGACGGCGGCAGGGCCTTGGCGCCGGCCAAGCGATGCGCGAGGTCCTGCTGGAACTGCCGAAGACTGGTTTTGGTGGCCACGGGATGCGGATGGAACGGCGGCGTTCAGCCGAGTTCGGCAATCTTCCTGAGCAACTCTTCGGCATCGACCGGCTTGACCAGATAACCCTTGGCGCCTTGCCGCACGCCCCAGATCTTGTCGGTCTCCTGATCCTTGGTGGTACACATGAAGATCGGAATGCGCGCGGTTTCCGGGGAGCGCGCGATCTGGCGGGTGGCCTGGAAGCCGTTGAGGCCCGGCATCACCACGTCCATCAGGATCAGGTCCGGCAACTCGGCAGTGGCGCGGGCCACCGCCTCCTCGCCGTTTTCAGCGGTGATCACCGAGTAGCCTTTCTTGACCAACAGTTCCTGCAGGAAAAAACGTTCGGTGGGACTATCGTCAACCACCAGGATTCTCTTGACCGGCATGCATGGTTCCCGTCGATGAATGGGTGAAGCTACTGCCGCGCGACCGCGTGGACACCCACGGTCTTGAGCAGGCTGTCTTTGGTGAATGGTTTGGTCAGATACTCGTCCGATCCCACCATGCGGCCCCGCGCACGATCGAACAGTCCGTCCTTCGAGGAAAGCATTATGACCGGCGTGCCACAGAAACGCGCGTTCTTCTTGATCAACGCGCAGGTCTGGTAACCGTCGAGTCTGGGCATCATGATGTCGCAAAAGATCACGTCCGGAGAATGATCGGTAATTTTCGCCAGGGCGTCGAAGCCATCCTCCGCAAGAATGACCTGGCAGCCGGCCTGCACCAGAAAAATCTCCGCGCTGCGCCGGATCGTGTTGGAGTCATCGATCACCATCACCTTGACTCCGGCTAACTTGGGTAAATCCGCCATCGGCTGTCAGTCCCTGGTTCAACCCGCTTGGACGCAGCGTCGCGTCCACGGCCCGGCAGGTTCGAGCATGTCAAGCCGCTCGAAGTATAACCGCTGCGACAACAAAACTACTCGAGGTAAGCGCGCGATCAACCTGATTTCAAACCGTTTTTTCCTCGCTCGACGATCGCGATGGCAGGCCTTGTGGGCAGGCTTGCACGTGCCATCAGATCTCTACGAGTTCGAAATCTTCCTTGCGCGCACCGCATTCCGGACAGGTCCAGTTGATCGGTACATCGGCCCAGCGGGTGCCGGCGACGATGCCCTCATCCGGGAGGCCGGCCGCTTCATCATAAACCCAGCCGCAAATCAGGCACATCCATGTCTTGAATTCGGTGTCCATAAATCAATCGAGTTGTGGAGGTCGGTGGCTCAGGCCGGGCGACACGAATTGTTTCGACTGCGGCAATCGCAGCGACCTCCAGTTGGAGACACTAACGGCTAATCCGATAGAATCTTAATCATAACATTCGTGCCAAGCCGCTAGGCCTCGATTCTCGAACGCCCGAAAGCGGCGTACAGGCGCGGCCACGGCATGCCCCCCATCCAAACCACCCCTCCGCTGGTACTGACCTTTGCTGGATCCGATCCCACCGGCGGCGCCGGCATTCAGGCCGATCTCTTGACCATCGCCAGCCTGGGCTGCCATCCGCTGACGGTGATCACCGCCATCACCGTGCAGGACAGCGAACGCGTGTGCGCGGTCAATGCGATGGATGCCGACTGGGTCGAGGATCAGGCGCGCCAGGTGCTCGAAGACATGACCGTGTCGGCCTTCAAGATCGGCTTGATCGGCAGTGTCGAGAACGTGGCGGCAATCGCCGAGGTGGTGTCGGACTATCCGGAAATACCGCTGGTGCTGGACCCGGTGCTGGCAGCCGGCAATGGCGACGACCTGGCCAATGATGAAGTGATCGCGGCGATCCGCGAATTGCTCATTCCGCAAACCACCGTGCTCACGCCCAACAGCCTCGAAGCGCGCCGGCTGGTGGCCGGCGAGCTTGCCGGCGAGCATCCGGCGCTCGACGATTGTGCCTACCGATTGCTGACCCTGGGATGCGAATACGTGCTGGTGACCGGAACCCACGAGAACACCGCGCAGGTAGTCAACTGGCTGTACGGCCCGGTCGCGCGCGGCGATGCCCCGACTGCCGCGGACAGTGAAACCCTCACCGTGGGGTTGGTGCGCAGCGACGCCTGGACCCGCCTGCCCGGCAGCTATCACGGCTCCGGGTGCACCCTGGCGTCGGCCATCGCCGCGATGCTAGCCAATGGCCAGGAGGTGCCGGCTGCGGTGCGCGAAGCCCAGGAATATGCCTGGAACGCGCTGAAATTCGGATTCCGGCCCGGCATGGGGCAGGCCATCCCCGATCGGTTCTTCTGGGCGCGGCGCAGCGACGAGGATGAAAAATGAGCCCGCGGCGTTTCAATCGCGCCATGGATGCGGACATGGAAGCGACGCGATACACAGCGCCGGGTCGCCATGCCGCACGACGAGGAAGCGCCGGCTCATGAGACCCCAAGCCATCGCCGGCCTGTATGCGATCACGCCAGACTGGGACGACACTGCGCGCCTGCTGCGCGCGGCGGCCGCCGCCCTGGCCGGCGGCGCGCACGTGCTGCAATACCGCAACAAGCTTGTCGACCGCCAACGACGCCTTGAACAGGCCTTGGGGCTGTCGGCGCTGGCCCACAAGGCGGGCGCGACTTTTATCGTCAATGACGATGTTGAACTGGCGCTGGAAGTCGATGCCGACGGCGTGCACCTGGGTGAAACCGACGGCGACATCGCGCGCGCGCGCAAGCGGCTCGGGCCCGCAAAGCTGATCGGCGCCTCATGCTACAACCGACTTGAACTGGCGGCGCCCGCGCTGGCCGCCGGCGCCGACCATATCGCCTTCGGCAGCGTTTTCTCATCCGCCACCAAGCCCTCGGCGCGCCGCGCATCGCTCGACATCTTCGCGCCGGCGCGCCACTTGAAGGTACCCTTGGTCGCCATCGGCGGCATCAATACCGAAAACGCCGCGCAAGTCATCGCTGCCGGCGCTGATGCATTGGCGGTGATCAGCGACCTGTTCGAGGCAGGCGACGTGGCAACACAGGCGCGCTCGTTCGCCGACTTGTTCGCCTGAAGACGCTGGTCACGACAACTCCCATTCCCTTTCAATCCTTCTCGATCGATCCTTCATGACAAGTCGCAACGATTCCCTCTTTTCCCGCGCCCAGGCCATCATCCCCGGCGGCGTGAATTCACCCGTGCGTGCCTTTCGCTCGGTCGGCGGCACGCCGCGCTTCATTACCCGCGGCGAAGGGCCCCATGTATGGGACGCCGACGGCAAGCGCTACATCGACTACATCGGCTCCTGGGGCCCCTTGATTCTCGGCCACGCCCACCCGGCGGTGATCAAGGCGGTGCAGGAAGCAGCCGCACGCGGTCTGTCGTTCGGCATGCCCACTGAAGGCGAAGTCGAAATCGCCGAACTGGTGTGTCAGCTCGTGCCATCGATGGAAAGGGTGCGCTTCACCAGTTCCGGCACCGAAGCCGCCATGACCGCGATTCGCCTGGCACGCGGCGCCACCGGCCGCGCAAAGATCGTCAAGTTCGAAGGCTGCTATCACGGCCATGCCGATGCACTGCTGGTCAAGGCGGGCTCGGGCCTGTTGACCCACGGCAACCCGTCCTCGGCCGGCGTGCCGCCGGAAGTCACGCAGCACACCCTGGTGCTCGACTATAACGACGCGCAACAGCTCGAAGACCTGTTCAAGGCGCAGGGCGACGAGATCGCCGCGGTGATGGTCGAGCCGGTGGCCGGCAACATGAACCTGGTGCCGGGCAAGCCGGAGTTTCCGCAAACCATGCGCAGGCTGTGCACCAAGCACGGCGCGGTGCTGGTGTTCGACGAAGTGATGAGCGGCTTTCGCGTGGCCCTGGGTGGCGCGCAAAGCCTGTATGGCATCACCCCGGACGTAACAGCCCTGGGCAAAGTGATAGGCGGCGGCCTGCCGGTGGCCGCATTGGGCGGCAGGCGCGACATCATGGAACACCTGTCGCCGCTGGGCGGCGTGTATCAGGCGGGCACCCTGTCAGGCAACCCGGTGGCGGTGGCCTCGGGCCTGGCCACGCTCAACGAAATCCGCAAGCCCGGCTTCTACGAAAACCTGGGCCAGGTCACGCGCGGCTTCTGCGAACGTTTCACCGCCGCCGCCAAGGACGCCGGCGTGCCCTTCTGCGCCGATTCGGTCGGCGCCATGTTCGGCGTGTTCGCGCGCGCCACGCCACCCACCTCCTACGCAGAAGTGATGCAGTCTGACAAGGAATTGTTCAACCGCTTTTTCCACCTGATGCTCGATGCCGGCGTGCACTTCGCGCCTTCGGCATACGAGGCCGGATTCGTATCGAGCGCGCACGGGCCGGACAGCATCGACTTCACCATCGCGCAAGCGCGGGCGGCATTCGCCAAGCTGCGGGGGTAAGCGGCGGTACGGCGGCACCCGCTCACGCGGGCGCGCCGGTAATTACCGTGGATGAAGGACGATCACCTTCGTGAGCAAGGCGCGCTCGGCGATGCACTCGCTGCTGCCCATCTCGAAATCACGGCACACACCGGGGCGGCGTTCATAAATCCGGCACAGCATGGTGTCTCGGTCCAGCGCCGCGCACCAACCGTCGTCCAGCCGCGTCATCACCTGCCCGCCCCAGGCATCGGTCTCGACATACGCCGGCGGCGGATCGTCGTCGCCCATCAGAATCACCTCCAAGTGGCAGCAACAGGCCTTGCAAGCGGCGCAGGTGATGGTGGGGTCGATGTCAGGTTCGCTCACGTGTACATCCTTAGGCATCGACTGTCGCTGTGGAATCCATGACACCTGAGCGCCGCCAAAGCCGCTGCGTGGGCGGCGTTGTAGGCACTCAAGAAGCGCATCACCTCGGTCAGGTTGCGCGGCTCGGCCTTGAGCTGGCCGATGCGCAGCAGGTTATCGAGCGCTGATTGGTTCAAGATCGTTTCCGATCAACCGTAGCGTAGGCTGCGCCAATACCTTGCTGACAAACGAGTTGGGGTCGGCGCGGCGGCGTGCGAATTCACCCGGGGTGTAACAGGTCGGATTGATCTTGCGGCCCAGTTGTGCTTCAACCGGAATCAGGCAGGCCAACACGTCGGCCATCGGCATCTTCTCGCCCACCAGCATGACGTCGATATCGCTGGCAGCAGTGTCGGTTCCTTTGGCAATCGATCCGTAGATCCACGCGGCCTTCAGCCGGCCGCCGAGCGACAAAACCGCTTCACGTATTGCGGGCTCGGCACCCAATGTCTTGCGGGTCAAGGCTGCCAGCTCGGCGAACACCGGGCTGCTTCGATTTGCCTGAAACCGCCGCTGGTTTCCGGTGCGCTCGGAAAGCACCAACCCCGCCGTCGCCAAACGGTTCAACTCGCGCTGTACCGATGCACTACCCAAGCCTGTCAAGCGGCGCAGTTCGTTCAAGTGATAGCTGCGCTCTGGCTGCCCGAATATCCACCCGAAAACACGGGCTTGGCTATCGGTGAAAAGGGCGCTGGCAACGGACATAACTAAATATTAGCACGATCAAGCCATTATTCAGCTCGATTTGGATAGATCAGCAAGAGTTGCAGCCGCGTGCGATGCCGATGGGGTCTGATTGCACCTAGACACCCCCTGCCAGGCATCCGCCGTAGTTAAGTGGACGTTTCCCGGACGCATCAACAGCTCGAGCACCGAAGATCAAGACGGCACCCCGTGTTCAGTTACAAATTTCCTTAGAGGTACATATTCAGCGGTGCTCGTGTAGAAATCAATTCGATCCCGCCCCCTTTTTTCCAGTCGAAAACGTGGATAAAACTGGGAATATTGCCGCGCAGATCGAGCAGTGTGTGCATCTTCACCGCGGCCTTGGTCGAGCGAAAGTGCGCCCATGGAAACACCGACATGCACAGGTCGATCGTTGTCGAGTCCAACGCATAGACCGTGTTCGCCAATTCCAGACCAA
>JBEIFV010000133.1:0-16971 GCA_040382235.1 Burkholderiales bacterium
CGCCGCCGGCGTCGGCGTCGGCGGCGCAATCCGCATACAGCGCGCCCAGTTCGTCGTCCCAGGCCAAATCCAGCGCGGCCTCGATCAATTCACGCGCCTCGGCGAAGACACCGGCTGCAATCAGTGCGCGCGCGATGGTGCGCGCCACCGGCGCCATCAATCGCTCCCCGCGCGGCACGCGCCGCAAGCGGTCACGCAGAAGCTGCACGTCTGCTGTGGCGAACAAACCGACGTACGCCGCTTCGCGGGCTTTGTGCATCAGCGCGGGATGGATGGCTTTGTGTTCCTCCAACTGGCGCGCGGTGCGCAAGGCATCGTCCCAGGCGCCTGCGCGCAGCATCGAGGTGAGCGCCAGGCGCTGGGTCGCGATGTGGCGCGCCCCGCCACGCTTGAGTTCGGCCAGGACTGCAAGCGCCTCGGCATCGAGGCGCTGCTCCGACAGCAGTTCAGCGCGCGTCATCAAAACCGCGTGCATCAACGATTGGCCACCGTCCTTGACAGCGGTCCGTGATGCGCGTTCAAGCCACTCCTCGCGCAGCTCGGCATGGCCCAGCAGATGCGCGGCGCGCGCGGCGACCAGAGCGGCCAGACCAGGCTCCAGGCCGGCGTCGTGCGCCAGTCGCGCTGCACGCTCGGCGCGTGCATAGCGCCCCTGGTATGCACTGAGCAGCGCATCGAACAACGCGTGGCGCGCCTTCTGGCGCACCCGGCTGGCGCGAAATTCGCGCACCATGTCGGGCAAGCGCAAGGTGTAGGCGGCGGCACGCACGAAAAAATACAGCAGCACGAAGGCGCCGATCTGCAGGAACGCGAACAGCGTCAGCGAGAGTTCGATGCGCTTGGGCGCCACAAACAGCAACACGTAGCCGTCGTTGTAACGCGCCGTCAGCGACAGGCCGACCGCTGCGGCGAACAGAGCCAGGATCCAGAACAGGCCGCGCATGCTACCTGGGCGGCGGACGCGCCGGCGCCCTGTAGTTGCGTACCGCGTTGAGGCTGTCGGCCAGGGTCGGCAGTTCGATGCTCACCGCGCTTGCCACCAGCGCATTCAGGCTGGCCACCGCGCCGGCGCCGGCGCGCGAGCGCACATCGAAGTAGCGCGCCAGCCACTGGTTGGCCAGGGCCAGGTCTTGCCGAAACAGGCCCTCGTTGCGCTGCAGAAGCGCGATGCGCGCGTTGAGCAGGCGCAGCTTCAGGTTCTCGCGCAGAAAAAACGCCTGCGAGGGATTGAGCAAGACCGGGTCGGCGTTATCGATATCGCGAATCCGCACCAGCAAGCGGAATTGCTCCCAGGCGTCGTCCCGCAGCCGTTGCCACAGGGATGGCGCCGGCGCTTCGCTACCCTTGGCGGCGGCCGTTTCGCGCGCCCCCTGCCCGGAACGCACGGCCTGCGGTTGCAGCTTTTCGTCGAAGATCAGCGGCAGCGAATCGGCGCTGGCGATGACAGCATCGAGCTTGATGGCGATACCGGCGGTGTCGACCTGCGGCAGCGCCTTGAGGCGCTCGATATCCTTTTGCAGCGCGCGCCGCACCGCTATGAATTGCGCGCGATCGGCACGCCCCAGGCGCGCGTCGGCGTTTTGCAGCGCCAGCAAGGCGCCGCGCACGTTGCCGGCAAGCTGCAATTGCTGCGCCGCCAGCGTCAGGGTCTGCTCGATTTCGGACAAGGCCCAGTCATCGCGGCTGCGCGACAGGTCCTGCACCATGCTTTCGAGCGCGACCTGCTGGCTTTGCGATTCCACCAGCCGGGTCTCCAGCGCGGCCATCCTCAACAGCGCGTCGCGCATCCGTTCCTGGGCCTCGCGTGCGGCCGCCTGGGTCTGGCGCGACAGGTCTTCCTCCTGTTTCAGGCGCGTGGCCATTTCGGCGCGCAAGGCGGCGACCTGCGAGCGCGAGTCCCACCAGCCAACGGCGAACAGCAGCGCCAGCACCAGCATGCTCAAGCGCGCGCCGGTCCACCACGAACGCCAGGCGGCCAGCCGCCCGGGCACACGCTCAGCCGGGCCGGCGGCTGCGCCGTCTTGCTGCGGCGCGGTGTCGGTGGTGTGGCCGCTGGCCGGTGCGGTGCTGCCAGTCACGTCCGCACCTGCCGAAAATGTGCGCTCAACCGGTCCATGATGCCGGCGTCGCCACCCGGCGTCACGTGCAGGTTCGACAGCCCGAGCGCGCGCATGCAGTCGGCGATACGCTCATGGGGCACGAACACCGGCGCCGACGCCAGCCACGCCCGCCCCCTGTCGCCCAGCAGTTGCATCAACTGCTGCCCGACCTCGGAGCTTGTCACCACCAACGCGTCCGGCGCCCGCCGCGCCAACAGGGAATCGATTTCGCCGGCCGCGAGTTGCCGCGCAACACGCCGGTAGCTGGCAACGACTTCGACCTCCACGCCGCGCGCGACCAGCCATTCGGCAAGCTGCTCCCTGCCGGACCCAGCAGCGCCATCGCCCGATGCGTCGGCGCCGCGCAGGATCAAACCACTGGCAAGCCTGATGCCGGATTCGTCAATTGCCGCGATCAGGCCATCGCTGTCGAAGCGCGCCGCCGGCATAATCACCTTGGTCACACCCAGTGCGCCAAGCAGCGTCGCGGTCGCGTGCCCTGGCGCCGCAGCGCAGCGCAAAAGCGTCAGTCCCGGCAAACCGAGCGCCAGGCATCGCGCGTGCGCCTGCTGCGCGGCATTGGCGCTGACAAACACCACCAGATCGAACGCATGGAGCCGCCGCAATGCGGCGTCAAGCGCCGCGCACTCCACCATAGGCTCGATCACCAGAGTGGGAAACCGCAGCGCCACGCCGCCCGCGGCAGCGATCGCGGCGGCCAGCGGTTCGGCCTGTTCGCGCGGACGGGTCAACAAAACTTCGCGCCCGAGCAGGACCTGCACGGCGGCGAGCCGGCCAAGCCGTGTATCCAGGCCCGTCTGTGCAGCGCCGGACAATGGCCTCATCGCCTGGTGTTTCAGGGCGCCGGCTTGAGCGCGTTCAGTATGCGGTCCGCACCGCGTCCCAGCAAGTCATGCGCTACCGCATTCGCCAGCGCCTCGGCGTCGGTGAGCGCGCCGGTCGACTCCGCCTGGATCAATTCGGTGCCGTCGGGCGAGGCCACGCGTGCGCGCAAGTGCATGCGCTCGCCTTCGAGTTCGGCATACGCAGCCAGCGGCACGCTGCAGCTGCCGCCAAGCACCCGGCTGATGCTGCGTTCGGCACGCACGCATACCGCGGTGTCGGCGTGGTCCAAAGGGGCCAGCCAGTCTTCGAGATCAGGGCGACCGGCGCACACCTCGATGGCGAGCGCGCCCTGGCCCGCGGCGGGCAACATGTCGGTGGGCGTCAGCACCGAACGGATCCGCTCTGCCAGGCCAAGACGCTTGAGCCCGGCAGCGGCCAGCACGATGGCCGCATACTCTCCGGCATCGAGCTTGCGCAGGCGCGTATCCAGATTGCCGCGCAGTGCCTGCACCACAAGCTTTGGATACATTCGCCTGATTTGTGCTTCGCGGCGCAGGCTCGATGTGCCGACGACCGCGCCCGCAGGCAGACTTGCGAGATCGGCGTAGTGGTTGGAGACGAAAGCGTCGCGCGGGTCACCACGCGCCAATGTGGCCGCCAGCGCAAACTCCGGCGCCAGATCGACCGGCACATCCTTCATCGAATGCACCGCGAGATCGGCGCGACCCTCGAGCAGCGCACTTTCCAGTTCCTTGATGAACAGTCCCTTGCCGCCCACCTTGGAGAGCGCCCGATCGAGGATCTGATCACCCAGCGTGGTCATGCCAAGAATTGAAACGTCGCAGCGCGGATATACTTGTTGCAATGCAGCGCGGACATGATCGGCCTGCCACATCGCCAGCCGGCTTTCGCGCGAAGCGATGATGAGACGCTGAGGTTCGCTATTCATGTTGTGGGAGTTCGGGGAGGTTTCAGAATGCCACTTCAAAGCGTCCGGAGAAGGTCCGCGCAGAACGGCGGGCACCTGATATCTCGCCAGTCGATAAACAGGAGGCCGGGCGCCGCATCCGCCGTGCTGCGCTCCCGCGACCCATGGTGATCACATTGATGCAAGCCTTGTCGCGAACACGCCTGGGGCCGCGGCTACACGCGTCGCTTTTAATGATTTTAGCATGCGCGTTTTTGCCGGCCACGGCGCACAGCGCGCACGCCGATGAACTCGCGCACGCCAGGGCCCTGGCCGCCGACGCCCGTATCGCGACGGATCGCAAATTGCCGATCCTGCTTTTTTTCAGTCAGGCCCGCTGCGGATTCTGCGAGCGTGCCAGGCGCGAATACCTGCGCCCGCTGGCCGCAAGCGGTGCCTGGGCTACGCGCGCCCTGATGCGCGAAGTACCGATCGAAGCGAGCCTGACCGGATTTGATGGCAAGCGCTTGAGCGGCCGCGACCTGGCGCGCGTCTATGGGGTCAAAGTGTTTCCGACAGTGGTGTTCGTCGATGCGGGCGGGAATTTGATTGCCGAACCGCTGGCCGGATTCACCGTGCCGGATTTCTACGCAGCCTATCTGGAGCAGCGCCTGGAAGCAGCGGCTGCGCGACTTGCGAAGCCTTGAGGCGGCGCAGGCGACATGCGTGGCCCGCCCAACCCCGGTTGATCAGCGCCTGGCGCGCCGCGGCGTCGATTCAAGATTTTTTGGCATGAGTTTTGCGAAGTACGTTGCGAAGTGGTTTGCGAACTATCCTTGTGATGCAATACAGCGCAGCTTGAGGAGAACATTTCGTGAGTTTCGTGGCAACGCTGCGGCACCCGCCCCGGTGCCGCGCCAGTGCGCTTTTTTCCCCGCTTTTTTCCCCGCTTTTTTCCCCTCACCAGCCTGCGATGACCCCAAAAACGACACCCTCGACAGACGACACCCCACTGAAGGAAGATATTCGCCTGCTCGGTCGCATCCTGGGCGACACCATCAAGGCGCAGGAGGGGCGCGAAGCGTTCGAAACCATCGAGAACGTCCGCCAGCTCGCGGTGCGCTTCCGGCGTGACAACGACAGCGAGGCGCGGCGCCGGCTTGCCACCCTGCTCAACCGGCTGTCGCGCGACCGCACGGTCTCGGTGGTGCGCGCTTTTTCCTATTTTTCGCACCTGGCAAATATCGCCGAGGATGTGCACGCGCGGCGGCGCCGCCGTGCCGACGCGATCGCCGGCGTCGAAGCCGGCGAAGGCTCCATCGCCTTCGCCTTCAAGCGGGTGGCTCGCGCGAAGGTGCCGGCGCTACGCTTGCGCGAATTTTTCGAGAGCGCCAGCGTGGCGGCCGTGCTTACCGCGCATCCCACCGAAGTGCAGCGCAAGAGCATTCTCGATACCGAGTTGGACATCGCGCGACTGGTGGGCGAACTGACGGCGGCCCCGCTGCCGCCGGAAGAACTGGCGCAGCACGCCGAATCGCTGCGCGCCAAGGTATTGACGCTGTGGCAGACCGGCATGCTGCGCTTGACAAGGCTGCGCGTGGTCGACGAGATCGAGAACGGTCACTCGTTCTTTCGCTACACCTTCCTGCGCGAATTGCCGCGCCTGTACGGCGAGGTTGAAGACCTGCTGGCGCGTGCCGCGCCGGCCGCGCGCCTGCCGCACATCGAGCCGATCTTCCGGGTGGGCAGCTGGATTGGCGGCGACCGTGACGGCAACCCCTATGTCAATGCCGATACCCTGGAACACGCGCTCACGCGCGGCGCGGCGCTGGCGCTTACGCACTACCAGGACGAAGTACACCGGCTGGGCGCCGAACTGTCGCTCTCCACCGTGCTGGTCAAGGTGAGCCCGGCGCTGGCGCAAATGGCCGAGGCCTCGCCCGACAGCTCCGAACATCGTCGCGCCGAGCCCTACCGGCGAGTGCTGGTCGGGGTGTATGCCCGCCTTGCCGCCACCCTGCGCGGACTGACTGGGGCTGAGTCGCGGCGCCACGAGATCGGCAGCGCCCCGGCCTATGAAGGCCCGGAGCAACTGATCGCCGACCTGGGTGTTGTCGAAGACTCGCTCGAGGCCAACGGCGCGGCGCTGCTGGCCAAACCCAGGCTGATACCCCTGATGCGCGCGGTACGCATTTTCGGCTTTTACCTGGCGCCGGTCGACATGCGCCAAAGCTCGGATGTGCACCTGCGCGTGGTGAGCGAATTGCTGTCCATGGCAGGCACCAGCGACGCCTATGCGACGCAAGACGAGGAAGCGCGCATCGCACTGCTCGAGACCGAACTGGCACGGCCGCGCCTGCTGCATTCGCCCTATGCCACCTATTCCGACGAGACCCTCTCGGAGCTCGCTATCGTGCGCAAGGCGGCCGAGATGCAGGCGCGCTTCGGCCGCGAGGCTTGTCCCAACTACATCATCTCGCGCTGCGAATCCGTATCCGACATGCTCGAGGTGCTGATACTGCTGAAGGAAGCCGGACTCTACCTGCCGCAGGTGGGCGTGGCCGGCATGAACGTGATACCGCTGTTCGAATCGATCATCGACCTTGAGCGTGCCAACCTGATCATGGCGCGCTGGCTGGCCCTGCCGCTGGCGCGCACGGTGCTGGGCGGGCTCGCCAACACCCAGGAGATCATGCTGGGCTATTCCGACAGCAACAAGGATGGCGGATTCTTTACCTCGACCTGGGCGCTGTATCAGGCTGAAGTGCGCCTGGTCGAACTGTTCAGTGCCCATGAAGTGACGCTGCGCCTGTTTCACGGTCGCGGCGGTTCGGTCGGGCGCGGCGGCGGGCCCAGCTACCAGGCCATTCTGGCGCAACCACCCGGCAGCGTGAACGGCCAGATCCGCTTGACCGAGCAGGGCGAGATCATCGCCGGCAAATACGCCAGCCCGGATACCGGTCGGCGCAATCTTGAAACCCTGCTGGCCGCGACCCTCGAAGCAACGCTGTTGCCGCAACTGGCAGGCGCCGAGGTGCAGGGCACGCCGGACTTCATCGGCGCGATGCAGGAAATTTCGGCCGCGGCGCACAGCGCGTATCGCAACCTGGTGTATGAAACGCCGGGATTCACCGATTACTTTTTCCAGTCGACGCCGATCACGGAAATCGCCCAGCTCAATATCGGCAGCCGTCCGGCATCGCGCAAACCCAGCGGGCGCATCGAAGACCTGCGGGCGATTCCCTGGGTGTTTTCCTGGGCGCAATGCCGCATCATGCTGCCCGGCTGGTACGGCTTCGGCTCGGGCGTGGCCGCCTACCGTGCGCGGCACGGCGAGGCCGGCATGCGCCAACTGGCGAAGTTCTACCGCGCCTCGCCGTTCCTGCAGTCGCTGTTGTCGAACATGGACATGGTGCTGGCCAAATCGGACCTGGCGGTGGCCTCGCGCTATGCCGAGATGGTCAAGGACAAAAAGCTCGCCCGCACCATCTTCGAACGGATCCGCAAGGAGTGGGAGCTGAGTCGCGAAGCACTTTTCGCGATCAGTGGCGCCCGTGATTTCCTGGCCGGCAACCCTTCGCTGGCGCGCTCGATCAAGAATCGCTTCGCCTATCTCGACCCGCTCAATCACCTGCAGGTCGAGCTGCTGCGCCGCCACCGCGCCGGCAATACCGATGCGCGCATCCGGCGCGGCATCCACCTTTCGATCAACGGCATCGCCGCCGGCCTGCGCAACAGCGGCTAGCTTCTGCAACAATTGGCCGGGGTGCCCTGCGCCCCCCCTATGCCACTTTCACCCTCAAGCGAGACCATCATGCTGAAAAACAAGACCGCCATCGTCACCGGCTCCACCAGCGGCATTGGCCTTGGCATCGCGCGTGCGCTGGCCGCCGACGGCGCCAACATCATGCTCAACGGCTTCGGCGACGCCGCCGTGATCGAGGGCCTCAAGAAGGAAATCGCGGCAGCCGGGGTCAGGGTCGACTATCACGCGGCCGACATGACCCGGCCGGCTGAAATCGCCGATCTGGTCAGGCAGACTGCCGCGCGCCTGGGCAGCGTCGACATCCTCATCAACAACGCCGGCATCCAGCATGTCGCCTTGATCGAGGATTTTCCGCCCGAACGCTGGGACGCGATCATCGCCATCAACCTGAGCTCGGCCTTCCACACCATGCAGCATGCGCTGCCGCTGATGAAGGCGCAAAAATGGGGGCGCATCATCAACATCGCCTCCGCCCACGGCCTGGTGGCATCGGCGCAGAAGTCGGCCTACGTGGCGGCCAAGCACGGCATCATTGGCTTGACCAAAGCGGCGGCGCTGGAAACCGCGCAGGCCGGTGTCACGGTCAACGCGATTTGCCCGGGCTGGGTATTGACCGCCCTGGTGCAAAAGCAGATCGACGCGCGCGCCAGCGCACAGGGCATCAGCGCGGATGCCGCCAAACGCGACCTGCTGGGCGAAAAGCAGCCGTCGATGGAATTCGTCACGCCCGAGCAGCTCGGTGCGCTCGCGGTATTCCTTTGCAGCGAGGCGGCAGCGCAAATCCGCGGCGCCAGCTATGTGGTTGACGGCGGCTGGACCGCGCAATGACAGGCACGGGCGCCTGACTGCAGAAGTACCTTCGCCTACGAGTCAGGGCGGTCCTTGAAGTAATGAGCATCCTTGAAAGTAGCCACCCAGGCCGGGCGGTAGACCACCAGCAGGGTCAGCAGCATGCCGGAAAGCGTTGCCTCGCCAACCCCTATCAAGGCCACGAAGGGCGCATATTGGCCGAACAGCAGCGTGGCTGAGCGGCCGGCCACGATCATTGCCAGGCCGGACGCCGCCAGTTGGGTGGCCACCGCGACCACGCCGGTGGCGGCGAAGCCGGCGCCGAGGATGTAGACAAACGGGTGAGCCGGCAGGGTTTGCGCCACCGCACGGCGCGCAAGATCGGTGGCCAGCACCGGTAGCGCACCATACAACAGCCCATTCCAGGGCGCCGCGTCCAGCGGCAGGCCTTGCATCAATACCACCAGGAGCGATGCCAGCGCCGTGCACCACAGCGCCAGTGCCGGTCCCAGCATCAGGGTCACCAGCGGTACCCCGAGCAACTGGAACGACAAGCCGGGCGCCATTTGCGCGCGCGCCTGCCACAGCAAAGCCAGGGCCAGGCAGCAACCCAGCGACAGGTGCAAGCTTGCGCCTGCCGCCGCGTTGCGCCAACTGGTCGACGCGGCGGCCAGCCCCAGGAGCACGCACAGCAAGAGTGTGGCGACGGCAATCCAGAACGCGGGAATGGTGGCGGTATCGAAGCCCATGCGCGCGCCTGCTGTTCTGGTTCAAATACAGATCAGGATTGCTGACACGCCGCGCCCGCGCTCAAGGCAACGCTGAACAAGTCCGCAGGTCGAGAAGGTCACTTCTGCAACCGCTTGCATCGACACGGGTCTTCGTTCGAGACTCCGCATTCCAGGGACTTGTTCAGCGTTTTCTCAAATTTCAGCCCTAATCGAAACCCTGGCCGTTGTGTTCACCCAGCTTGGGGCCACGCCCGCGAATCCGGCCCGGAGTGCGCGAAAGCTTGGGAACAACACCCGGCACCATCAGCTCCATGCCGTTGTCAAGCGACAGCTTTTCGATCATGCCGCGCGCCAGGTACTGCGGGTCGCGCACGATGTCGGCGATCGAGTAGATCTTGCTGGCCGGCACCTGCGCCGCCTCCAGCGCCGTAAGCAGGAATGCCGCGTTGTGCGCCGCACACCAGGCGCCGATGCCGGCATCGAGTTCGGCGGCGCGCGCGGCACGCCCGGCGTTGTCGCCGAGACCGGGATCGCCTACCCAGTCGTCGCGCCCCATCAACTGCGCCAGGCGCTTGAAGATCGAATCGCCATTGCCGCCGATCACGATATGCTTGGCGTCCTTCGAGGTATAGGTGTTGGAAGGCACGATGCCGGTCAGGTTGGTGCCGGTGCGCTCGCGCAGCGTGCCGTCATAGGCGTATTCCGGCAGCGTCGCCTCCATCATGTTGAACACCGACTCATAAAGCGCAACATCGACCATCTGCCCCTCGCCAGTGCGGTTGCGGTGGTTCAAGGCCATCAGGATGCCGATCACACCATGCAGTGAGGCGATGGCGTCGCCAATGGAAAGGTTCATGCGCACCGGCGGCCGGTCGGGAAAGCCGCTCACATAGCGCATGCCGCCCATCGATTCGGCGATCGCGCCGAAGCCGGCCTGGTCACGCATCGGCCCGGTCTGGCCGAATCCCGAAATGCGCAGCATGATCAGGCCCGGGTTGTCGCGCGCCAATGCCTCATAGCCCAGACCCCATTTTTCCAGGGTGCCGGGGCGGAAATTCTCGATCACCACATCGGCTTCCAGCGCCAGTTTGCGCGCCGCCGCCTGCCCCTCGGGCGAGCGCAGGTCAAGGGTGATGGATTTCTTGCCGCGCGACTGCACATGCCACCATAGCGACGTGCCTTCATGCATCTTGCGCCAGTAGCGGATCGGGTCGCCGCCCTGGCTCTTCGCATCGGCCGGCGGCTCGACCTTGATCACGTCGGCTCCGAAATCGGCAAAGAATTTCCCGGCGAAAGGCCCGGCGATCAACTGCCCTAGTTCCAGGACCTTGAGGTTCGCCAGCGGGCCGGCGGAGGTACTGCTTGCAGTGCTCATGTGAATCCGATTTTCGTTTCAGGGTGCACGGCACATTTTAGCGCTGCGTGTCGCCCGGATGGACCGCAGCCACATAAGTCACTGGCCGGCCTGAAGAGCGCAATTTTCGGGTAACCGGCAGGACCAGGCCAACGCGATAGTAAAGCGACAGGGCTTGAGATGGGCGCAGACCGGGCTCCAGTTTTCCGGGCGCCTCCGGCTGAACTGCCCCCTTAAGCGCTTCGCGAACCGGTATTTTGTCGAAAAGTTTTACCCTGCTTTCTTGCCGCAGTTCGCCGTTTTCGAACCAATGCAAAAAATGTTGCGAAACAGGGCTTTATTAAGCCACTAATGGTCTCCTCGATGCGGGTTATGAAGATTGCGTGATCGTTGGCTTCTTCTCGCGCAATTAACCTGAAGGTGGTTTATCCCGATGCGTATGTGCTCAATACCGGGTTTCCGGCACCTACGGCAGATCGCCGCCTTGATCGTAGTCGGCTTGCTGGCAACGCCCGCAATGGCCTTTGTGCTGCCCAATGGCACACCCAAGTGGGGCAGTCCAACCCTCGGTACCGGTGCCACGATCAGCTGGGCTTGATGCCCGAAGGCACACTGAGTACCGAAAAAGATGTCTTGGCGCCAAAGACCAGCAATCTGGGGAACATCTATTCGCAAGCGGGGGGCGCGGGTGCGGCGCTGACAATGTTCCAGGCCGCTTTTGCCACCTGGGCCGGCGCCGCCAACCTTACCTTCCAGCAGGTCAGCGACAACGGCGCGACTGTCGGCGACCGCGGCAACGTCAACACGTCGCAACCCAATATCCGGATCGGTGCCTATGCGTTTACCGACGGCAGCAGCCTGGCGCATGCCTATTTTCCGCCCGCAAGTTTCATGCCGTCAGACTTCACACCTGGCGGCGACATTCACATCAATTATTCAAGGAATTGGGCCAGCGAATTTGATTTGCAGACCACCTTTCTGCATGAATTGGGCCACGCGCTCGGACTTGACCATTCTGGGGTGGCCGGCTCAGTGATGAATGCCGCGTATGCCGGGGTTCGGCGCAGCTTGACCGCCGACGATGTCGCCGGGATTACGACCCTCTATGGCGTCAGCCCCGTACCCGAGCCATCCATGGCGCTCTTGCTGGGCGGTGGTTTGCTGCTGGTGCTGGCCGCCGGGCGCAGGCGTAGCCGCGCCGCAGCGTAGAACAGTTTGCATGTCCGGACTATCCCGGACATGGCTGGCAGGCTGGCTTGCTTTCCCGTGTGTGCTGGCAAGCGCCATGGTGGTGAGTATCTCCTTGAAGGATTTGAGTCGTTCGTCCGACCTGATCGTCGTCGGGCGGGTCGAGAGCGTCACGCCTGAGCGACGCGGGGGTCGCGTGGTGAGCGTGGCGGTGATCGGTGTCGCACAGGTGCTCAAGGGAAAGGCGGCCGGCGCGGTGGCGGTGCAGTTTGCCGGTGGTCGCGTGGGTGACCTTGAAGAGCGGCCTGCGGATACCCCGGACTATCGCCAGGGTGAGCGCGTGGTGGTGTTTCTCAAGAAAATGCCCGATACGGCGCGCTACAGCACCAATGCCAACTTCCAGGGCAAATTCAAGGTGGTAAGCGGTCGGGTCGGGCCGGAAGCCATACCCCTCAGTGCGTTTATCAAGCGCGTCGCGCTGGAACTGGCCGACGGATCAACTCGATAGACCGTCGCAACTTGGCAAGCGGCAGGCGAGGGACTCGCCTGCTGTGCCGGGAAGCGCAGTTTTCACCATCGGCGTTTTAGCCTGCCTTGCGCGAAACATGCGCCTGGCCTGTGACGCAGTGGACCTGTTGTCCGCACCAACCCGAGGCCCTGCGATACCCGGCACTGCCTGCGGCGCACCTTGCCAAAGCCAAAAAAACGCCTCAGGCGCGCTTCCCGCGCGCCAGCAGGCCGGCCAGTGCCGCACCAAACAAAACCAAAGTTCCAGGTTCGGGAGTCTGATTGGGTGGTGTGGTGAAGTTGATCGACTGTTCAAGGTAATCGTTGTAGCAAGACGGCCCCCAGTAGGCCTCTACCGCACTGACCTGCGCACCGACCCCGCTGATGCCCAAGGTCGCCAGGTCCAGCGACAGTTCATAGGTCGCATACTGGCCGCTCAAACTGTCGCGCGTCGAATATGCCGCACTTGCCATGCCCACCCTCGAAGCGCCTGCTCTGGCTTCGAACTGGATCGGGCGCCCGGTACCGCTGCTATTCAACACACCGGTTTTGGTGGTGCCGTCGGCAACTTTCCAGATCGACCCGAAGGTCTGATTTTCGTTGACCGGATTGGCGACGCTCGCGGTGTAGCCCTGACTATTCAAGGTATAGGTGGAGCCGGTGGCGCCGAGCGTCTGCGCCGCAACGCCCGCGCCGCTATGGCCGGCACCACCGGCCATTTCGATTACATAGTTCACGCCGTTGAGCTTGAAGAACAAATCGCCGGGCGAGTAGGAATTCATGCCGTTGTCCGGCCGTTGACCGGACACCAGCCCAAAGTACAACGCGTTCTTGGCGCTGTTGGTGGCCAGGCCCATGAATGCGACGTCGTAGTTCTGGCCGCCGTACTGCGGACCGAGGTAACCGTTGTTGTTGGTGCCTGCGTATTTTTCGCAGGTGAAGGTGGCGCCAATGGTCGCAATCGCGCTGGCGGTGCACTGGTTGCTGGCGTTGTTCTGCAAGTTGGAAAAATCGCTTGCTACGCCCCACTCGGAAAGCGAGCCGTTTGCCACGAAAGATGAAAGGGTCGGGGCTGCAATCGCAGTCGACATGGCGCTTGAAAACAAGGCGACGACGACGAGTTTTTGAGCGGATCGGGACATTTTTGTGTGCGCCGTGAGTGCGGCGAAGATCAGGTATCCCCTACATTCAGCAAACGACGTGCCATACAAAAATAGAATATAATTCTTTTTATTATCAATAGTTTATGAATGAAAAATAGAGTTTCTGTTGCCCAGTGTAAAGAAAACCGACGGAACTTTGTGAAACAGTATGGCTTGGCCGGGTGTCACCGGTTCTGGCGCTCACCGAGAAGGCGTGCATAACGCTCCGCGCCTCAAGGGCTCGCCGCGCCCAATAGTCCGGCCGACTTGCGCGCTTGATTGCGCGCTGCATACAGCGCCTGCCGGTTCAGTCAACGATAAACAGGCGCGCCCCGACAGCTGTGCTGGAGCGATGCGCCTCGGCGCCGTCCGCCACCTGGTAACTCATCCCGGCGGTCAAGGTGAAGCGGCGCCCGTCAGCCAGTTCAGTATCGAGTTGACCGTCGAGGCAAAGCAGCACATGCCCCTTCTGGCACCAATGATCGGCCACGTAACCCGGCGTGTACTCGACCATACGCACCCGCACCAGGTTGTCGGCCGGCCCGAAGTTGCGGGTGCGCCACAAGGCCATGCCGCGCACACCATCGACCAGTTCACCAGGGTGTTCGGTGGCCGGCATCGCCGACCAGTCAACGGTGCCGAAGGGAATTTCCGACATGTGCATTCTTGCTGCCTCCAGAACTGAACCGGCTTAAGGAAAAACTAGATAAGTCCGTAGGTTGAGAAAGCTGCTTCTGCAACCATTTGAATTGAAAAGAGCTTCCGTTCGATAGCCCGCATTCCAGGGACTTATTCAGCGTTAGCGCGACAAACCCTGCTTGACCATCCAGTCCTGCACCATTTGCGCAATCGCATCCGAATTGCGGTCCATCATCAGCATGTGGGAATTGCCGCGCACGCCGGTCTTGGGCAGGTCGATGCGCGTGACGTCCGTCCCTTGCTTGCGCAGCGCCTGCTCGTAACGGTCGACGTTGGGCGTGATCCTGGTCCACAGCGGGTAGCGCTCCAGGTAATCGCCCCACACAAACAGATGCGGCACACCTTTCAATGGCGAGAGGTCCACACGGTCCAGATTCGGCGCACCCGAGGGTTCGATCGCAATCACCGCCTTGATCTTGTCGGCCGCCTTCAACGCAGCGGTAAAGGTGAAGTTGCCACCCTGGCTGTGAACGATGATCACGCACGGGCACACGTTCTGCACATACTGGTCATAGGCGGCCTGGGTGGCGGCATCATTGGTGGCCCAGCGCGGAATGCCCTGTTTGCCGAACTGGTCGAAGGCTTCCACCGGAAACTGCGTGCCTTCGGCGTAGGCGCGCCGCTTGGCAGGATCGGTGTCGTACGAGCCTTCCGGCCCCAGGCGGAACAATTCCCAGGCTTCTTTCTTGGTGCGAAAGAACGGCTCGGTCTTGAAGATCTCGGGATAGCGTGCCCACGAAGCCCGACCGCGCTCGACCGCATCGCTGACGTATACATCATGCCCTGCCTTCAAGAAAAAATTCTGCCAGCCCGGCTTGCCATCGGGCTTGGTTTCCCACGTGACGCCGGCCAAGCCGCCGCCATGCCACATCAACAGCGGATAGCGCCCCTTTCGGTAGGGCTCATGCAGCTTCACGTATTGCACATACATCTGCTCGACTTCAAAGTCGCCGTTCGGATTGACCTTGAACGGTGCCGCGCCGGCGGTGAACACGATCTCTTTCTCCGGCAGGCCGGACAAGGTGACCTGACGGCCGCCGACGTGGAAACTGCCAACCTCTTTCACGCCGAAATGGTCGCCCATCATTCCTGACTGACCGCCATGCTGGTGGGCACAGGCGCCCACAAACAGCGTCAATCCCGCGGCGCAAATCGCTTTCAGTTTCATGCGTCCCCCATTTTGGTTGTGATGACTATTTGATGCCGGCACCATCAGTCCAGGCACCGTCTTGCCCGCCTTGACCTCAGGTATCGCGCCGATCGGCAAACGCGTGCGCGATGGTACCCGGGTCGACGTATTCCAGTTCGCTGCCCACCGGCACGCCGCGCGCCAGGCGCGTGACCTTGAGGCCGCGCGCTTTCAAGGCTTCGGCAAGGTAGTGCGCCGTGGCCTCGCCCTCATGCGTGAAATTGGTCGCCAGCACCACTTCGCGAACCACGCCGTCGCTGGCGCGCGCGATCAGGCGCTCGACGCCAACCTCCTTCGGCCCGATGCCGTCGAGCGGCGAAATGCGCCCCATCAGCACAAAGTACAGGCCGCGATAGGCTTGCGTCTGCTCCATCATGCCCAGATCGGCCGGGGTTTCCACCACGCAAAGTTGGGTGGCATCGCGCCGCCCGGCGCCGGCATCGCACAGGTCGCACAATTCGGCTTCGGTGAAGCTGTTGCACAGGCGGCAGTGCTGCATGCGCTGCGCGGCCCCTGCCAGTGAATGCGCCAGGCGCAGCGCACCCGGACGGTCATGTTGCAACAGATGAAAGGCCATGCGTTGTGCCGACTTTGGCCCGACGCCGGGCAATACGCGCAGCGCCTCGATCAGCTCCTGCAGGGCTACTGGCGGCTTCATCCGCGCGGGCTTTCATGGCCAAGTGCGGTCAACGCACAGGCAGCGCCCGCATGAAACCGTGTCGCATCTTCCAGGCCACGCAGAAGCCGCGCGACCACATCAATCCCGCCATTGCTTGGCATCGAATAAGCGGTCCGTGAAAGGAAAAATGGAAACTATTGGATAATCGTGCGCTTCGCCAGCGCACAGCCAACTTGACTTTACTCTACATCATCGCAGCCACCGTAGCCGGCGGCGTGCTCTCGGTACTGGTCGCCGGATTGATCACCTTCAAGGTGCTGGGCACCCTGGTGCAGCGACTGGTGAGTTTCTCGGCCGGTGTGCTGCTGGGGGCGGCGTTCCTCGAACTGCTGCCGCATGCCTTCAGCTTCAATATCGACGCCCATGCGCTGTTTGGCGCCCTCCTGGCAGGCTTGCTGGCGTTTTTCCTGCTCGAAAAAGTGGCGCTATGGCGCCACAGCCACCATCACGAGCACGACGGCCACGGCCACGAGCATGGCTTCGACGCGCACGAGGCGGGCAAGAGCGGCCTTCTTATCCTGGTGGGCGACTCGCTGCACAACTTTGCCGACGGCATATTGATCGCCGCGGCCTTCATGGCCGACCCGTGGCTGGGTTTAATCACCACGCTTGGCATCATCGCCCACGAAGTACCGCAGGAAGCCGGGGATTTCATTGTGCTTCTCAATGCCGGGTATACGCGCAAGCGAGCGCTCACCTATAACGCGCTTGCCAGCCTGGCTTCAGTCGTGGGCGGGCTGGTTGGCTACTTTGCGCTGGCAGGTGCCCAGGAAGCGATTCCCTATGTGATCGTGCTCGCGGCTTCGAGCTTTATCTATATCGCGGTGGCCGACCTGATCCCATGGATGCAGCGCCGGGCGGCTACGGAATCATCGACTTGGCAGGTGGTGATGGTGGCCGCAGGGGTAGGGTTGATTGCGGTTTCGCATTCGTTCCTGCACTAGTTGAGTACTTGTTCAAAAGCGAACAACATTTTGAAGAAATCCGCTGAAGTCTCTAGCAGCCTGTCGGACTTAGGGCGTCGAGAGCGAAAATTGGCCCCAGCGAGGACAGTTTTTGCGGGATTCGAAGGCCC
>JBEIFV010000134.1:0-16627 GCA_040382235.1 Burkholderiales bacterium
CAGTTGGGTCCTCGTGCGCAGCAAGACGCAGGGCCCGCTGGTCTGGCTGATCGCCACCGCCTTGTTCAATGTGCTGATGGTTCCGACGCTGCTGTTGCTAGTATTCGGACTGTTGTCGGCGCGCTGATTCAGGCGCACGCGCGCCATGCCGGCTTGCGCAAACCGCCACGCATGATTAGGCTGCGATCTGGCGAAATCACGGCAAGGAACCCGAACCATGCTCAAAGGCAGTTGCCTGTGCGGCACCATCCAGTACGAACTTGACGCGCCCCTGGGCCAGATCGGCATCTGCCATTGCCGGCGCTGCCGCAAGGCCAGCGGCACCGCCTACGGTGTCAATGCCACGGTCGAAGAGGCTGGCTTCCGCCTGATCGCGGGCGCCGAGTCGCTCACGCATTTCGCCGGCCCCACCGGGGTGACGCGTTCGTTCTGCCGTCATTGCGGTTCACCGCTGTATAGCCGGCGCGACACCATGCCCGATGCATTGCGCCTGCGCCTGGGCAGCCTCGATACGCCGATCGAGGCGCGGCCGCTGTTCCACTTTTTCACCGACTCGAAAGCGGAATGGGACGAGATCCACGACGCTCTGCCACAACACAAGGAACGCCCGCAGGACCCGCAAGCGCTCGCGCCCGGCCGCAAAACAACAGAGCGTTAAACGCCGCGGCGACAAACCCGCCAAGCCACGACAAGGCCGCAAAAGCCAACGTGGGCCACAAAAAAAGCAACGCCCATAAGCCAAAAAAATAGCCAAAAAAGCCAGCGACGACCACGCCGCGTTGAACGTCACGCCAGTGACGCTCGAACGCGGCGACTTATGCCGTCATGCCAGGTGCGCAGCACCAGGCATGACGGCATAAGCTATTTGTACAAAGTCCGCGGCAACCACAGCCCGATATCGGGAAACACGTACAACAGCACCAGCGCCAGGACCTGGATCCCCATGAAGGGCAACATGCCGGCGAATATCTGGTTGAGCGTCACATGCGCTGGCGCCACGCCCTTGAGATAAAACGCCGCCATCGCCACCGGCGGCGAGAGAAACGCGGTCTGCAGGTTCAATGCCACCAGCAAGCCGAAGAACAGGGGATCGACCCCGAACTTGGGCAAGAGCGGAATGAAGATCGGCATGAAAATGACGATGATCTCGGTCCATTCCAGCGGCCAGCCGAGAATGAAAATGATGAACTGCGCCAGGATCATGAACTGCAGCGGTGTGAGTCCCAGCGACAGCACCCACTTCTCCACCAGGTCCTGGCCGCCGAGAAGCGCAAAGGCTGCCGAGAAAATCGACGAGCCGACGAATAGCCAGCACACCATCGCGCTGGTTTTGGCGGTGAGGAACGAGGATTCCTTGACGATGGTGCCCAGTTCCCTGGTCGTCGCCCATACCGGGCCGGTGCTGGCCGTGCCCGGGCGCCGACGGTGTTCGAGATAGCGATAGGCCCCCGCCAGCAGGCAACCGCCAAAAGCCCCGACTGCCGCCGCCTCGGTGGGCGTCGACAGGCCGAATACGATCGAGCCCAGCACCGCGAGAATCAGCACCGCCAGCGGAAAGAACGAACCCAGCAACATCTTGAAAATCTCCAGGCGCTCCCAGGTCCAGTAGGCGTACAAGGCCACCAGAAACACCGCGAATCCGGCCGCCAGGCCGATGAACCAGTTCGGCGTGTCCAGCCGCGGCCCGGCCGGCGCAGCCACCTGCGGCTCCGCTTTGGACGCTTCAGCTTTGGGGGCCTCAGCCTTGGCAGCCTCAAGCTTTGCCACCGGCACCGCATCCTTCGGTGCTTCCGCACCCTTGGGTTCGGCCAGGCCGCCAGCTTCCTCCTTCGGCTCCGCAAGCCCGGTGCCTTCCTCTTTCGGTTCGGCAAGGCCGGTGCCTTCATCCTTGGGCTCCTGCAGGCCGCCGGAATCCGTACCCTTGTTCTCTTCCGCCGCAATCGCACCACCTGCCTGCACCAAGCCCGAGGTATCTTCAACCACCACCGGCGCGGTCGCCGACTGATAGATCAGCGCCAGCAGAGCCGCGATAGCGAGCGCCGGCAGCAGCGTGACCAGCAGTTGCCCCGCCGTCTTGCCGCGGGCGACGCCAGCGCTGCCCATGCCGCGCAACAAACCCGACAAGGCATTGCGACCGTGCGCGGAAAGAGACTGCGCCAGCGGCGGCAGCGCCACCCGCCGCTCCGCTTCCGGCAGCGGCGGCATCAGATCGGGTCGCAGCTTGGCCAGCACCACGATGTAGGCCACGTACAGGCCGGCCAGCATCAACCCGGGGAAAAACGCGCCGGCATAGAGTTGCACCACCGAAACCCCGGCGGTCGCGCCGTAGACAATCAGCAGCACCGAGGGCGGGATCAGGATACCCAGGCAGCCACCCGCGGTGATCGCGCCGGCCGCCACCTTGGAGCTGTAACCGGCACGCAGCATCGCCGGAAAGGCCAACAGGCCCATCAGGGTCACCACCGCGCCTACGATTCCGGTGGCAGTGGCGAAAATCGCGCAGGTCACGATGGTGGCCACCGCCAGTGATCCCGGTACCCGTGCCATCGCCAAATGCAGGCTCTTGAACAGCTTGTCGATCAGCGCGGCACGCTCAACCAGATAGCCCATGAACACAAACAGGGGAATGGCGATCAGCACGTCGTTGCTCATCACCGCGTAGGCGCGCTGCACCATCAAGTCGAGCACCTGGCGGATCGCGGTGTCGGGATCGACCGCACGATAGTTGAGCCACGCGAAAAACACGCCCATGCCCATCAGCGTGAAGGCGGTGGGAAAGCCCAGCATGATCGCCACCACCACCAGCGACAACATCAGCATGCCGAGGTGGCCATTGCTCATGTTGCCCCAGGGCGTGAATATCAGCGTGGTGACGATGATGATCGCCATCAGCGAAAAGCCGAACCAGAGCTCGCGGCGGATCTTCATTTGGCCACCTCCGCGTCGTCCACGTGCACCATCTTCTTGAGCTTGTCGACGTCGACCTCTTCGACATCCTCTTCGCGCGAAGGCCAGGCGCCCTGGCGAATGCAGATCATGCAGCGCACGATCTCCACGATACCCTGCGCCAGCAGGAAAAACCCGGCCAGCGGAATCACCGTCTTGAACGGGTACACCGGCGGGCCGTCGGCGGTGATGTTGGAATGCTCGTTGATGCGCCAGGAGTCGGCCGCATAGTCGTAGCCGGCGTAGGTCAGCGCGATCACGCCCGGAATGAAGAACACGAAATAGAGAATCAGGTCAAGCGTGGCCTGGGTGCGCGGCCGGAAGAAGCCATAGAGCACGTCGCCGCGTACGTGGCCGTTTTTCGACAGGGTGTAGGCGCCGGCCATCATGAACAGGGTGCCGTACATCATGATCATGACGTCGAAAGCCCAGGCGCGCGGACTGTCGAGCACGTAGCGGGAAAACACCTCCCAGGTGACGTGCAGGGTGAGCAGCACGATGATCCAGGAAAACGCCTGGCCCACCCAGGTGCTGAGGCGGTCGATGAACAACAGTAGTTTCTGCATTGCCGATCCCAGCCGATCCCAAGCATGCGCCTGGACCAAAAGCGCAACACCCGGCAGAATGCCGGGTGTTGTCAGTCAACGAAAGAGGCGAACGCGTCGCTCAGGCCTTCTTGCCGAAGTAGTGGTTGTAGGCCATGCGGCGGTTGACGTTGTTGTCCAGGTCCCACTTGACCACGCGCTCGGCAAACTTCTTCTGCGAATCCAGAATCTCGTTGAACAGGGCATTGTCCTTGCGCTTGGCGACAGCCGTGTCGTAGCCCTTCAACTGTTCCTGCAGGATCGCATCCGGCGTTTTGTAGAATTTCACCTTGTCCTTGGTCTGCAGTTCGACATAGTCCTTGGAATAGCGGTCGATCGCCTTCCAGTACATGTCCTGCGAGGCGGCCTCGACGCCGTTCTCGATGATCGATTTCATCTTCGCCGGCAGGGCATCGAACTTGGTCTTGTTGAACATGATCTCGAACTGCTCGGCATTCTGGTGGAAGCTCTGCAGCATGCAGGTCTTGGAGACATCCGGAAAGCCGAGCAGGCGGTCTGACGACATGTTGTTGAATTCCGCCGCATCGAGCAGGCCGCGATCCATGGCCGGCACGATCTCGCCGCCGGGCAGCGCGTTGACCGCCACGCCCATTGCGGTAAACACATCGATCGAGATGCCCACCGTGCGGTACTTCAGGCCCTTGAGATCGGCCGTCTTGGTGACCGGCTTCTTGAACCATCCGAGCGGCTGGGTGAACATGGGGCCATAAGGGAACGAAACCACGTTGGCTCCGATCGAGGCATACAACTTGGCAAGCAACTCCTTGCCGCCGCCGTATTTGTGCCAGGACAGCATTTGCTGCGCGTCCATGCCGAAAGCCGGACCGGAGCCCCACAGGGCCAGCGCATTCTGCTTACCGTAGTGATACACCAGCACGCCATGGCCGCCGTCCAGTGTGCCCTTGGTGACCGCGTCAAGCAGGCCGAAGGCCGGCACCACCGCGCCCGCCGGCAACACCTCGATCTTGAGGTCGCCGCCGGTCATGTCGTTGATCTTCTTGGCGAAGTCTTGTGCGTATTCGTGGAAGATGTCCTTCGACGGCCAGGTCGATTGCCACTTCATGGTGATCGGGCCCTGTGCCTTGACAATGGTCGGGAAACCGAGCGTCGCGGCACCGGCGGCCGCAGTGACGGTGGCGCCGGTCAAGAACTTGCGACGCGATGGGGTGGCTGATTGCATGCTTGTCTCCAGCTATTGAATTTAAGGGTTCGCGGACTGATGCACGGAACGGGCTCTCAATTCGCAGCCTGAAATTATATTCCCGCATCGGCTAAAGGACTATCGGGCTTACCCTTACCACCCTGCGAAGCCACATCATCGCGGGCCACTCCCGATTGACAGCCGCGACGCGTTATGATGTTGACGCAGTCTTGCGCCGTGACAATGAATCTGGTGTGCAACCCAGGCTCAGGGCCACGCAACCCACATGCCCACGACACCCTACGCGACTTCCAAAACGCCCCACCCTGGCAACGGGTCGGTCTGGCTGGTGCCGTTCGCGGCCCTGGCCCTGTTCGTCGCGGCCATCGCGGCCCTGCTGTGGTTTGTGCATCGGCATGAGGCGGAAATCCAGATTACCAACCTGCGCCGCGACATCCAGTATGCGGAACTGGCGATTACACGCAAGATTCTTACGCACCAGGAGTTTGTCGACCGGCTTGCGGGGGCGATGGGCGGGGGCCAGCCGGTGCCATCCCTGAGCGACCAGGCGCAGCGCTATCTTCTGCAAAACCCCGAGATCCGCAATGTCGTATGGGCCTCGGCCGACGGCATGACCGGCTGGTCGGTGCCGACCTGGAAGGATGCGGTTGCGCTCAACCGTGAGCGCCCGAGCCTGGAGGAGCGCGAACGCATGCAGCGCCTGACGCGCGCCACCGCCCGCTCGACCTATACCGAACCCTATACCGACTACCAGGACGAGCCTTACATCGAATATCACAGCCCGGTGATCGAACAGGGTCGCTTTCTCGGCACGATCAGCATCGCCCTCTCGCTGCGCACGGTGATGCAGCGCCTGGTGCCGGTGGCGGTTGCCGAGAAATACCGCCTTTCCTTGCTCGACGCCGAAGGCCGCGAACTGTTTCGCCACGAGGATCAACGCGAAACCTATGACATGCTGACCCAGACTGTGTCGTTGACCTTGCCCTGGCGCAATCTCGACCTCTCGGCGACTTCCTACAAGACCGACTCTCTGGTGGGCAGCACGGTGCTGACCGGCGTCATCCTGCTGATCACCATGGTGCTGGGCTGGAGCCTGTGGTCGCTCAGGCGCCGGGTCGAGCTGCAGGCCCAGGCCGACAGCGCGCTCAAGGCCTCGCATGAACGCTTTGTCACCGTGCTCGACGCGCTCGACGCCGGCGTGGTGGTGTCGGACTTCACCACCCGCGAGATGCTCTTCTACAACGAAAGCTTCACGCGGATCTTTCCCGGCCATGGCCTGGGCAGCAGCGTGGCGCAACTGGAAACCGCGCTCTCACCGCTGCCCTCGCAGGTATTCCCGCGCGAAACCCTGCTCGACGCCGAAGACAAGCCCACCGGAGTGCACAAGATCGAAGCACGCGATGAAGCGCGCGGCCTGTGGTACGCGCTGCGCGTGCGTGCGGTGCGTTGGGTCGACGGCCGCACTGTGCGCTTGACCATGATTTCGGACATCACCGACCGCAAGGCCGCGGATGAACGCAATCGCGTGCAACAGGAAAAGCTGCTGCTGACCTCGCGCCTGATGAGCGTGGGCGAAATGGCCTCGACCCTGGCACACGAGATCAACCAGCCGTTGGCGGCGATCGCCAACTACAACATGGGGGCGGTGCGCCGCCTCAAGTCGGATCACTGGAAAAAAGAGGAGCTGGTATCGGCATTGGAGAAGTCGGCAGCCCAGGCCGAGCGCGCCGGGCGCGTGGTGCAGCGAGTGCGCGAGTTCCTGCGACGCCGTGAGCCGTCGCGCGAACTGGCGTCGATCAACGAAATCGTGATCGAAGTCACAGAGCTGATCGAGTTCGAGGCCGAGAAGGCCAACGCGCGACTGAGCATGGACCTGGCCTCCGAACTGCCATTGGTCAACGCCGACCGCGTGATGATCGAACAGTTGCTGCTGAACCTGATCAAGAACGGCATTGAATCGATGAAGCGCACGCCCCGCGCCGACCGCAAACTGGTGATTCGGACCTTGCATGTCGGCGACCAGGCCGAGATCCGTATCGTCGATCGCGGCCACGGCATCCCGGATGCGGTCGCCGGCGAGCTTTTCTCGCCCTTCTTCACCACCAAGGACAACGGCATGGGCATGGGGCTCAACATCTGCCGCTCGATCGTCGAATTGCACGAAGGCCGCCTGTGGTTCACCGCCAACCCGGATGGCGGCAGCATTTTCCACTTCACCCTGCCGCTGGTGCTGATACCCACCGCGGCGGACTCATGAGCACACCGCGCGAAAGAACCCCGATGAGCCCCAAACCCGTGATACATGTGGTCGATGACGACGAGGCCATCCGCGATTCGATCGCGTGGTTGTTGGACGGCGAGCGCTACAGCGTGCGCACCTATGCCACCGGCGAAGACTTTCTGGCGCGCGTCGAGCACCTGTCGCCGGCCTGCGTGATTCTGGACATCCGCATGCCGGGCATGAGCGGAGTCGAGGTGCATGAGCAGCTCACGCGCAACGCGGTGGGCGCGCCGGTGATCTTCGTCACCGGCCACGGCGATGTGCCGATGGCGGTCGAGGCGATCAAGCGCGGTGCCTTCGATTTCATCGAAAAGCCGTTCAACGAACAAAAGCTCACCTCTGTCATCGAGCGCGCGCTGGAACTGGACGCGCAAAACGCCGGCCAAGTGGCAGCACAATCGGTGGTGGCTGCGCGCCTGGCGAAGCTGTCGCCGCGCGAGCGCGAGGTGCTCGATCTGGTGGTGGCGGGAAAGATGAACAAGACCATCGCGGATGTCATGAACATCAGCATCAAGACGGTCGAGGCGCACCGCTCCAAGGTGATGGAAAAAATGTGCGCCCGCTCGCTGGCAGAACTGGTGCAGGCGGTGTTGAAGGCCGAAGGCCGCATGCCCACCTGATACTTGCGTGACGGCTCGGCCCGCTCCTGCCGCGCGACTAGCCCGTCAAGCGCGCGAACTCCGAGAAATAATCGGGGAAGGTCTTGGCAACACACCCCGGGTCGTTGATGACAAGCGGCGCATCGGCGGCCGCCAGGCCGAAGGCTGCGAGCGAAAAACTCATGGCCATGCGGTGATCGTCGTAGGTGTCGATCGCCGCCGGCCGCAACCGGGCGGGCGGATGAATGCGCAGCCAGTCATCGCCTTCGTCAACGCTTGCACCGAGCTTGCGCAGTTCGGTGGCCATCGCGGCGATGCGGTCGGTCTCCTTGACGCGCCAGGAGCCGATGTTGGTCAGGCGCGAGGGTCCGTCGGCGAACAGCGCCAGTACCGCGATGGTCATGGCGGCATCGGGGATGTGGTTGAAGTCGGCGTCGATCGCCTTGAGCTTCGCCGGGTTGGTCTCGTTGGAAAAGCCGCGTACCTCGATCCAGTTGGGGCCGGCCATCAGGTTGGCGCCCATTTGCGCCAGTGCGTCGATGAAGCGCACATCGCCCTGGATGCTGTCGCGACCGACGCCTTCGACGCGCAATGGCCCACCGCCGAGCGCGCCGGCGGCCAGAAAGTACGAGGCCGACGATGCATCGCCTTCGACATGCAGGGTGCCCGGGCTTCGATAGGTAGCGCCCGGGGCGATGTGGAAGGCGCGCCAGTGGTCGCGCGTAACCGCAACGCCGAAGCGTTGCATCAGGTTCAGGGTGATCTCGACATAGGGTTTGGAAATCAGCTCGCCTACAACCTCGATGGTCACCGGCTTGGCCGATTCGCGCGCCAGGAGCGGGAGCGCCATCAGCAGTGCCGTCAGGAACTGGCTCGACACATTGCCGCGCACCGGCACCGCGCCCTTGAGAACCACCGCCGCAGGCAGGATTTCCAGCGGTGGATAACCCGGGTTGCCGGTGTAGCGAATGTCGGCACCGATCGCCGCCAGACCATCGACGAGATCACCGATCGGGCGCTCATGCATGCGCGGCACGCCGCTCAAACGATAGTGACCGCCGCTTATGGCAAGTGCCGCGGTCAGTGGGCGGATCGCGGTGCCGGCGTTGCCCATGAAAAGTTCGGCCTCGGTTACCTCAAACCGGCCGCGCACACCGTCGATGAGCCAATCGGCGCCGTCTTTTTCGCAGGACACACCGAGCGCCTTGAGGGCGCCCAGCATGACGCGCGTATCGTCGGAATCCAGCAGATCGGCGACCCGGGTACGCCCGTCGGCGAGTGCCGCCAGCAGCAGGCTGCGGTTGGATATGCTTTTGGAGCCAGGCAGGCGGATTACACCGCCGGCATGTATGAGGCGCCGCAATTCCAGGCTGTGCATCAGGCCGCCCGCGGCGGTGCGGCGGGCGGCGCTTCACCGGCCTCGATCGAATCTAGCCAGGCCTGGCGCGCATTGCGGGCGTTTGAAAAAACCGCGTCCAGCGCATCCGCGTCGGCAGCAGCGACCATGCCGCGCACTGCGCCCAAGCGCACCATGTATTCGTCGATTTCCTTGAGCAAGGCGCTGCGGTTGGCCAGCGCGATGTCGCGCCACATTTCAGGCGAGCCGCCGGCGATGCGGGTGAAATCGCGAAAGCCGCTGGCTGCGAATTGAAACAGGGTGTCGGCATGCGGCTTGCGCGCGATTTCATCGACCAGCGCAAAAGCCAGCACATGCGGCAGGTGGCTCACTGCGGCGAAGGTCTTGTCGTGCAGTTCCGGCGCCATCGCGTGTATACGGGCACCGCAGGCACGCCAGGCTGCCTCGACCCGCGAGATCGCTGCTGCATCGGTTTCTGGCAGCGCCGCGATCACCAGTTTCTTGCCGCGATAAAGGTCGGCGCGCGCGGCTGCGGCTCCAGTGCGCTCTGCGCCTGCGATCGGGTGCGCCGGCACAAATTGGCCCATGCGCGCACCAAACGCGGCGCGCGCGATGGCGACCACGTCGCACTTGGTGCTGCCGGCGTCGCTCACAACCGCACCTGGCTTCAACACCGGCACGATCTCGGCGAACACCCGCGCCATCTGCCCTACCGGCGTTGCCACCAGGATGAAATCGGCGCGCGCATAGGCATCGCCCGCATGGTCGGCGATTTCGTCGATCAGCCCCAACTGCAATGCCGCTTCGAGATTGGCGCGCCCGCGCCCGACGCCGATCACGCGGCGCACCAGCCCGGCCTGTTTCAACGCCAGCGCGAACGAGCCACCTATCAGGCCGACGCCTGCGACTGCCAGGATGTCGATCAAGACTGCCTCAGCCGGCAACTTCGGCCAGCGCCTCTTTGAGGCTGGCCAGAAAGCGCGCGTTTTCCGCAGGCAGGCCGACGGTGACGCGCACATGCCGCGGCAACTCGTAGCCGACGATCGGGCGCACGATCACGCCGCGCTTGAGCAGGGCCTGAAATACCTTCTGCCCGTCGCCAACATCGATGGTGATGAAATTGCCGAATGGCGGAATGAAATCGAGCCCGAGTGCGCGTGCCCCTTCGCTCAATTGCGCGATGCCGGCGCGGTTGTTGGCATAGGTGCGCGCAACAAAATCCTCGTCGCCCAGGGCCGCCACCGCCGCCGCCTGCGCGATCGAGTTGACGTTGAACGGCGCACGCACGCGGTTGACCATGTCGCACACCTGCGGGTGCGCCAGCATGTAGCCCACGCGCAGGCCGGCCAGGCCGTAGATCTTGCAGAAAGTGCGGGTCAGCACCAGGTTGGGAAACTCCGCCAGCCAGGCCACCGTGTCGGCGCGCAATTCCGGCGGCAGGAAATCGTTGTAGGCCTCGTCGAGCACCACAATCACATTGGCCGGCACGCGCTTGAGAAAGGCGTGGATCTCGGCATAAGGCGTGAAGGTCCCGGTCGGGTTGTTGGGGTTGGCGATGAAGAGCAGCCGGGTATCGGCGCGAATCGCGCCCAGCATGGCATCGAGGTCATTGCCGTAGGCACGCGCCGGCACCTTGATGCCCTGCGCGCCACGCGCCAGCACTGTGATCGGATAAACGGCGAAACAATGCTGCGAATAGACCGCCGATACACCGGGCGCCAGGAAGGCCATTGCGATGTAGTCGAGCAGGTCGTTAGAGCCATTGCCGGCGACGATGCCTTCCATCGAAACGCCCCATTTGCGGGACAGCGCGGCCTTGAGTTCGAAGCAGGCGCCGTCGGGATACAGGTGCACCTCGTCAAGCGCGCGGCGCATCGCGGCCTTGGCCGCTTCGCCGCAGCCCAGCGGGTTCTCGTTGGAGGCCAGCTTGATGATGTCGCGTTCGGGAATGCCCAGTTCGCGCGCCACTTCCGAAATCGGCTTGCCGGGCTGGTAGGGCGCGATGGCGCGCACATAGGATGGGGCCAGGTCGGTGGTGTTCATGGTCACAGTGGATGCTGTTGGAGGGGCTTAAGGAAGTGAAACTGGGTCAGCGGCCGGGATTGGCGTTGGCGACCGGGCATGAAGCGCGCGGCGGCGGGGATGCGGGCGCTCAGTAGTCCCCGACCGGATAGGAGCCAAAGATCTTCAGATAGGGGGCGATCGACTTCAGCTCGGTCAGCGCGGCGGCGACGCCAGGACTGTCGCGATGGCCCTCGACGTCGACATAGAACATGTATTCCCAGGAGCCCGGCATCGATGCCAGGCGCGCCGGGCGCGATTCGATCTTGGTCATCGAGACCCCGTGCATGGCGAACGGCGCCAACAGCTTGACCAGTCCGCCGGCCACGTTGGGCGCCGACATCACAAGCCAGGTGCGGTCGCGACTCGACACGCCCGACTCGGCATGGCCCACCACCATGAATCGGGTGCGATTGGTCGGGTCGTCCTCGATATTGGCGGCCAGGATGGTGAGGCCGAAATTCTCCGCCGCGTTGTGCCCGGCGATCGCCGCGGTGGCGGGATCGAGGCTTGCCAGGCGTGCCGCTTCGGCATTCGATTCGACCGTCACACGGTCGACGCCGGGCAGGTTGCGGTTGAGCCAGTTCTGGGTTTGCGCCAGCGACTGACCGTGCGAATACACCTTGGTGATGCCGTCGCGGTCAGCGCGCGCGCGCATCAGGTTCTGTTGCACCCGCACCACCACCTCGGCACAGACCTTGAGCGGGCTGTTGAGCAGCAGGTCGAGCACGCGCGAGATCGTGCCTTCGGTCGAATTCTCCACCGGCACCACCGAAAAATCGGTCTCGCCGGTCTCGGTACGACGGAATGCCTCGTCGAAGTTGGCGCATGGCACGGCCAACGCCGAGCGGCCGAACTGGCGCACCACCGCTGCTTCCGAAAAAGTGCCGGCCGGGCCGAGATAGGCCACGCGGATCGGCCGCTGCAGTGCCGAGCTGGCCGACATCACCTCATGAAAAATGCGGCTCACAGCCTCGGCCGGCAAGGGCCCTGGATTGGCGGCTTCAAGACGCCGCAACACGGCTGCTTCGCGCTCGGCGCGAAACACCGGCGCGTCAGGGTCTTCGGCACGCTTGGTGTCACCGATCTTTTTGGACACATCGGCGCGCGCATTGAGCAATTTCAGCAGTTCGTCGTCGAGACGGTCGATTTCGGACCGTAGCCGGGGCAATTCGCTCATCGTTTCGCCTTGTGATTTTCACCCAAGCCCAAGCCGAAGCGCCGATGGGTCGTCTTTTTCATGAATTTCGAAGTTTTCGAAGGAAAGAGTCTGCCGACCGCGGGCGGCCCTGGCGGCGCTCAAGGCCCCCTGTCGCCGGCGTCCGGCGGATCGGCTTCCGGTGCGGCAGGTGCATCGCCATTCTCGCCGCTGTGCTCGCCACCGTTGTCCCCATTGTCCGCATCGCTCTCGACCACCCGCTGCAACCCCGACAGCCGGGTCCCGTCGCCGACGCTGATGAGGGTCACCCCCTGGGTGGCGCGCCCCATTTCGCGGATCTCGGCCACCCGCGTGCGGATCATCACGCCACCGGTGGTGATCAGCATGATCTCGTCCTTGGCGTCCACCAGCGTCGCGGCCACCACGCGGCCATTGCGATCCGATGTCTGGATCGCGATCATGCCCTTGGTGCCGCGGCCGTGACGCGTGTATTCGGATACCGGGGTGCGCTTGCCGTAGCCGTTTTCGGTGGCGGTCAACACGCTTTGCTGCTCGTTCTCGGCCACCAGCAATGCAATCACCTGCTGGCCGGTCTCCAGCATCATGCCGCGCACGCCGCGCGCCAGGCGACCCATGGCGCGCACGTCGTTTTCGTCGAAACGGACGGCCTTGCCGGAGTCTGAAAACAGCATGATGTCGTGCTTGCCGTCGGTCAGGGCCGCGCCGATCAGGTAGTCGCCGTCGTCCAGATCGACCGCGATGATGCCGGCCGAGCGGCGGTTGCCGAAATCGGTCAGCGAACATTTCTTGACCACGCCCAGGCTGGTGGCCATGAACACGTAGCGATCCTCGACAAAGGCCTTGACCGGCAGTACCACGGTGACCTTTTCGCCCTCGATCAAGGGGAACATGTTGACGATCGGCCGGCCGCGCGAGGTGCGCGTGCCCTGCGGCACTTCATACACCTTGAGCCAGTAGACCCGGCCGCGGTTGGAAAAGCACAGCAGCATGTCGTGCGTGTTGGCGATGAAAAGCTGCTCGATGTAATCGTCTTCCCTGGTCGCGGTGGCCTGCTTGCCGCGCCCGCCGCGCTTCTGCGCGCGGTATTCGGTGAGCGGCTGGCTCTTGATGTAGCCGGTGTGCGACATGGTGACCACCATGTCCTGCGGGGTGATCAGGTCTTCGGTATCGAGATCGTAGGCATTCATCTCGATCACCGAGCGGCGCGCATCGCCGAACTCGTCCTTCACCTTGGCCAGTTCCTCGGCGATGATCGCGGTGATGCGCTCGGGGGTGGCCAGGATGTCGACCAGGTCGAGAATCTGCGCCATCACCTCCTTGTATTCGCCAACGATTTTGTCCTGCTCCAGGCCGGTCAGGCGCTGCAGGCGCATCTGCAGGATTTCGGTGGCCTGCACATCCGACAGGCGGTAGCCGTTGTCCTTGAGGCCATAGGCCTCGGCCAGGCCGTCCGGGCGCGAGGCCTCGGCCGCGGCGCGCACCAGCATCTGCTCGACCACGCCGGACTTCCACATCCGCTTCATCAGCTCTTCCTTGGCCACCGGCGGCGTCGGCGCCGCCTTGATCAAGGCGATCATCTCGTCGACGTTGGCCAGCGCCACCGCCAGGCCTTCGAGCACATGGCCGCGCTCGCGCGCCTTGCGCAATTCGAATACCGTGCGGCGTGTCACCACTTCGCGCCGATGCTGCAGGAACTGGTCAAGCATCTGCCACAGGTTGAGCAGGCGCGGCTGGCCGTCGACCAAGGCCACCATGTTCATGCCGAAGGTGTCCTGCAGCTGGGTCTGCTTGTAGAGATTGTTGAGCACCACCTCCGGCACTTCGCCGCGCTTCAAGTCGATCACCACGCGCATCCCGGACTTGTCGGACTCGTCCTGGATGTGGCTGATGCCCTCGATCTTCTTTTCGTTGACCAGTTCCGCGACCTTTTCCAGCAGGGTCTTCTTGTTGACCTGGTAGGGCAGCTCGTCGACGATGATGGCCTGACGCTCGCCACGGCCGATGTCCTCGAAATGGGTCTTGGCGCGCATCACCACGCGGCCGCGGCCGGTGCGATAGCCCTCGCGCACGCCGGATACGCCGTAGATGGTGGCGGCGGTCGGAAAATCCGGCGCCTTGACGATCTCGATCAATTCGTCGATGGTGGTTTCAGGGCGCTTCAACAACAGCAGGCAGGCATCAACCACATCGGTCAGGTTGTGCGGCGGGATGTTGGTGGCCATGCCCACGGCGATGCCCGAACTGCCGTTGATCAGCAGGTTGGGAATGCGCGCCGGCATGATCAGCGGCTCTTTTTCGCTGCCGTCGTAATTCGGCCCGAAATCGACGGTTTCCTTGTCAAGATCGGCCAGCAATTCGTGGCCGATCTTGGCCATGCGGATTTCGGTATAGCGCATCGCAGCGGCGTTATCGCCATCGACCGAACCGAAGTTGCCCTGGCCGTCGACCAGCATGTAGCGCAGCGAAAAATTCTGCGCCATGCGCACGATCGTGTCATACACGGCCGTGTCGCCGTGCGGATGGTATTTGCCGATCACGTCGCCCACGATACGCGCCGATTTCTTGTAGGCGCGGTTCCAGTCGTTGTTGAGCTCGTGCATGGCGAACAGGACGCGCCGATGCACCGGCTTCAAGCCATCGCGCACATCCGGCAAGGCGCGCCCGACGATCACGCTCATCGCGTAATCGAGATAGGAGCGCCGCATTTCCTCCTCAAGGCTGATCGGGAGGGTTTCTTTGGCGAAGGAATCGGTAGGCTGGGTCACGGTTTTCTTTGCGGTCGCGCAGCAGCGTTGTGCCGCCTGCGATCCATGCGGTTGCGGCCTTGCCGCAGACAGCGCCTGCGGGGGGTTGACCGTCGATTGAAGACCAACGATTTTAACATGCAGGCGCCGCCTGTTCCGCCCCTTGCGGCACAGGCGCGAAGGCGTTTCACCCGCACCGGTACGGGTACCGACGAGCGAACATTGCGCGCGTGGCCCGGCCGGCCATTTGCTTTCATGCCGGCCTTCTGCGACGATGCGCGCCAACCATGGAAACCATCGATACCCTGATCGAAGCGCGCTGGGTGATTCCGGTCGAACCGGCGCGCACCGCCCTCGAACATCACGCGGTTGCGATCAAGGCCGGCCGCATCGTCGCGCTGTTGCCGGCGACACAGGCGCACCAGCGCTTTTGCGCAAGCGAACACATCACGCTGCCGCGCCATGCCCTGATACCGGGCCTGGTGAACCTGCATACCCATGCCGCGATGACCCTGATGCGCGGCTACGCCGATGACCTGCCGCTGATGAACTGGCTCAACGATCGTATCTGGCCGGCTGAAGCTGCGCATGTCTCGGCCGACTTCGTGCGCGCGGGCACCCTGCTGGCCGCCGCCGAAATGCTCAGGGGCGGCGTGACCTGCGCCAATGACATGTATTTTTTTCCCGAAGCCGCGGCCGACGCGTTCATAAGCCTGGGCATGCGCGCCGCGCTGGGCCTGATCACCATCGAATTTCCAACCGCCTACGCCAGCGACCCGGATGACTACCTGGCACGCGGCCTGGCGCTGCGCGACGCGCGCCGGCATCATCCCCTGCTGTCGTTTTGCATGGCGCCGCATGCGCCCTACACGGTGGCCGACAAGACCTTCGAGAAAGTCGCACGCTACGCCGAAGAGCTTGGTCTGCCGCTTCACATTCACCTGCACGAGACCGCCGAAGAAGTCAGCAACGGCATAAAGGCCCACGGCGTGCGCCCGATTGAACGCCTGGCCCGGCTGGGCATCCTCGGGCCGCAGACCATCGCGGTACATGGCGTGCACCTGGATCGCGCCGACATCGCGCTGCTGGCGCACCATGGCGCCTCGGTGGCCCACTGCCCGGCATCCAACCTGAAGCTCGCCAGCGGTATCGCGCCGGTGGCGGCCATGCTCGATGCAGGCCTCAACCTGGGTATCGGCACCGACGGCGCGGCCTCCAACAACCGCCTCGACATGTTCGCCGAGATGCGCCTGGCAGCCCTCTTGGTCAAGGGCGCCTCCGGCCGCGCCGACCTGCTGCCGGCGCACGCCGCACTGCGTGCCGCCACCCTCAACGGCGCCCGCGCGCTGGGCCTCGAGCGCAGCATCGGCTCGATCGAGGCCGGCAAGGCCGCCGACCTCGCCGCGGTGGATTTCGGGCGCCTCGAGATGCAGCCGGTGTACGACCCGGTATCGCACCTGGTCTACACTGCCGACCGCAGCGACGTGACCGACGTTTGGGTCGCCGGAATGCGTGTTGTAAAAGAGCAACAATTGCAGCAGGGTGACAACTTTGAATTGGAATCCACCGCTGAGCTATGGCAGAATCTGCTCAGAGCAGGGGCTTGACAGGGGCTTTGCAGGGGGTTTCGAAAGTCCAAGCGGTTGCCTATTGGCGGGCCAGATTGGTGCGATCCGCGAGTAAGCCGTGACA
>JBEIFV010000135.1:0-16504 GCA_040382235.1 Burkholderiales bacterium
CCGCGCGGTCGGGCGCCTCGGCAATCACATCGGCCAGCGGATGTCCCACATAGGTAGCGCCGATGCCGGCATCACGATAGAGCTTCTCTTCAAACGGAAAAACACAGAGCATCTCCTCACAGGCCCGCCCGATCTTGGCGATGCGTTCCCCGCGCCAGGCCCAGATCGAAGGGCTGATGAAATGCGCGGTGCGCACGCCTTGTTCGCGCAGCTTGATCTCGAGGTCGAGATTGAAGTCGGGCGCATCGACGCCGATGAAGAGGTCGGGCGGCGCCGCGAGCAGCCTTTGCGCCAGCTGGCGCCGGATCGCGGTGATTCCGCGATAGTGGCGCAGCACCTCGATATAGCCGCGCACCGCCAGCTTTTCGGCTGGCCACCAGGCATCAAAGCCGGCGTCCTGCATGCGTGGGCCACCAATGCCCATGAACGAGGCGCCCGGAATCCGTCTGGCCAGTGCTCCCATCAAATGCGAAGCGAGCAGGTCGCCCGAGGCCTCGCCCGCAACCATCGCGATGCGCGGCGCAGTCATCAAGGTCAGCGCATGATGCCGCGCGACGACGCCGCGACAAAATCGTGCAGCAGCTTCACGTCGGCATCGACAGCCGCCTCGGCCGCCAGCGCGCGCTTCGCATCCTTGAACAACAGGCCGCCCTTGTACAGCGTCTTGTAGGCGCGCCGCACGCTTTCCACCTGCGCGGGTGCATAGCCGCGCCGCTTCAAGCCCTCACTGTTGATACCGTGCGGCGCGGCCGGGTTGCCGGAGCAGGTCACGTAGGGCGGCAAATCCTTGAACAGGATCGCGCCCATTGCGCACATCGAATGCGCGCCGATGCGCACGAACTGGTGCACCACGGTAAAGCCGCCCGGGATCGCCCAGTCGCCGACATGCACATGGCCGGCCAGCTGGGCGTTGTTGGCGAAGATGGTGTGGTCGCCGATCCGGCAGTCGTGCGCCAGATGCACGTAGGCCATGATCCAGTTGTCATTGCCCACCCGAGTCGCGCCGGCATCCTGCGCGGTGCCGCGATTGAAAGTGCAGAACTCGCGAATCGTGTTGTTGTCGCCGATTTCGAGCCGGGTCGGCTCACCGGCGTATTTCTTGTCCTGCGGCGCGGCGCCGAGCGAACAGAACTGCCAGACGCGGTTGCCGCGGCCGATACTGGTGGGCCCTTCGATCACGCAATGCGGACCGATGCGCGACCCGGCATCGATGCGCACATCGGCACCGATCACGCTATAGGGCCCGACCTCGACATCGGGCGCCAGTTCAGCGCCGCTATCGATGATCGCAGTGGAGTGAATCCGGCTCATCACGCCGCGGTCCGGGATCAGGCGTCGCCGATAGTGCGCACCGTGCACATGAGACCCGCCTCGGTCGCCAGTTGGCCATCGACGCGGGCTTCGGCCTTGAACTTCCACAACCCGCGGCGTACCGGCCCGTCCATGCTCACATGCAGATGCAACTGGTCGCCCGGACTCACCGGCCGCTTGAAGCGAGCTCCATCGATACCGACAAAGTAATAGACCGATTTCTCGTCCGGCTTATTACCCAGGGTCTTGAACGAAAGGATTGCCGCGGCCTGCGCCAACGCTTCGAGGATCAACACCCCGGGCATCACCGGATAGTGCGGAAAATGCCCGGTGAAGAACGGTTCGTTGACCGAAACATTCTTGATCGCATGGATGTGGGACCCGGCTTCGACGTCGAGCACGCGATCGACCAGAAGCATCGGATACCGATGCGGCAAATGTTCAAGGATGGCGCGGATATCCATCGCGTTCATGGTTTGTTCTCCAACTGTTTCAAGCGCCGACCGAGATCGGCAACGCGTTCATTGAGGCTATCGAGATGGCGCAGGTGCGCCGCATTGCGCAACCATTCACGCTGCGGAGCGAACGGATAGGCACCGCCATAGGACCCGGCTTGCGTGATCGACTTGGTGATGAGGGCACCGGCCGAGATGTTGACGCGGTCGGCGATGCTCAAATGGCCGAGAATCACGGCGCCGCCTCCGACAGTGCAAAAGCTGCCGATGTCGGCGCTGCCGGCGATGCCCACACACCCCGCCATCGCCGTATGCGCGCCGATATTCACGTTGTGGCCGATCTGGATCTGGTTGTCGAGCTTGACGCCGTCGCCGACGACGGTGTCGCCCAGCGCGCCACGGTCGATGGTGGTGCCGGCGCCGATCTCGACATCGTCACCGATGATCACCGTGCCGGTCTGCGGAATCTTGATCCAGCGACCGTCCTCATTGGCGAAACCGAAACCATCGCTGCCGATCACCGCCTGGGCATGAATGATCGCGTTGCGCCCGATCCTCACGCGCGGGTAAAGCGTGGCATGCGGATAAACGACGCTGCCGTCTCCGATCTCCACGTGCTCACCAATGACGACATGGGCGCCGATCGAAACATCGCGTCCCAGCCGCGCACTCGCCGGGACCTGAGCGGAGACATGGATGCCGCCCGCCTGGCGGGGGTGCGGATCGAGCAATTGCGCCACGCGCGCGAAACAGGCATACGGATTGTCATGTATCAGCGTGGGCACATGCGCGAGGTGCGCATTTGCGCGCGCAAGGATCAGCGCGCCGGCGCGCGAAGCGGCGACATCCGCCCTATATCTTGGATTGGCGAGGAACGCGATGTCACTTGGCCCGGCCTCTTTGAGGGTGGCCACGCGCGCAACGCACAGGGAAGCGTCTCCCTCCACCACGCCACCCGTACGCTCCGCCAGAACGGCGAGTGTCTGCGGGTGACCCGTCATGCCCGGCCGACTACTTGGCTTCAGCCAAGGCCTTCAACACCTTGTCGGTCAGATCGAGCTTCGGGTTGGCGTAGGCCGCGTCCTGAAACACCGCATCCAGACCCTCTTTCTCGGCGATCAGCTTCAGCGCCCGGTTGGCCGACTGCAGCACGGTCGAGAATTCCTCGTTGCGCCGCCGATTGACGTCCTCGTTGAACTCACGCTGCTTGCGATTGACATCGAGTTCAAGGTCACCCAAGGCGCGCTGCCTTTGATTGCGCTGCGACTCGCTCATCACCGGGATGTCTTTCTGGAACTTCTCGCTATCGGTACGCAGCCGGGTGGTAAGCTCGGTCAATTCACGCTCGCGCCGCGAAAATTCGCCTTCCAGCTTTTTCTCGGCACGCTTGGCCGCGTCCGATTCGCGAAAAATCCGTTCGGTGTTGACGAACCCGATCTTGCTTTGCGCACACACGCCACCCGCGCCCAATGCCACCAGCGCAGCTATTGCCAGTAAACCAGCTTTTAGATTCAACACCATGCTCCCGAAACTGCAAAACCGTATTTTGCCACGCGCCGCGCCCATCCGCTAGAACGTGGTGCCGGCGGTGAATTGCACGCGCTGGATGCGGTCTTCCGGTTGTGCGTTGAGCGGCTTGGCGTAACTCAGGCGCAGAGGGCCGAACGGTGACTGCCAATCCAGGCCGATGCCCACGGAGTGGCGGAAACCGCCGCCAGTGGTGAAGCCCTCGCCGAACACCCGGCCGGAATCGACAAATGCCGCCAGTCGCACCGAGCGATCCTTGGCGAGTCCGGGAAACGGGAACAACAACTCGGCGGTACCGGTGAAGCGTCGCTCGCCACCGAGCACACTGCCGTCGGTATCACGCGGGCCCAACGAATTGATGTCGTAGCCGCGCACCGACCCGATACCGCCACCGTAAAAGCGCTTGTTGAACGGCAAGGCCTTGTTGAGGCCGCGCGCGATGCCGACTTCGCCGCGCAGATACAGGGTGTAGGACTTGCTGATCGGGTAGTACCAGCGGTCGACGTAGGTGGTGCGCCAGTACTGTACGTTCCCACCCGGCAAGCCCAACTCCACGCCGGCGTTTTGCAGCCGCCCGCTACGCGTATACAAGGCGCTGTCGCGGGTATCGCGAAACCAGCTTACCGTTCCCGGCAAGGTGATCACGTTCGAACTGTAGGTGTTGACGTAGCTCTGCAAACGGCTGGGAGCCAAGGCACCCAGGTTATAGCTGGTGTGGTCGACTGCGAGGCCGAAAACGAAGGTGTCGATCGCGGTGTAGGGATAGCCGAATCGCACACCACCGCCGGTACTGCGGGTCTGATAATCGCCCAGATTGACATTGGCCGCATTGAAGTCGCGATGATAGATATCGAAGCCGCGACTGACCCCGTCGACGGTGAAATACGGGTTGTTGTGCGAAAGTGAATAAATCTTGTTGGTACGGCCGGTGCTAATCGACGCAGACACGAAGTTGCCGCTGCCGAAAATGTTGGCCTGCGCGATCGAGGTGGAGAGAACGATTTTCTCGGAACTGGAGAACCCGGCCCCCAGCAACAACTGCCCCGTAGGTTTTTCCTCGACCTTGATATTCACATCGACCTGATCGGGAGAGCCGGCAACAGCCGGGGTCTCGACTTCGGTGTTGCGGAAAAAATCGAGCCTGTCGAGCCGGCGCTTGGATTGATTGATCTTCTCGCCGTCGTAGTACGAGCCTTCCAGCTGGCGCATTTCTCGACGCACCACTTCATCACGCGTGCGGGTATTGCCCGCGATGTTGATCCGGCGCACATAGACGCGCCGCCCCGGATCGACAAAAATGGTGAATGCAACCGTCTGTTTTTCCCGATTGATCTCGGGCGCAGCGTTGGCATTGGCGAACGCATAACCTTCATTGCCCAGCCGGTCCTGGATTTTCTTGGTCGAAGCCGTCAGCCGTTCGCCATTGAATACGTCGCCCGGCTTGAGGTCGATCAGCGGCCGCAACACCGACTCGCCCACCACCATGTCGCCGGCCAGCTTTACTTCGGAGACCGTGTATTTCTGACCTTCATTGACCGCGATGGTGATGTAGATGTCTTTCTTGTCGGTGGTGATTGACACCTGGGTTGATTCGATCGCGAACTCAAGATATCCGCGATTGAGATAGAAGGAGCGCAAGGTCTCGAGATCGGCTGTCAGCTTCTGCTTCGAGTACTGGTTGTCCTTGCTGTACCACGAAAACCAGCCGCCCTCCGAAAGCTCGATCTCGTCCTGCAAGGTGCTTTCCTTGAACGCATTCACGCCGACAAAGTTGATCTTGCGGATCTTCGCGATCTGGCCTTCCTCGACCGAAAAATTGATGCCCACGCGATTGCGATCAAGCGGCGTCACGGTGGTCTTGACCGTCATCGCATACAGGCCCTTGGAAAGATACTGGCGCTTGAGTTCCTGCTCGGCGCGGTCAAGCACCGAACGATCGAAAATACGACCTTCGGCCAGGCCGGCTTCGCGCACCGATTTCTTGACCGCCGCCGCGTCAAACGCCTTCAGTCCCGTGAAATCGATCTGGGCGATCGCCGGGCGCTCCTCGATGGCGACAATCAGCACGTCCCCTTCGACCTCGATGCGCACATCCTTGAAAAAGCCGGTGGCGAAAAGCGCCTTGATCGCTTCGGCGGCACGATCATTGGTCATGCGGTCACCCACCTTGACCGGCAGGTAGCTGAATACGGTACCCGCCTCGGTGCGTTGGACGCCCTCAACCCGAATGTCTCTGATAACGAATGGATCGAACGCGCTTGCGCTGCGCATTGCAAACAGCGATACCAGGGTCGCCGCGATCACGAAAAACCAACACCGGCGCAGGAGGCGCATTGAATGGACGCTTCTGTTCTAACCGGCCAGGAGCCGGTTTATGTCGTTGTAAAGGGCCAACAGCATCGTTGTCATGACGATCATCAGGCCCAGGCGCGTACCGATTTCCATGACCTTCTCTGACACCGGTTTTCCACGCAGGATTTCGGCCAAATAATACAACAGATGCCCACCGTCGAGCATCGGTATGGGCAGCAGGTTGAGTACCCCCAGACTGATGCTCACCAGGGCGATGAAATTCAGGTAATAGGTGGTGCCCAGACGCGCGGTCTTGCCCGCGTAGTCCGCGATGGTCACCGGTCCGGACAGGTTGCGCCAGGAAATCTCGCCTGTGATCATGCGGCCCAGCATGCGCAGGCTGAAAATCGACATGTCGTAGGTTTGGGTCACGCTTTTGGTCAAGCCGTCGACCAGCCCGTAACGCACCTTGACCGGTTCGACACGATCGCCAATGCGCGCACCGATGCGCCCGATCCTGCCATCGGGCGAATCAAACGCCGCCGGCGTTACCCTCACCCGGGTCAACTGCCCGCCACGATCGATCTCGATCACCTGCTCGCGCGTGGCACTGGCACGCATGGCGGTGACGAAATCGTCGCCTGTCGCCAGGGCCTTGCCATCGACAGCCAGCAGCACATCGGCGGCGCGCAAACCGCCCCGCTCGGCTGGTGAGCCGGGCTCGACCTGAACCACCCGCGGCTGTGGCCGAAACAACGCAAGCCCCAAGGATTTCATGAAATCCCCTTCGAGTTCGAGCGTTTCAAGGCGCGACATGTCAAGTGCCGGGAAGCTGATTTGCCCGCGCGCATCGCGCACCTCCAGCCCCACGCGCGCGCGCGCGTCGGCCGCGCGCAGCAGGCGCCAGTGTAATTCGGTCCACGAGGCAACCGGCGTGTCATCAATGCGCACGACCAGGTCGCCCGATTTCAGGCCCGCCTGTTGCGCCACTGAGCCCGCGATGGGCGCGGCGACCTGTGCCGGCGGTTCATCCACACCATGCAGGTTCAAGCCCCAGTAAACAGTGATGGCAAGCAGGAAATTGGCAATCGGGCCGGCGGCGATGATGAAGATGCGCTTGCCCACGGATTGCGCGTTGAAGGCCCGATGCGCATCCGCAGGTGGCACCGGATCGTCCGGATCATGGCCCAGGAGCTTGACATAACCGCCCAACGGAAACGCCGCAAGCGCCCATTCGGTGCCGTCGGCCCCAAAGCGGCGCATGACTATCGGGCGGCCGAAGCCCAGGCAAAAGCGCAGCACCTTGACTCCGCAAAGCCGGGCCGCGAGGTAGTGGCCATACTCATGAAAGGCGATCAGTACGCCCAGGGCGACCAGGAACGCGACCAGCGTGGAAAGAAAAGTCATGCGCCAAGCCTTTCTGTGGCGCGCGCCCGCGCCTCGCCGTCGGCGGCCAGCACGTCATCAATGCCTGCCAGCGGGCGCGCCGGCAGGACTTCCATCACTTCGGCCACCAGGGAAGCGATGCGCGTAAAGCGCAAGCGCCCGGCCAGAAACGCGGCCACCGCGATCTCGTTGGCGGCATTGAGAGTCGCCGGCATGGTGCCGCCCGCGGCCAGTGCATCGTAAGCCAATGTCAGGCATGGAAAGCGCGCAAGATCGGGCGCCTCGAAGGTGAACTGCGCGAGCTTGAAAATATCGAACTTCGCCACGCCGGCATCGATCCGCTCGGGGTAGGCCAGCGTCTGCGCGATCGGCGTGCGCATGTCGGGATTTCCCAGTTGCGCCAGGACCGAACCGTCGGCGTACTCGACCATCGAATGGATTACGCTCTGGGGGTGGATCACCACCTCGATCTGCGATGCGGCGGCGCCGAACAACCAGTGCGCCTCGATGACTTCGAGACCCTTGTTCATCATGGTTGCCGAGTCGACCGATATCTTGCGCCCCATGACCCAGTTGGGATGGGCGCACGCCTGATCGGGCGTGACTTCGTCAAGCAGCGCAAGCGGTGTGGTGCGAAACGGGCCGCCCGAGGCGGTCAGCAAAATACGCCTTACTCCATGATCCTCAAGGCCGTGCGCAAAGCCGGCAGGCAGCGACTGGAAAATCGCGTTGTGCTCGCTGTCGACCGGCAGGACGGTGGCACCACCAAGCCTGACAGCCTCGAGAAACACCGGCCCGGCCATCACCATGGCTTCCTTGTTGGCCAGCAGAATGCGCTTGCCGGCGCGCGCCGCGCCCAGCACGGCAGGCAGGCCCGCGGCGCCGACGATCGCCGCCACCACGGTGTCGGCTTGCGCGGCCTCGGCAACTTCGACGGCGGCCGCATCGCCCGCGAGGACTTCCGTGGTGCTGCCGGCTGAGCGCAGCCGTTCGCGCAGGCGCGACGCAGCGGCACTGTCGGTCAGCACCGCAAAGCGCGGCTTGTATGCAATGCATTGCTCCAAGACGCGATCAACACTGCTGCGCGCGACCAGTGCGAACACCGCGAACCGCGCTGGATGGCGCGCCACCACGTCGAGCGTACTTTCGCCGATCGAACCGGTCGATCCAAGCAGGGTCAGATAGCGCATGCCGCCTCCATCAGGCACTTCTTGCGAGCGAAAAAATGAGCATTGCCAGCGGCATGGCGGGAATCAGTGCGTCGATGCGATCCAGCACCCCGCCGTGTCCGGGCAACAATCCGCTGCTGTCCTTGACACCGGCGCGGCGCTTGAGAAGGGATTCGAAGAGGTCGCCCAGAACGCTCATCGCGACCACCAGCGCAACCAACAAGAGCGCCGCCATCATGCCCATCGCGCCGAGGCGGCCGGCGTAGCCGAAAACCCACGCAAACCACGAATCCAGCGGACTTCCGTTGGCACTGGTGGTAGCCGCGCACAGCAGGGCCAGAAGTGTCGCCCCGACCATTGCACCGGCCACACCCTCCCACGTTTTGCCGGGGCTCACCGCCGGCGCCAGCTTGTGCCGGCCGAAACGGCGCCCGGCAAAGTAAGCCGCGATATCGGCCACCCAGATCAAGCCCATCAAGAGAAACATGAAAAGCGCCCCGGCGGCGCGTGCCTGCACCACTGCCCACCAGCAGGGAATCAGCACCAGCCAGCCCAGGATCGCGAGCCACGCTCCCTGCGGCGCGGCCGGCCCGCGAAAAGTCCAGTAACACGCTATCCCGACCCAAGCTGCCGCCGATATCGAGTAGACCCACAATGACAGCGTACCCGCATGGTCCGGCGCGCCCCTCAGGAGTGCCGCAGCCACCGCCGCGGTGCAGGCGGCATAGATCAGTGCGGGGACCTGCCCAAAGCCGCACAGGCGCCCCCATTCCCAGGCGGCTGCGGCTACAAACAGCAAAACGAAAAGCGCCCACCCGGTCGCCGGCAGAAACGCCAGTGCAGGTACCACCAAGGCCAGCAGGATCAGCGCAGTGACGACCCGCGCCCTAAGCATTGACGCGTTTCAAGCGCTGCCCCATCGGCGCCACTTCGCCTTCGATACGGCGCCTGGCTTCACGCACCTGTTCGCTGGTCTGGCCGAAGCGGCGCTCGCGCTGCCGATATGAAGCAATAGCCTCATCAAGGGTACGTGCGTCGAAATCAGGCCAGAACGTTTCGGTGAAAAACAGTTCCGAGTAGGCCAGTTGCCACACCAGAAAATTGCTGATGCGCATCTCGCCACCGGTGCGAATGAACAAATCGGGCTCGGGCGCGTAAGCCATCGCAAGGTACGGCTCCAGGTCGGCTTCACTGAAACCGGCCGACATGCCGGGCCTGGCGGCGACCAGAGCCTGCATCGCCTGCATGATGTCCCAGCGCCCGCCATAGTTGGCGCAAATGGTCAGCGTGAGCTTGTCATTGGCGGCGGTCTTGGTTTCGGCACGCCGGATCAATCCGCGCAGGGCGGAGTCGAAGCGCGACAGATCGCCCACCACCTTCAGGCGTACACCACTGACATGAAGCTTGGCGACTTCCTGCTCCAGCAACAGGCGGAACAGTTGCATCAGGACCGCCACCTCCTCTTCGGGGCGGCGCCAGTTTTCGGAGGAAAACGCGAACAAGGTCAGGTATTCGATACCCCGTTCGACGCTCGCCCGGACCGCCTCGCGCACCGCCTCGACGCCCCGATGGTGGCCCGCGACCCGCGGCAGAAAGCGTCGCGTCGCCCAGCGGCCGTTGCCGTCCATGATGATGGCCACGTGGCGGGGAACCGAAGACACCGCCGGAATGGATAGGGTCGAACTCATCGACAGCGGCTCCGCTGGTGGTTGAAAAATGCGGTAGCGGCCTTCACACCGCCATGATCTCCGCTTCCTTGGTCACCAGAAGCTTGTCGATCTCGCTGATGGAGCGATCGGTGAGCTTTTGAACTTCGTCCTGCCCGCGGCGTTCGTCATCTTCAGAAACCGCCTTGTCCTTGAGCAGCTTTTTCATCTGTTCGTTGGCGTCGCGCCTGAGATTGCGCACGGCGATACGCGCATCCTCGCCCTCGCCCTTGACCACCTTGACCAACTCCTTGCGGCGCTGCTCGGTCAGCGCCGGCATCGGCACGCGAATGATGTCGCCGGTAGTCGAGGGATTGAGGCCGAGATCGGCGTCACGGATGGCCTTCTCGACCACCGACACCATCTTCTTTTCCCAGGGTTGCACGCCGATCGTGCGGGCATCGATCAAATTGATGTTCGCCGTCTGGCCGATCGGCATGGCTGTACCGTAATAGTCGACCTGGATATGATCCAGGATGCCCGCATGCGCACGCCCGGTGCGCACCTTGGCCAAGTCATTTTTGAACGCGTCGATCGACTTTTGCATCTTCTGCTCGGTCGCCTTACGGATGTCGGCAATCGTCATCGCTGGCCTCTGGCAATAAGGGTCAAACGTGAACTAGTGTACCTTCGTTTTCGCCCATCACGATGCGCTTCAGGGCGCCCGGCGCGAAAATCGAGAACACATTTATCGGCAACTTTTGATCGCGGCACAAGGCGAATGCGGTGGCATCCATGACCTTCAGATGCTTGATGATCGCCTCGTCGAAGGTAATGGTGTCGTACTTGCGGGCGTCCGGGTTCTTGTTCGGATCGTCGGTGTATACGCCGTCAACCTTGGTGCCCTTTAGCACGATTTCCGCACCCATTTCCGATGCGCGCAACGCCGCCGCCGTGTCGGTGGTGAAGAATGGGTTGCCGGTGCCGGCGGCGAAAATCACGACCTTGCCTTCCTCGAGGTAGCGCAAGGCCTTATTGCGGATGTAGGGTTCGACCACCTGCTCGACCGACAGCGCCGATTGCACGCGCGCCACGATGCCCTGCTGCTTCATCGCATCCTGCAGGGCCAGTGCGTTCATGATGGTGGCCAGCATCCCCATGTAGTCGGCCGTCGCGCGATCCATACCCTGGGCGCCCGGCGCGACACCGCGGAAAATATTGCCGCCGCCGATGACGATGCTCATCTCGACATTGAGGCGCGCCACCGACGCGATCTCGCCCACGATACGCTCGATGGTGGCGCGGTTGATGCCGTAGCTATCCTCGCCCATGAGCGCTTCCCCTGAGAGTTTCAGGAGGAATCTTTTGTACTTTGGAGTGTCCGGCATGGTCGAGTCAGTCAAAGATGGGGCTGGACGAAGGCCGGCCTTGCAGCCGGCTGGTTCGGCTTATTTCTTGGCAAGCGCCATCTGTTCGGCAACTTCCGCCGCGAAATCGGTGGTCTTCTTCTCGATCCCTTCACCCACGATGAAAAGTGCGAACCGGTTGACCGTTGCGCCACGCAACTTGAGCAATTGCTCGATGGTCTGTTTGCCATCTTCGGCCTTGACGAACACCTGGCCCAGCAAGGTCACCGTCTTGAGGTACTTTTGCACAGTGCCATCGGCAATCTTTTCGATCATCGCCTCCGGCTTCTTCTCTTCGCGCGCTTTTTCAACGGCGATGCGCCGCTCTGTCTCCAGCAGTTCGGCGGGCACACCGGTAGCATCAAGCGACTTTGGCTTGGAGGCCGCGATGTGCATCGCCAAATCGCGCGCCAATTGATCGTCGCCCCCGGACAAATCGAGCAAGACACCGATCTTCGAACCGCCGTGCACGTAGGTGGTCAACTTGCCCGCGGTCTGAAACCGGGCGAAGCGGCGAATCGACATGTTCTCGCCGATTTTCCCGACCAGCGCCCGCCGCACCTCCTCAACCGTGCTACCGTCAAGCGGCGTTGCCGCGAGCGCATCGACGCTGGCCGGATCGGCACTGGCCACCAGAGCCGCGAGGTTGCGCGAAAATGCCACGAAATCGTCATTCTTGGCGACGAAGTCGGTCTCCGAATTGAGTTCTATGATCGCGCCGAGTTTACCGTCGCTCGACACGTTCACCGCCACAATTCCTTCGGCAGCAACACGCGAGGAAGCCTTGCTGGCCTTGTTGCCGAGTCTGACGCGCAGTATCTCTTCGGCCTTGTCGAGATTGCCATCGGCCTCGGTCAGTGCTTTCTTGCACTCCATCATCGGCGCGTCGGTTTTCGCGCGAAGTTCTCCAACCATTGCTGCGGTAATTGCGGCCATTTCCTTCTATCCTGATCTGATCTGAAAAAATACGGGTTGTTCGGTTGCATCAACGCTATTGGCTTCCCCGCGCACCACATATGCGGGCGCGGCGGTCCGGATGGCGCACTCTGGCATCAGAAAAAGGGGGCAGACAAGCCCCTTTTCCAGAACGGCGCAGCCCATGCAAAGCCAGTCTCAGGACGCCTCGACTTCAACATACTCATCACCACCGGCGGCCACGATCTCGGTGATCGTGTGTGCACGGCCTTCGAGAATGGCATCGGCGACACCGCGCGCATACAGGCGGATAGCGCGCGAGGAATCGTCATTGCCCGGGATCACATGCGCCACACCGTCCGGCGAGTGATTGGTATCGACCACTGCAACTACAGGGATGCCGAGTTTCGCGGCTTCGGTGATCGCGATCTTGTGGTAACCCACGTCGATGACGAAAATCGCATCGGGCAGCCCGGTGAGATTCTTGATGCCACCGATGGCCTTTTGCAGTTTGTCCATTTCGCGCGTGAACAGGAGCGCTTCCTTCTTGGACATCTTCTCGACGTCGCCAGCCTCAAGCGCTGCTTCCATATCCTTGAGTCGCTTGGTCGACGCCTTGACGGTCTTGAAATTGGTCAGCATGCCACCCAGCCAGCGAGCATCGACGTAGGGAACGCCGGCCCGTTGCGCTTCTTCGGCCACGATTTCCCGCGCCTGGCGCTTGGTGCCGACCATCAGGATGGTGCCTTTGTTGGCCGCGAGTTGACGCAGGAACTTCATCGCGTCGTTGTAGAGCTCGAGGGTTTTCTCGAGATTGACGATGTGGATCTTGTTGCGATGACCGAAGATGTACGGGGCCATCTTGGGATTCCAGAAACGCGTCTGGTGTCCGAAATGGACACCGGCTTCCAGCATCTCGCGCATGGTGGTTGACATGAAAATTCACTCCGATTTCAGGGTTGGCCTCCTCCCGCCGGCAGCAGGAACGTACGAAACAGACTCGTTTGTGCCGTGCCACCCCAAAAATGGGCGGGAGTGCGAATTTGCCCGGCCGACTTTTCCGCTTGTTTCACACCACCGGCCGGGCGCGAAGAATTGCCTTCGCGCAACGGCCCGGGGTCGACACGTCGAAAATTTCTTTGAAAATCACCGGGCAGCCCGATATTATAGCTGGTTCGGGTCGACTTTTCAAAGGTGTGGATAGCCCACGCCCTCTGGTCCCAGGCATTTAACCGTGGAAGCGCAGCAATCATGGGCATAGGGCTCAAAACACCGCTGGATATCGAAAAAATGCGCATTGCCGGCAGGTTGGCAGCCGAAGTTCTCGATTTCATCGGGCCGCACGTGAAGCCTGGCGTCAGCACGGGCGAGTTGGATCGCCTCTGCCATCAGTACATGACCAACGTGCAAGGCACGATTCCCGCCCCGCTGGGGTATTGCCCGCCCGGATACCGTCCCTATCCGAAATCGATTTGCACCTCGGTCAACAACCAAGTGTGCCACGGCATCCCGGGCGACAAGACGCTCAAGAAAGGCGACGTGGTCAATCTTGACATCACCACCATCAAGGACGGCTACCACGGCGATACCAGCCGCATGTTTTACGTGGGCGATCCCTCGATAGGCGCGCGCCGCCTGTGCGAAGTCACCTTCGAGTGCATGTGGGCCGGCATACTCCAGGTGCGTCCCGGCGCATACCTGGGTGACATCGGCCATGTCATCCAGACCCATGCCGAAAAACACGGGTTCTCCGTGGTGCGCGAATTCTGCGGCCACGGCATCGGCACCCGCTTTCACGAGGAACCGCAGGTGCTGCACTATGGCAAACCGGGCACCTTGGCGGAGCTAAAGGCCGGCATGATGTTCACCATCGAGCCGATGATCAACGCAGGTCGGCGCGAGGTTCGTGAACTGGCAGACGGCTGGACCATCGTCACCAAGGACCACAGCCTGTCGGCGCAGTGGGAGCACACCGTCCTTGTGACCGATGACGGCTTCGAAGTCCTGACGGCTTCGGCCGGCATGCCGGCGATGCCTGCGGCCATCGCGGCGCTGGCACCCAAGCCGGCGCCGCTCTCCGCCTGAAGCAGGCGCGCACGCGTGTCGGCCGTCGCCCGCCTTCCGCTCGCCGTCGGCTACCGAAGCGAGCTGCTGGCCGGCCGCAAGGCCTTGTTCACCGCTTTCAGCGCCGGCGGTACCGCACGCCGCTTGCTGCGCGCCCATTGCAGGCTGGTCGACCGCATGCTGGTGGCACTTTGGCGTGAGGTCGGCGTCGATGATCGCGCCACCCTGGTGGCGGTCGGCGGTTACGGCCGCGGCGAGCTCTATCCGTATTCCGACGTCGATGTGCTTCTCCTGGTGCCGGACGACGCGCTGGCGGAAACCAAAAGCCGGCTCGAAACGCTGGTCGGTTTGTTCTGGGACATCGGCATCGATGTGGGACACAGCATCCGCACGCTGGAGGAATGCTTCGCCCTTGCGGCCGCCGACATCACCGTCCAGACCACCCTGATGGAGGCGCGCCATCTCGCCGGTGACCACAACCTATTCCACGACCTTGAAGCCGGCAGCCGCCTGCGCATGAATGCGCGCGACTTCTACACAGCCAAGAAGCTCGAGCTCGAGCAACGCCATACCAAGCATCAGGACACGCCGTACAGCCTGGAACCGAATTGCAAGGAAAGCCCGGGAGGCCTGCGCGATCTGCAGGTGATCCTGTGGATCGCACGCGCCGCCGAACTGGGCACCAACTGGCGCGAACTGGCGTCGCGCGGCGTCATCACGCGCACCGAGGCTGCGATGCTGGGCAAGCGCGAAGCACTGCTGCAGGCCATCCGGGTACGCCTGCACCTGATCGCAGGGCGGCGCGAGGACCGCTTGTTGTTCGATCATCAGACCGAATTGGCAAATGCCTTCCGCTATGCGGCAACGGCATCGAAACGCGCCAGCGAACAACTGATGCAGCGTTATTACATCAACTGTCGCTGGATCATCCAGTTGAACACCATCCTCCTGCAGAACATCGCCAGCCAGCTGTTTCCCGGCGCGGCCTTCGAGGCACACCCGATCAACGAGCGCTTTCATGTCGAGCGCGACATGCTCGCCGTCAGCGACCCTACCGTATTCGAGACCCAACCGGGCGCACTGCTCGAATGCTTCCAGTTGCTGCAGCAACGTGCCGATCTCAAGGGGATGACCGCGGCGACCCTGCGCGCATTGTGGCGCTCGCGCAACCGCATGGACGCGGCGTTTCGCCGGAACCCGGTCAATCGCGCCGGGTTCATGGCGATCCTGCAAAGTCCGCGCGGGCTGGTGCATGAGCTGCGCCGCATGAATCAGTGGGGCATCCTGGGGCGCTACCTGCCGCCGTTCAAGCGCATCATCGGCCAGATGCAGCATGACCTGTTCCACGTGTACACCGTGGACCAGCACATCCTGATGGTGGTGCGCAACATGCGTCGCTTCACGATGCTCGAATTCGCCCACGAATACCCGATGTGCTCGCGCCTGATCGCCAGCTTCGAACGACACTGGCTGCTCTACGTCGCGGCGCTGTTCCACGATATCGCCAAGGGGCGCGGCGGCGATCACTCGCTGCTCGGACGCGCCGACGCGCGCACCTTCTGCCGGCAGCACGGCGTCGCGCGGGAAGATACGGATCTGGTGATTTTCTTGGTCGAGCACCATCTGACGATGTCGTCGGTGGCGCAAAAGCAGGACTTGAGCGATCCTGACACCATCCGCCGCTTCGCCGACGTCGTTCGCGATGAACGGCGGCTGATCGCCTTGTACCTGCTGACCGTCGCCGACATCCGCGGTACCAGCCCGCGCGTGTGGAATGCCTGGAAAGGCAAGTTGCTCGAAGACCTGTTTCGCGCCACGCGGCGGCTGCTGGGCAACCAGAAGTCGGGCGGCAGCTTCAGCTTCGATAGCGATCTGCAAGAGAAGCAATCCGAGGCCCTGCGTATCCTCGGACTGTACGGGTTTTCGGCAAGCGCGCACCAGGCGCTGTGGAGTCAGCTTGACATGGCTTACTTCCTGCGCCACGACGCCAAGGAAATCGCCTGGCAGACGCGCGCGCTGGTGGCGCGTATCAACGCAACGACACCGGTGGTCAAGGCGCGTTTCTCGCCCATCGGCGAGGGACTTGAAGTCATGGTGTATGTCAAGGACCAGCCCGATCTTTTCGCGCGCATTTGCGGTTTTTTCGAGCGCCTGGGCCTGAACATTCTCGACGCCAAGATACACACCACGAAGAACGGCTACGCGCTCGACACTTTCCTGGCGTTGGACAGCGCGGGCAACTACGCCGGCGCGCATGGCCACCCGGAACTGGTCGAGCGCGACCTGATCATCGCATTGTCCGCGCAAGGCCCGCTCAAGGCACCCAGCACCGG
>JBEIFV010000136.1:0-16295 GCA_040382235.1 Burkholderiales bacterium
CTCGGCGCGCCGCTCGATGATGGAATTGGCGGTCTCTACGAATTGCTCAGCCTCACTGCGCTGCGTCAGCAGGGCGGTATAGACCGCAGAAAGGCGCACCTGCGAACCGCCGGTGTCGCCGGCGAAGGGCAACTGGTTCGCCTTGGTGAGAATGCGCGCCAGATAGGCACGGCGCAGGTCTTCCTCGCTGGCGCCGGGTTTTGCGGCGGTTTGAATCAGCACGCCCAGGTTGATGACGCCGTGGTTGTCGCGCAGGAGCAGAGAGCCTGCGCTGAGTGCGATTGCGCCGTCGCCTTGGGCGATCGCGCCTGGGCCGGTCAATTGCGCCGCCGCGATGCCTTTGGTCGCCGCATCAAACGCGGCCTGATCGATCACCCCGGCGTCGAATGCCTTCTTCAACTGCGCGAGAATTTCATCTTGCGGCATGCCGTTTCCTTCTCAAAAACGAACCTGCAGCGACCGCGCCGCCGCCCGGAAATAGCCGGCCGCTTCATCAAGTGTGCCGAACTTTGCATCGCGCTCCGCATCTGGCAGGTGCATGAACTGGTGTCCGAAGCTCTCGACGTTATAGGACTCCATCAGCTTTTGCGCCAGGGCCTGTGCTTGTGCCTGGCCGATCCAGGCGCCCAGTTGGGCCGGTAGCGGATGCGCGTAGCTGAGCATTTCGGCGCATTTGCCGTGCGGCACCACGCCCTGACGCAGCGCCTCGGCCGCTTCGACCAGGGTCTTGGCGATGGCGCGGTAATAGCTGGCGATGGCTTTCTTGCGTTTGGGCTCGAGCGGCGGCGCCAGCAGGGTGGCGGCCAGTATGGTGCGCGCGATGTCGCGGTTTTTCTCGATGTCGTCGCCGTGGATGTTGATGATGACGCCGGTGTTGATGCTGCCCAGGTTGTCGCCCTGCACGGCAACGGCGCGCTCGCCCAGGCTGATCGGGCCGGTGGGCTCGCCGGATTCGGTTGGCAGGTCTGGCATGTGCGTGCTCCTTGCTTGGTTTGCCCGGTCGCTTGCTTGCATTGCCGCTGACCAAACAGCGCACGGCATTGGCTTGAATTGGTATCGCGGTGCCAACCAAAGAGCAGGGGCGGCTACACACCGAAGTATAGATGCCAACAAAATCGAAGTACCTGGCCAAGGGCAGAGCGGGAACGCTACCGCTGTTTCGCACAGGCTTGCAAACCCGATGCGATTGTTGTCAAATATGACTACATGATTTTCTGTGATGGTCAATGATTCAGAACCCCCGTCCCGTTTCCTGGGTAAGCGCTGCGCGCAAGGCGTTTGATGCCTTTCCGGCAGGTGCGCGCCTATCTTGTCAAGATGCACTGACCATCGCCGCCGCTGGCGGCAAGTCGCCGATTGCCAAACCTTTGACCGGCATGGGACCGGGTGTGCTGGAAATCGCGTTGCCGTTCGAAGGCAATGCGTTTCGCGTTGTCTACGCCGTGAAGATCGGCGAAGACCTGTGGGTGTTGCATGCGTTCCAGAAAAAATCCCTCCAAGGCATCAAGACGCCTAAACACGAGATCGATCTGATCAAGGATCGCCTGAAGCGATTGAAGGAGATGTTGCGATGAAACCGGAACCGCTCGAACTGATCCGCGGCAGCGGCAACGTCTACCGGGATTTCGGCTATCCCGATGCCGATGTTCTGCAGATGAAGGCCATTCTGGCCGCCGAGATTCTCAAGACGCTGGATCGAGAAAAGCTCACCGTGCGCCAGGCGCAGGCGCGCACTGGTATCGCCGCTGCGGATTTCTCGCGCATTCGCGGATGCGATCTGAAACGCTTCACAATCGACCGCCTGATGGGCATCATCTGCAAATTGGGGTCGCGGGTTGAGATGAAGCTGACATTCGTACCGGAGGCGAATTGTCCAACCAATGCACGCCCTGCAGCGTTGATGGCGACCGAACCCAAGGTCAGGAAGTACGCTTCCAAAAAACCCAAAGCTTGAAGCGGGTGTGCTGCGCGCACGCAGCCGCTCCACGCCTGTCCATTTCCCGGAATCCCGGAGCATTCCCAACGCCCAGCGCGGCAGCGGCGCGGCATGCAACTCAAGCTCCGCACGTGAACGAGCTGCCGGCAGGCGCGGCCCGCCGCGCGCTCAGGCGGCGTACAACCGCCCGTCCGGAACAATGTGCCGCGCCGGCGGCAGTGCGACCGTGGTGCGCTTGTGGAAGCGACGCTGCTTCGAATCGTAGCTGTCGCGCCGGTGCAGCATCACGCCGTTGTCCCACAGCACCACGTCACCGACCTGCCAGTGGTGTTGGTAGGTGAACTCGGGGCGGGTCGCGGCCTCCTCGAGCCTGGCCAGCAGTGCGACGCCCTCGTCCGTAGCCATGCCCTCGATGCCGATGGTCGTACCCGGGTCGAGGTAGAGCGCGCGGGCGCCGGTCACCGGATGGGTGTTGACGATCGCGTGCGTGACTGGCGGGGTCTTGCGCCGCATTTCCTCGGTGACTTTCTGCGAACCCTTGTCGTAGCCGGCGAGGCGCTTGGTGTAGTCGAAGATCGCGCGCCGGCCCTCGATGGCATTCTTCAGGTCCTGCGGCAGGGCTGCGTAGGCCAGGCGCATGTTCGCCCACCAGGTGCAGCCACCGCCGTCGTTGGGAATTTCAACGCCATAGAGAATGGCGCCGGTGGCCGGCTTCTTTACGTACGACTGGTCGGTGTGCCAGTCGATGTCGTCGGTGCCGGTGCGGCCGATGGTCTTGCCGTCGTTGTCGCGCAGGTTGGAGAGAAACGCGATTTCGGGATGCTCCGCCGACAGCCAGTCGGTGCGGTGGATCACCTCCGGCACACCGAAGCGCGCGCTGAAAGCGACCAGTTCCTTCTCGGCCATGGCCTGGCGCCGGAATACGAGGATGCCTGAGGCCGCCCAGGCCGCCTGGATCGCCTCGAATTCCGCGGCGTCGAGTGCACGCCAAAGCTGGGCGCCGACGACTTCGCGCGCGAAGGCGTTACCGTTGATGGGAAGGATCTGGATCGACATGGGTGCTCCCTGGTTATGGAGTGATCGAGCTTGTTGGTGCATGGTCTTGCGCCTGAATGTTATCGGGCTTTGGTCGGGCGCCGCGCCTGTTCAGGCAATCGACGGCCAGCACGGCCAAGCTCAATCGGTCGTTACGCACCAGGCATCGACGACCTGCTGCACTGTCGCGATGCGGGCGAACGCGTAGCCCATCTGCTCGATCGAGCGCTGGTGCCGCTCCGGTTCCCATTCGGCACTGGCGTCGCCAACCACATAGACGTCGAGCCCGCGCTGCGCGGCGTCACGTGCCGTGGACTCGACGCAGATCGAGGTGGTCACGCCCGTCAGGATCAACTGGCGGATTCCCAGCCGCTGCAAGGCAGCGTCGAGTGAGGTGCCGTAAAAAGCGCTGTAGGCAAGCTTGTGCAGGACAAGCTCGCCCTGCGCCGGGCGCAGTTCGTCGGCGATGGCCGCATTCCAGTCACCAGCCTGCATCAAGCCGGCCCCTTCGCGCCGGGTGTTATGGAAGCTGACCGTCGGGATATCGGGCGCGAGGCTCACCTTGGCAGCGTGCAGCACAGGCACCCGGCGACGTCGCGCGGCTTCGATGAGGCGCGCGCAGGGCGCGATGACGCGCTGGCAGATCAGCGGGTCCGGCGCATTGCGCGCGAACAGTCCTTCGGGGTGGCAATAGGCGTTCTGCATGTCGATCACGAGCAAGGCGGCATGTTCGAACCCGGGTATCGGCGGCGAGCCGCTGCCAAGCATGGGTGCCAGGTGTTTCATGGTGTTACTTCACTATAGGAAATACTCAGGTAGTACGCCGGTGAACGATACGCTGAAACGTCCACAGGCCACACGTGGCCACATACCGCGCATCAGCACGCCGCCTCGTCGCTGCTTCACCACCGGTTACCCATCGCGTGCGGGCGGTCGCGCCCCGCCAATAGTCCCCAGCGTAATCCCGCCAATGATCATCACCAGTGCCGCCAGCAACGAAATGCTCAAGGGTTCCCCCAGCACCACCAGCGAAGCCAGCACACCCACCACCGGTGTGGCCAGGATGCCCAGTGAAGTGGTGATCGCCGGCAGGCTGCGGTTGACCATCGCCATCGCCCAGTAACCGAGCGCCACGCCGATCACCCCGCCATAGAGAAACAGCAGCACCAGGCGCAGGTTCCAGTCGATGCGCGGCAGGCCTTCGAAGATCAACGCCAAAAGCGTCAACAGAAACGTCGCCAGCAGCACCTGCCAGAACACCAGCTGAAACGGCGTCGAGACCCAGCGGTGGGCGCGCGTGTGAATGATGCTCAGTGCCCAGCAAAACGCCGACAGCAGGATCAGGCCGTTGCCGATGAGCGCGCGGCGATCGGCCCAGTCGAATGTGAGCGGATTGAACATCAGCACCAAGCCCCCCATTCCCAGCACCACGCCGGCGGCGCGCAGCGGCGTGATGCGCTCGCCCAGGAACAGCATCGCCCCTGGAATCACCCATAGCGGCGTGGTGTAGCCCAGCACGATCGAACGTCCGGCCGGCACCGCCTGCAATCCGATCGCCATGAAGGCGGCGAAGCCCACCATATGGAAAAGCGTGATGCTGAGCACCACCGGCATGTCGCCACGGCGCGGTGGGCGCAGGTTGCCGGTGGCCAGCATGACCCCCGCCAGCACCACCAAAGCCACGCCTGAACGGATCGCGGTCATCCACAGCGGCGGGACGCTTGCCAGGATCAGCTTGCCGACCGTCCAGTTCAAGCCCCAGCCGACGACGACGATGGAGAACAAGGCAAACGCGGTGCGCCTGGATAGCTGCTGGTTCATCGGCGCCTTGTCACAACGTCATCGATTCGCAATCCAGTATCCCATCATGGCAAGGTTTCGACATCCGGATCGGTGCCCGGCACGCACCTGGTGATGCAAGTTTGCCCGCTGCCGGCCTCGGGGCGAACGCCAACTACAAGCGGTCGCGCCACATACAGTATGCACCGCCGGCAATGGGGATTTGCGGAACCGCGTGTCGGGGATAGACTCCGGCCTCAATCCGGCGCGTTTTCGGATTCCATTTTGAACCACCAGGTGAATTCCATGAACCTTTCGACCCGCTTTCTTTTCCCGCTCTTGCTGGCCGGCCTGGCAGGCCTGGCCAATGCTGTCGAACCGGGCGTCGCGGTATCCGGCAAGGCCCTGCTCGAAGACCTGCGCAAGGGCGGCTACATCGTCTACTTTCGCCATACCAAGACGCTGCCCGAGCACGAGCACGAAGCCAGGATGCAGCGCGAAGGCAAATGGCGGGTGGAAGACTGCTCAACCCAACGCAACCTGAGCGAAGCAGGCATCAATGAGGCCAATGACCAGCGCGACTGGGTAGCCAGACTCGGCATTCCGTTTGGCCGAGTCTATTCAAGCAGCGCCTGCCGTGCCCGCATTCACGCCGAACGGGTGGCGCGCGGCATCGAGTTTCTGGAGGTGCTGACCCCTTCGCGCAGCGCCGAGAAAGGCCTGGTCTTGCGCAAGATGCTTAACACCGCGCCTGCGCCGGGCACCAACACCTTCATGTTCGCGCACGGCGGCATCCTGTGGACCGCCACCGACTACGACAGCGTGGAAAGCGAAACCTTCATTTTCCGCCCTGCGGCGGCCGACAAACCCCCGGTCCTTGTGGCCAGCATCAAGATCGCCGATTGGGCCCGACTGGCGCGCGCTGAAGCGTGCTGCGCGCCACGGGCCTATTGGCGTGGCACGGGCGCCCCGCCGGTGGATTGACGCAGCACGCTATCGCTATCGCCGCACGGCGCCGCCCGCTGTATCGCCGATGTCAGCGTGCGGGCACCACTTGCGGCATGCCGGGCATCACCGGCAGGGTTTTCGCAGCCAGCTTTGCTGCGTATTCCTGATTGAGCGCGCGGTCGGTCTTGTAATGCGGCACCCGCTCGCTCATGAATCTGCTGCGCAGTTCGCGCGCGTCGCCGCCGGCGAGCGACTCGTTCCAGTACTTGTGTGCCAGTGCGATATTGGCCTCGGTCTCCATCTCGAAGTGATCACGCGCGTTCTGCCCGCCAAACACATACAGCTTGCCGCGATAGATGCGCCAGGTGTTCGGGCCGCCGCCACCGCCGCCGGGAATTGCGTAATTGATGCCGTTGGAGCAATAGCCGCCAAATTGCGGCATGTATTGCTCGGGCGATTGCTCGAAGGTCGCACGGTTGGCTTCGCTGGCGAAGCGCCAGGTCACGCCTTTGTATTCAAGCTTGATCGCCGGATCGCCCTTGACGGCTTCGTTTTGCGTGAAGTAGGCCACAGCATCATGGCCTTCGAGCATCAACTTGCTGTCATTACCCTGGCTGATGGTGCGCCACGGGCCATTGTTCGGTGACTGCACGGCGGTTTGTGCGAAACCGGCGCTCGCGCAGAAAAAGAGTACGAAAAACAACCAAAGCCGGATTGGCTGGAAATCGCTCATGCTGCGCCTCCTATGAGTGGGTCATGAAAGTGCCGGGTGCGCGGTGGCAGCCGCCGAGAACCCAGCATTTTGCGTGCCGCAGGCCTGCCTGGATGACCCCGCGACCGCAGCAGCGGCCGCTTGTGGCCACGATCAGCACGCCGCGATCAGGAGCCGGTGCGCGGGCTGGTAATTGCCGCGGCGACGGGTGGCTCAGCCCGATTCAGACTCTGCGACCACGGTCACTGCGCCGCGCGCAGCGCGGCAATGCGCTCTTCAAGCGGCGGATGGGTCATGAACAGGCGCTTCAAGCCGCCGCCGCCGCCGCCGGCAATGCCGAAGGCCGCCATCTTGTCGGGGAGGGCCGGCGGATGCAGGCCGTTCAAGCGCTCCAGTGCGGCGATCATGTTGCGGCGCCCGGCCAGGTTGGCGCCACCCTGGTCGGCAATGAACTCACGACGCCGCGAGAACCACATGACGATGATCGATGCCAGCACGCCCAGAATCAGTTCGGCCACAATCATGGTGACAAAAAATGCCGGCCCGGTACCGCGCTCGGTCTTGAAGACGATCTTGTCGACCAGGTAGCCGATCACCCGCGAGAGGAACATCACGAAGGTGTTGACCACGCCCTGGATCAGCGCCAATGTCACCATGTCGCCGTTGGCCGCATGCGCCACCTCGTGGCCCAGCACCGCCTCGGCCTCTTCGCGCGTGAGCTGCCGCAAAAGGCCGGTCGAGACGGCGATCAGCGAACTGTTTTTTGTCATGCCGGTGGCAAAGGCGTTGACATCCGGCGCATCGTATACGCCGACCTCGGGCATCTTGATGCCGGCCTTCTCGGAATACTTGCGAACAGTCTCGACCAGCCAGACCTCGGTGGCGTTGACCGGCGTATCGATCACCTGCACGCCCATGGAGCGCTTGACCGACCATTTCGAAATCGCCAGCGAAATGAACGAGCCGCCAAAGCCCATGACCGCTGCGGTGATCAGGAGCGAGCCCAGGTTCAGGCCATTGGCATTGAGGTAGGGCTCCACACCCAAAAGGCGCATGGTGACCGAGAGCACCAGCACGATAGCCATGTTGGTGGCGAGAAAAAGCACGACGCGTTTCATGACAGTCCCATCAATGAAGGTTGAAAACCGATCCGGCCAGGCCAGCGCTGATCAGGGTAGCGCCGCGCACGGCCCTGCTGAATTCACGTTAACCCTCGGGTCGCAGCGAACGCCGCGAACCAGGCCCGGAAATCCACATCGACCGGCTTGGATATTGGTTCGAATCCAACGATTTCAAGCTGAAATCTTATCAGTCCTAAGCGCCTCGCAACCACCAAGCCCCGCCGATCACGCCTGCTCGCCGCGGCTCTGCCGAAAGCCCAGGCGCCGTGCTTTCCACACCAGCGGCTAAACCGGCCCGATCAGATCAAGCACGGCCTGCACCAGCGGGCTGCCACCATCCCCCATGGTTTCGAGGATCGACAGGTGATGATGCCCCGGCATGGCGATATCGCGCCGCCAGCAGTGCGGCCATGCCGCGCGAATCGCCAGGTTCTGGCGCTTGAATTCGTCGCTCTCGTTACCGCCGACCGCGGTTATGAGCGGCGTGGCGCGTAGTGGCCGATACTTCACCGGGCTCACCTTGCGCGCGGCCGGCGCATCGAGCCGCAAGTCGCTGTTGAACGACACTTCCAACAGCGGCGCCAGATCATAGACGCCACTCACCGCCAGCGCACCCTTGACGAGGTCCGGCGGCAGATCGCCCGCATACACTTCCCATTGCGCGGCGATCATCATCGCCGCCAGATGCGCACCGGCGGAATGGCCGCCGACGTAGATGCGCTGCGGGTCGGCGCCATGCTTGCGCGCATTCCGATGCAACCAGGCAAGCGCGGCCAGCATCTGCTGCACGATTTTTTCAATCGTCACCGAAGGCGCCAGATCATAGGTCGGCAAGGCCACGCTTATACCGGCCTCGACCAAGGGCCGCGCGACGAACGAAAATTCGGACTTGTCGCGCGAGCGCCAGTAACCACCGTGGATGAAGCAATAGATCGGCGCGCCGGCCTGCGCGGCTGGAAAGTAGTCGATGCGTTCACGCGGCGAATCGCCATAAGGCAGATCGAGTGCGCAGCGCAGTTCGGCACGTGCCGCGCGCGAGCGGCTTTCAGCACGCAGGTTGTACTGCGGCGCATCCGCGATCGACAGCCGGTTGACGTATTGGCGATCCATGAGCGAAGGTTCGGACCCCGCCGCAGGCGCCGGGCTTGCCGGCACGCCGCCAGGTGCTGCGCCGGCGCTGTTCACACCGGCGCCTTGGCCGGCCCGGTCGCGTTGGCCGCCAGATGCGCATCTTTCGCGGCAAATAGCTTGTCGTCGGCATAGCCCATGGTCTGCGGCATCGCGCGGCCATGCATCACCTGGAAATACACCGGCTCAAGGCTGCGGTTCTCGTAGCCATGAATCACCCCCGGCGGGCAGGAAATCACTTCCCACGGCCCCAGTCGCGTCCATTCCTGCTGGCCGTTTTCATCTTCGACGAAGACGTCGAGAAAGCCCTGCAGCACGAAAAACGCTTCTTCCGATTCATGCGTGTGCGCCGCATTGCCCTGGCCCGGATTGACGAACATGATGGTGAGCGTGAAGCCGCGCGCCGGAATCACATCGGGATCGTTGTGCTTGCCCGAGGCCCCGCCGCCGATGAAGCGGTGCTGGGCGCGCTTGAAGCCCTCGAGGCGCGCATCTTCGAAGGCGTACCAGTCGGGTTTGCGATCGGAAAAGCGTGCCACATATTTGTGCAGGATCTCCTTCAGGGACATGTTGGCCACTTCGGGCGGGCGTGGATGGCGGGCGGTGCTCATGGCGATCCTTCAGGGTTGTGGACGACCGATGATGTTAGAGCATTTTGCGCCGGCGGATTCCAGTGCGCCGGCCGGGCGCGGCGGCCACGTACCATGTGCACACCCCACAAGCCCGGCGGAAAAAGCGCCGGGTTTGATGTAAAACACCGGTGGGGCGACCTTCGGTCGCACAGGATGGATGGAGCAAACATGATCAATGCGGCGATCGTAGGCCTTGGCCGCTGGGGCCAGCGCCTGGTCGATTCGGTACAGGGCGAAGACGTGACCCCCAGCACGCTGCTGCGCTTCTCCCACGGAACGACACGCACACCAGCCAAGGCTGGCGCTTTCGCGGCGAGCCGCGGTCTCGGCCTGGTGGACAGCCTGGAGACGCTGCTGGCCGACAAGCGCGTCGATGCGGTAGTGCTGGCCACGCCTCACAGCGGTCACCCCGCGCAGGTACTGCAGTGCGCCGCGGCGGGCTTGCCGGTGTTCGTTGAGAAACCACTGGCCTTGAACCTGGCCGATGCCGTGCGCATCCGCGCCGCCTGCGCCGCGGCCGGCGTGGTGCTGGCAGTGGGCCACAACCGGCGCTTCTTTCCGGCCATGCGCGCGTTGAAGAGGCTGGCCGCCGATGGCAGCCTCGGCACGCTGTTGCATGTGGAAGGCAATTTCTCCGGATCCTTCGGCCTTGAATACGATGCCTCGGTATGGCGCGCAAGCGAGAAGGAAGCTCCCGGCGGCGGCTTGACGCTGATGGGCGTGCATATCCTCGATGCGATGATCGACCTTTTGGGGCCGATCGCGGACGTGGGCGCCACCAGCCTCAGGCAAGTGCTGAAGATCGAGCTCGACGACACGTCGGCCTGCGCGCTGCGCTTCGCCGGCGGGCAATCGGGCTACATGAGCACGCTCACCGCTACCGCACGCCTGTGGCGCCTGCAACTCTTCGGCACCCGCGGCTGGGCCCACGTGCTCGACCATGAGGTGCTGGAGGTAGGCATGGTGGGGCAGCCGGTGCGGCGCCTGACCTGGCCGGCCGAAGACGCCGAGCGCTTCGTGATGGAAGCCTTCGCGAAAGCCGTGGCCGGCGTGGCGCCCTATCCGGTGCCGCTGGACGATGTGGTCAACGGCATCGCCGCGATGGAAGCCTTCGTGTTATCCGCAGCCAAGGGCGGCGCCTCGATTGCGGTGGCGCGCGCCGCATGATGAATTCCAGCCTGCGCAAGCCCGCAAGCGGACCACTGGCCGGGCTGGCGTTCTCCGTGCCGCGCAAGGCCGCCTGCCTGCATGCAAGGCCGTCCCGCGCGTCGCGCCGTCGGCGACCCGCAAGCTACTGAGCGCCGCCATGGGCTACCAGGCCACCATCGGCGCCACCCGCCACCAGTTCGCCGACCTGCGTGAGGTGATGGCCAAGGCCACGCCTCTGCGCTCGGGCGACCTGTTGGCAGGCGTGGCGGCCGATTCGGCGCAACAACGCATGGCCGCCCGCATGGCGCTGGCGGATACGCCCTTGGCCACATTTCTCAACGAGGCGCTGATCCCCTACGAAGACGACGCGGTGACGCGCCTGATCATCGACAGCCACGATGCCGCCGCCTTTGCACCGATCGCACACCTGACCGTGGGCGACTTTCGCGACTGGCTGTTGTCGGAATCCGCCACGCCGGCGGCGCTGGCGGCAATCCGCGCCGGCGTTACGCCGGAGATGGCCGCCGCGGTCAGCAAGCTGATGCGCAACCAGGACCTGATTGCGGTGGCACGCAAGTGTTGCGTGATCACCCGCTTTCGCAACACCATCGGCCTGCCGGGTCGCATGTCGGTCCGTCTGCAGCCGAACCATCCGACCGACGACGCGCGCGGCATCGCCGCTTCGCTGCTCGATGGCCTCTTGTATGGTGCCGGCGACGCGGTGATCGGCATCAACCCGGCCTCCGACAGCTTGGCCGTCTTGATCGACCTGATGAAATCGCTGGATGAAACGATCAGCCGCTTCGCCATTCCCACCCAGTCCTGCGTGCTCACCCATGTCACCAGCCAGATCAAGGCGATCGAACAAGGCGCGCCGCTCGACCTGGTGTTCCAGTCGATTGGCGGCACCGAGAAGACCAACACCTCGTTCGGCGTGACGCTCGCCATCCTCGACGAAGCGCAGGCCGCCGCCCACTCCCTCAAGCGCGGTACGGTCGGCGACAATGTGATGTATTTCGAAACCGGCCAGGGCAGCGCGCTGTCGGCGCGCGCCAACCACGGCGTCGACCAGCAAACCTGCGAGGCGCGCGCCTATGCGGTGGCGCGCCGCTATGCACCGCTGTTGATCAACACCGTGGTCGGCTTCATCGGCCCGGAGTATCTGTACGACGGCAAGCAGATCATCCGCGCCGGCCTGGAGGATCATTTTTGCGGCAAGCTGATGGGGCTGCCGATCGGCTGCGATGTCTGCTACACCAACCACGCCGAAGCCGACTCCGACGACATGGACAACCTGCTGTTGCTGCTGGCCGCCGCCGGCGTCACCTTCGTGATCGCCGTGCCGGGGGCGGATGACGTGATGCTCAATTATCAGAGCCTGTCGTTCCACGATGCGCTGTTCGCGCGCTCGGTGCTGGGCTTGAAGCGCGCACCGGAATTCGAGCGCTGGTTGATCGAGATGGGGATCGCCGGCGAAGACGGCCGCATCATGCCGGTGACGGCCGGGCATCCGCTCCTGGCCGGCATCGCGGCGCAACACCAGCTGCTGGGGACGGACGGCGCCAAGCCACCGGCCGGTCGCACAGGGGGCAGGATATGAGCAACGCCAAGCCTGCCGACCCAGCCGTGGCGGGCACCGACAGCGCGCCATTGGTGCTGCCCGATCCATGGTCGGCATTGCGCGCGCATACGCCGGCCAACATCGCGATCGGCCGCACCGGCCACAGCTTGCCAACCCGCGAGGTGCTGCGCTTCGGCCTGGCGCACGCGCAGGCGCGCGACGCGGTGCATGTTCCGCTTGACAGCGCGCGTCTTGCCGCCGATCTGCACGCCGCCGGCTGGCCCAGCATCACAGTCCACAGCGCGGCGGCTGATCGCGGCGCCGACGCGCGCCAGACCTATCTTTGTCGCCCGGACTTGGGCCGCTGCTTGTCGGAATCAGCGGCGCTGCAACTGGACGCGCTCGCAGCCGCGAACAGCGCCGCACCCGACCTGTGCGTGGTGATCGGCGATGGCCTCTCGCCAGTGGCGGTGCAGACGCATGCCCGGCCCCTGCTGGACGCACTGCGCAGCCGCTGGCGCAGCGCCGGCCGGAATTGGTCGGCAAGCCCGGTGGTGATCGCCACCCAGGCCCGCGTAGCGCTCGGCGACGAGATCGCAGAACGCTTGCGCGCGCGCATGGTTCTGGTGCTGATCGGCGAACGTCCGGGCCTGAGCTCACCGGACAGCCTGGGCATTTATGCCACCTGGGCACCGCGTGTGGGTTGCAGCGACGCCCTGCGCAACTGCATATCCAATGTGCGCGCCGAGGGCCTTTCCTATCCGGTGGCGGCGTTCAAGCTGGCCTGGCTGATTGATGAGGCGTTCCGCCGCGAACTTACCGGCGTGGCCCTCAAGGATGAAAGCGATCTGGTGGCGATCAACGCGGCCAGCGCGCCATGAGTCGAAGGATCCGCCCCACCTGCCGTCGCTTGACGATCGTGCATGCCAGCGCCGCACTCACCAGGGCAATCGGGTACCGTCGTAAGAGTAAAAACTTCCGCTATCCGCAGGCGTGAGCCCGTCAATCACCTGCAGCATGTCGCTCGCGGCCTGCACGGGCGCTCGCCCGATCTCGGCGCCACGAAAGGGCCCGGACAAGCCTGAATCGACCGTGCCGGGGTGCAAGGCCACCAGTACAGCGTCAGGCCGGGTGCGCTTGACTTCGATGGCCGCGGTCTTGAGCAGCATGTTGAGCGCAGCCTTCGAAGCGCGATAGCTGTACCACCCGCCCAGTCGGTTGTCTTCGATGCTGCCGACCTTGGCCGAGAGCACCGCCAACACGCCACGCCGACTATCCAGCAGGCCCGAGAAATGGCGCAGCACCATGGCCGGGCCGAATGCATTGACGCGAAAGGTCTCGAACATCTGATCGTAGGTGAGACTTGCCAGCCGCTTCTCCGGCATGAAGCGCGGTGTATGCAAAAGGCCCGCGGCATTGATGATCAGGCAGTAAGGCGCCCGGTTCGCGAGACTGGCGGCGGCTGCGGCAATGCTGCTCTCATCGGCGAAATCGATTGCCGGCTGCGAACTGCGATGAATACCGTCAACACCCGCGCATCCGGCCTGCTTTTCCAGTAACGAAGCGAAGGCGGCACCAATCGCCCCCGAGGAGCCGATCACCAGCGCGCGAAACCCGGGCGGAAACGAATTCATTGCGGCCAGCCAAGCCAGTGCATCATCCAGCGGTCAGGTGCAGGCCGAAATCCAGTTCGACAATCGCCCCGGTCATCATCGAAGCGCTCGAGACCAGCCAGTGGATGGTCTCGGCCACTTCATCCGGGTGACCGATGCGCTGCAAGGGCGAGACTGCGATCTGGCGCGCACGGCGTTCGGCGAACGATTCCGGCGCCAGGCGCTCGACAAAGCCCTGCTCGACCAACACCGGGCACACCGCGTTGACCCGCACCTCGGGAGCCAGCACCCGCGCCAGTGAAAGTGTGAGGGTGTTGAGAGCGCCTTTGGAAGCGGCATACGCAATCGACGAGCCGCCGCCGGCAATGCCCGCGCGCGAGGAAATGTTGACCACTGCACCCTTGCCGCTGGCTTTCAGATGCGGCGCGCAGGCGCGCGTCATCTGGAACGGCCCGATGGTGTTGACCGCGTAGATGCGCTGAAAGTCGTCGGCAGAGAGGCCGTGCAGATCGGGCTGCGGCACCATCTTGCTGATACCGGCGGCGTTGACCAGGGCATCGAGCCGACCGAAGGCGGCGACGCTTGCCGCCACCAGTTTCACGCAATCGACATCGCGCGTGACGTCGCCCTCGACCGCGATCGCCTGCTGGCCGGGCGCGGTGGCTGTGGCAGCGATGGCGGTGGCCGCTGCGTGCTGCGAAGCTTCCGCATAGTTGATCGCCACCTGCCAGCCTTCGCTGATGAAGCGGCGCGCAGTGGCGGCGCCGATGCCGGAAGCCGCGCCGGTGACGAGGATGGCGCGTCGCGCGGTGGATTCGGTCACGGTGGTCGGCCTTTAAATGATGGGGCGGTAATGAAACTTTACCGAAGAGTTTAGCGCGCAGACGGGCTGCGTGAATCAAACACCGAAACGTCCGCTACGGCCGCAGTATCAGTCCCCTCTTGTACCGGCTGAGCGCGGCACCCGGCGCGGTGCCGCCCCCACGTCACTTGCAATGCCGGGAAACACCGCCGCGCGACCAGCGGCTGCCGCGTCAGTAGAGGCCTGCGGCCAAGCCCGCGGCCAGCGTCGCGCCAAGTTCCTCGCAACTGGCCAGGTCCTGCGGACTGATGTTCTTGGTGGCCAGAATCGCCTCCGGCGCTTGCGCATGCGTGCAGACAATCAGCGGCGCGGCCATCGCGCGCAAGCGCCAGCCGGTGGCGATGCGCTCGATCTGGCGCACCGCGTTGCTGCCATCGCTGCCGGCGCATACCATCAACGCGTAGGCCCGGCCGTTGACCTGCTCCAACACCGCATAGTAGCTGCGGTCGAAAAAGTCTTTCATCATGCCCGACATCGCTGCCAGATTTTCCGGTGTTGCGAAGATGCAGGCGTCGGCTTGCAGCACGTCATCCGGCCCGGCTGCGGCGGCTTCAAGCAGTCGCACGCGAACCGGCGGCTCGCACGCCGCTCCCCGCGCCGCCGCCTGCGCCATCTGACGCGTCCCGCCAGTCATCGAGTGAAAGACGATCAGCAAGGTCTTGGCGGGCTGCCCGGCCTCTCGCGTGGTTGCGCCTTCCTGCATATTCAATGCACCCGAATCAAGAAAAGGCTGCGTTGCGCCGTGCCATCGCGCGCGAACTATGCCGCGCGCCTGACCATCAGCGGCGCAGCTTCAGCGTGGCCTGCGAAAGTCATTCTCGACCCACGCGGCAGCGCTGGAACGCCCGAGCTTGAAATTAGGCGCGACCCGCACCTGCGCCAGTTGCGCACCGGCTTCGTCAAACGCGGTCAAGGTCGCGGACGGATCGTCTTCATCCGGCAGGATATCCAGGGTCACAGTGATGCGCGAAGAGCCGCTGCTGACCGTGATGCTCTTGTGCAGCATCGCATGCAGATGCTGCTCATGACGGGCAATCACCTCTGTGGCGGTCTTGACCAGTGTGGCGAACGCGGGGGCGCTCAAGGGCTTGGGGTTCTTCTTGTCGCGCCCCATGGTCCAGGGCCCCACCAAGGCCGGCTCGGCCTGGCCGTCGCGGATCATCTCGACCGCCCAGCCTTCGTCGTCGATGTTCTTGATCACGCGCGCGGTCCAGCCGTCGTCGCGCCACAAGAGTGGCTCCTGGGTGCGCGGATCGCGACCTGGCTCGCGTTGCTCCGGCACTTCGGGTACGGGCGGCGCAACTGGTGGGGCAACGATCGCCGCAACGACTTCGCTGTTTGCAGCGATGACGGGACTTGCAGTCGACTCAGCGCCCACGACGGCGGCAACGATCGCCGCGGCTTCGGCAGTTGCTTGGCGCTTGGGTGTTTTCGGACGCCTCGACGGCGCCGCAGGGGTTTTGGTCATGGTTCAGTCTTGCAGCCGCAACCGCGCATCGACGCGGTTCGGCGTTATGGGTAATCGCACAAGAACTCGGCTTGGCTCGAGCACCGATCGACCCGCGTTCCGCGTGGGTGGTACGGATGGGCGCCATCAGATGTTGAATCAAGCTTTGTCAGGGCCGGCAATGCTACAGCACATGCCGCCGGCAACCAGCGGCGACCCGAGGTTCGAATGCCGGACCACGCCAATGCGCGCTGCATACTTCGATTAAGCTCGCGCCCGCCGGCTTTGCCACAGCGGCCGGCCCGCCCCGACAGAAGGAGAAATCTCTTGAACGAAGAATTGCAACTCAGCATGCGTGACGGCGTCGCACAC
>JBEIFV010000137.1:0-16219 GCA_040382235.1 Burkholderiales bacterium
ACCCCCACTATCGAAGGCGCGCAGCATGATGCGGCGCTCCGACCAGGGGCCGGCGAAATCGAGCGTGCAGAAATTGCGCTTGACGGCAAGCGTACCCTCGTCGACTTGTGTCAAGTCCTCGTTGCGCGCCGGAGGGTGCACACCCGACGTCAGGGGAGAGCAGGTGAAGTCGTGCAGCGGGTATGCATTGTCGCGCGCCAGTTTGGTCAACACGGTGTGATGGCGGTCACCGGAAAGAAACATCACGCCGGCAACCCGATTGTCCGCCAGCCATTCGAGGAACTCGCGACGCTCTTCCGGAAAATTGCTCCAGCCCTCGATCCGCGGCGGCACATTGCGCAATACCTGGCTACCAGAGACGATGATCTTGAAATTGGCGGTCGATGCCAGCAGCGCATTCTTGAGCCAGCGCAGCTGTGCCGCGCCCAGCATGCTCTTGTTGGCCAGGCCGCGTGCGGCGTCGGCATCGCGGTGATAACGGCCGTCGAGAAAAAAGAAGTCAGCATCATTCTGGCTTACAACGCGGAAGATGCCGGGCGCCTCCGGCTGACCAAATGCACCGTTGGGCCAGTAGCGCTGAAACACGCGCAGCGATTCGGCCTTGTAGGTGAAACTTGCATTGGAATCATTTGGCCCGAAGTCATGGTCGTCCCAGATCGCATAGTGATTGCCGGTGCGCAGCAAACGCTGCAACTCGGGAACACCGCGATCACGCCGGTAGCGGCGCGCGATGCCGGTGGGACTGCCATAGTCGGATTCCCGCAAATAGGTGTTGTCTCCCAACCAAAGCATGAGATCGGGGCGCTGCGCGGCGATGCTGTCGAAAATGCCCATTTCGCCACCATAGGGTCCGCCAGGCCTTAGAGCGCGATCGTTGGGCGGGTCGTTGATGTAGGCGCAGGCACCAAACGCCACCTTGAAGTCGGGCGGAACGTGGCCGATGGCGGGACTCGAGGAATGCTGCTGCCACTGCCAGCGCGACTCGGTGCGAAACGACAGGGCCTGCGGCAGCTTGACCTCGCGCCCGTCCATCAGTACACGATAACGGTAGGTGGATCCGGGCTCGAGCCCGGCAAGCACGATCTGCGCGCTGAAGTCGTTGTCGATGTCGAGCGTTGCAGGGCCCGAGAGCGCGCGCCTGCCGTCTGCGGCGTCCGGCCAATATTCGATGCGCGCCACGGCTTTGCCGTCTGCCTGCAGCCAGATCAGGGTGGACTGTGCGTCGCGGTGGCCGGCCATCGGCCCGGCGACCAGGTTGGCGCCCGACGCCGGATGCCCCCACAAGGCGAGTCCCACCACGAGTGCGCGGCAGAAGTCACGCCATTCGCGTCGAACCAACTTGTTTCGAAAAACGATGGATGCAAACAATGAACCATGCATCGTGCAAGCATACAGCGCCGCGTGCGAGCGTGCCAGCGTGCCTGCCGTCCGCCGACGTCAGGGTCACTTGATCTGATCGCGTTCCATGTAGGCACGCTCGAGCTTGACTCGGGCATCGACAATACGCTGCTCAAGGCCGGCTATGCGGGTGAAGTAAGCGTCATTGAAGCGCCGGCCGGTGCGCTCACCGGCTTGCGGCGCCAGGCCGTTGTCGAGCGCGCGCTGCGCTTCGGCCAGCATGCGGCTGCCGAGGCGGATTTCGCGGTCGTTGCGATCGAGCGATGCGGAGCGTTCACGCAACCGGGAGCGCAAGGCTTCGGCTTCGCGTGCGATGGCATCGCGGCGCGCTTCGATCTCCGCACGCTCGGCCTCGGTGGCGCGCGGCAGGTCGAGCGTACGTACCACCCGCTTGCCTGGCACCGGCTGGTCCGAATAGGTTACGCGCCCATCTCCGTCGGCCTGCTTGAGGACTTGGGTGGCCAGCACCTGGTCAACCGCAACCACCAGACCGCATGCAAGCAGAAAATGGCTCCAGCGCAAACCTGATACTTGCTCGGCGGCCTTGCGCGGATAGGCGGCCATTCGATCAGGCATGCGCAGGCACTCCAGCCGGCGCCAGCCAGGACCGTTTGTGGACAGACCGCCGCCGAAAAACGCGCGCTGTCCGCAGTTCGACACGCCTGCCCTGGTTGCCTGCGACGTCCGTCACAACATCGGCAAGTCGCAGTTTCCAGGCGTCCAGCGCCTCCCACAGCAAGAGCGACTCACCCGCGTGTATGCGAGCGTCGGCACGGACAATCCCGAATATCAGGCAAGCCAGTTCGCGCTGTCGCGCCCGATCCTGTATCGCCGCGAGCAATCCGCGAATACGCTGCGTCTCGACATTCAGATGATGGGGCGCATCAGCTTGCGCGGCAGCGTCGCGCAGTTCACCGCGGTAGGCGTCGGCCGCGCGTACAAATTCCTCCTTCGAAAGACCAAGCAGATCGAAGGCGCGCAGGCGTTCGAGCATGCGGAAGTCGAAACAGGAAGGCTCGCCGTCCGCCAACAGGGCCAGCGTCACCAGACGAGTCGCCGCAGCGCCAGCTTGATTTCTTGAGTGCTTCATCATCGATCCATTCAAGCGAAGTCGACCATCGCGTACGGCAGCGCGTTACGGCGCGGCCGGCGGCTGCTGACGGCGCGCTCCGCTTCACGCCGCACCAAACGCCCGGCGCGATCCGCTGTCCGGTCAATCAGGCGATACAGGTCGCTGTCGACCATCCCGCACACGATTTCGGGGCCGGTGCCCGCAATGCGGAGCACGCAGCTCTTGTCGAGACCGTGGCGCGGCCCGTTGACATCGGTGAGTGTCATCGAGACACGCTCAACGCGTCCCGCGACGCAGTCGAGCGCGAACCCGAGGCGCTTGTTGGCATGCTGGCGAATCGCCGCGGTCATGGTGAAACCGTGAACGGTGATGTCGACGCTTTTCATCGCTTTCTTCTCCTGGTTAGCTTGCGGTGACAGGACTTTATCGGCGAGGAACATCCATGTAAATTCGCATTTATTCTTTTACACTAAGGTTTTTTCGATATCTTTCAATGCCCCTCAACTACAAGCACCTGCATTACTTCTGGGCCTTGGTCAAGGAGGGTGGTGTGGTTCGCGCCGGACAGCGACTGCATGTCACACCGCAGACCGTCAGCGGACAAGTCGCACTGCTCGAAGCGGCGGTTGGCAAGCCGCTGCTGCGCAAGATCGGCCGCAACCTGGAAATGACCGATATCGGTCGCGCGGCCTTCGCCTACGCAGATGAAATCTTCGGCCTGGGCGAGGAACTTGTCAGCCTCCTCAAGGGCTCGGGCCAGCGCCGCGCCGAATTTCGTGTCGGAGTCGCGGACGCGGTACCGAAATCGGTCGCCTACGGCCTGCTTGAGCCGGCCACCCGTATGACCGAACCGATACGACTGGTGTGCCGCGAATGGAAACTCGAGAACCTGCTGTCGGAACTGGCACTACATCGCCTTGACATGGTGATCGCCGACGTCGCCCTGTCGCCGAACTCGAACTTCAAGGCATACAGCCACAAGCTTGGCAGCTCCGGATTGACCTTCTTCGCCGCCGGCGCGGTGCGCAAACATCTCAAAGGCCGCTTTCCCGCCTGTCTGGACGCCGCGCCGATGTTGCTGCCGGGCGGCGACACGGCAATACGTACGCACCTCGACGCCTGGTTCCGACAGCTTCGCGTTGCGCCACTGGTCGTCGGCGAGTTCGACGATGGCGCGCTGATGAAGGCATTTGGCCAACATGGTAAAGGCGTCTTTGCCGGACCAAGCTTCCTCGAACATGAGATCGGCGCCCAGTACAAGGTCGAAATCATCGGGCGCGCCCCCGAACTGATCGAACATTTCTTTGTGATCTCGCCGGAACGCCGCATCAAGCACCCGTGCGTGGCGGCAATCACCGATGCGGCGCGGTCACGTCTCCTGCACGCCTGATTCGCGAGCATCTGGCCGCCGCATGGTTGACGCTAGCGCCAATGCACCATCGGCAACCCTGCCACAGGCGCGGTGAAGTACGGGATTCTCGTACCCATCAAGCTGCCCAAATAGACAGTCCTCAGATCGGACCCGCCAAATGTGACCGAAGCCATCCACGGCGCGATACTGCCGCGCGTGGCCAGCATCAGTTCAGGTGTCACTTGCCCGGCCGCCATCGCCTCCCGGAAAGTCGCGAGCGACCGCGCCTCGGAGTCGTCGAGCAGCAGACGCTGATCGCCCTCCGGCGTGAGCGCGATCAACTGGTCGATCATCACCAGCGTGCACCACAGGTTGCCGAAGGCGTCGAATGCGATGCCGTCCGGATAGCCGCCCAGATGCGACGGACCGAACACCTCGCGCCCCGACAGGTCGCCATCGGCCCCCACCCGCATGCGCGAAATGTGCGGGCCGGTGGTTTCCACGATGTACAGCCACTCCTCGTTCGCATCCAGGCGAATCTCGTTGGTAAAGTGAAAACCGTCGGCGACGATGCGGATGCCACCTTGGTCGACCAACGCAATGTAGCCATCCCTGACGCGCGAGGCCGCAGCCGCGGTCCAGGGATTGACGCGCGTCGAAACGGTGATCCAGATGCGGTCGCGGGAGTCGCGCAACACGAAATTCACCTTGCCGATGGGTGCGCCATCGATGCGGTCGATGAGGGTGTGCGTGCTGCCGTCGCGCTTCATGACTTCAAGCAGGTCGGTGCCGAAATTGGAGATCAGGATGTCGCCGTTGGCGGCAAACGCCAGACCATTGGGCAGCGTTCCCTGGGTGAACTTGCCTTCCAGATCACTTGCCGACGCCGCTGCGGCGCTGCCAAAACGGTCACTCGCGCGCTGGCCGATGAAGGTCTGGCTGCCATCATGCCGCAGGCGCATCACGCCACCGCGCGCGTCCGCGCTCCACAAGGTTCCATCCGGTTCTGCCAGGATGCACTCCGGCCGTTGCAGGTCGGACCCCAGAAAGTGAATGGCCGAGCGCTGCACTGAAAAGCCGTCGATCGGATTGATGCGGGTTGCCATTGAAGTGCTCCAGGGTTGGGATTGATGCTTGCCAGTGCCGACGCCTGAATCGAGGCCCGGGTCAGGGCTTGGCTTACATGCTGCGGTCCGGGAAGCAGCAGCATTGCGTATTGAGGCACACCCCACGCCGCATTGCCTGGTCGCCTGCCGCGCAAGGGCTCCGGACCGTTGACTTCAAGCGACTACCAGGCTGTGTACCAGGGGTGATCAGCGTTTACCGGAGCCCAGCGCCACAACCGCCCCAATCACGATAAGCGCCCCGAAAATCTGCAACGGTGCGACGCGCTGTCCCAATATCGCCCAGGCCAGGAACAGCAGCGCGATCGGCTCAAAATTCATCAGCGCGGCGTTGTTGACCGTGCCCAGGCGCGGCAACAGCGCGAACAGCGAAGTGAACGCAACGCCGTAAAAAGCCGTAAGCAGCCCGATGGCAACCCAGCCCGTCATATCCTGCGGCCAGGCAAAGCCCTTGCTGCCCAGCCCCACCGCCAGCGCCAGCACTGTCACCGTGGACATGGTCGCGAAGCTGCGCATGCGCCCGTCCATGTCGCCAAGCCAGCGGTTGCTCAGGAATAGTGCGAGTGCGAAGGAGACGGCCGCAACCAGCGCGAACGCCACGCCGGCACCGATCTCCGCCCAGCGCCCCGAAAACCCCTGGGGCTGGACACCGCTCCAGCCGCCAACGTCCAACGCCAGTGTCAGGCCGAACAGGGCGATCGGCATGACCACCAATACCCGTCGCGACGGGCGGCCGGAGCCGGTAAGCCACGAGATCAGCACCAACAACAGGGGAAATATGTTGAATACCAGCAAGGCAAGCGCGGCCGGGATGCGCGCAACCGCGGAATACAGGCACACGCTCTGGATTGCCAGGGCAACGCCGATACCGATGGCGCGCCAGCGCGATCCGGCCGCGATCTGCAGCGGCACGCCGGCGAAGCGCATCAGCGCCAGAACCGCAAGCGCCGTACCGGCCGAACGAAACAGGACTGCGGTCAGCACGTTGGCGCCATGGTCGAAGGCAACGCGGGCGGCTACATGGTTGCTGGCGAAAGCGCTGGCAATCAAGAGCATCAGCACTACGCCAAGCCATTGCGGGATCGGTTGTACAGGGTTTGCAGGCATGGCGGGGATGGGCGAGTGCGACACGGGTAATGTCGCCTGAAAATCGACTGGTGGAGAAACCGGCCATGATACTGCGCCTCGCCCCGACTGCGGCGAGGCGCTGGTCGCAGGGCCAGAAGCGAAGCCTGTGCCGACAAGGCTTTGGGCGCCCTCATGCCTGCGGGCCGGATGGGAGAGCCAGCGTGCCGCATGAGCACAGCGAGTTGGTTCAACTTACCCGCACAATTGCCGTAAACGGTGATTATGCTCACGTACATCGTGGTCGCCCATGCCCGCTCCAGTGTTGGAAGCACGCGCCGAACCTGAGAGCGGCGCCTGCGCCTGCGACGCCACCCGATCCGTCGCGGAATCGATGCCGGCGGAGGTGTCGGTGGTTCTGGCCGCCCTCGAACACCTCAGCGGCGAGCGCGACCACGAGCAACTGCCGCTCACCATGATGCGCATTCTGGGCGACATCGGCGGAGCGCGGCAGGTCGTACTGCACCTGCCTGTGGGCAACCAACAGGCCCCTGCCTGGATCATCGAGTCCGGCCGCGAGCCACGTTATGCCGACGCGGACGAACCCTGGCCGGTGGACGTCTCCACTTTGGAGGTCGCAACGCGACACTTGAGCGACGGCAGCGCGAATGCCGGATCGGTGGTTCTGGGCGAAGCGCTGGTCGCGCACGGATTGTTTGGTCCCAAAGGATTGACCGGCCTTGTCACCATGCGCTTTGCCGACGCCGCTTCGCTGCGCCCCTGGTGGATCGGCAGTTTCCTGAAGGTCTATCGGAACCACGTCAATCTGATCAACGACGCCGAATGCGATACCTTGACCGGTTTGTTCAACCGCAAGACCTTCGAGGAGCGTATCGATCGCGTGCTGGCGATGCAGCGCACGGCTCGCGAGAACCCGTCCTACGGTGCGAGTGACCGGCGCGTCATGCGCGCCGGTAAACATCATTGGCTGGCGGTAATCGACTTCGATCATTTCAAGAGCGTCAATGACTGCTTCGGTCATTTGTACGGCGACGAAATCCTGATCCTGGTATCGCGCCTCATGATGCGCGGTTTCCGCATGGAAGACCGCCTGTTCCGCTTTGGCGGCGAGGAGTTTGTGAACGTTCTCTCGCCTTGCTCCAGCGCCGGTGCAGCGATGGTGCTGGATCGCTTTCGAACAGCCATCGCCAATTACGCATTTCCGCAGGTGGGCAAGGTCGCCATCAGCATCGGCTACACCCGCATCCGCATCGACGACCTGCCCTCGATCGTGGTCGGCCGCGCGGACCAGGCGCTCTACTACGCCAAGCGCAACGGGCGCGACCAGGTGCGCAACTTCGAGCAATTGGCCGCTGCGGGGGAAACTCAGGTGGCGGCCGCGGTCGAGTGCCATGCCGCGGTTTTTTGAGAGCGCCAAATGCGCTTTGACATGCGTCACAAAGCGATAAAGGTCGCGCGCTTGCAGCCTCAAGCGCGCCGCCCGGCTGCCGATATCCCGGCTTGAGTCTTGTCACCTTTCCATTTACGCTGCCACGCACACCATGCTCGGCCTGCTTGCCTTTCTTGCCCGACCGCTCGAGTCGCCCCCGTCTATGGGACACGTCACCGCATCCCGGGTCCGACTCATCGCATTACCTTGTCACCGATAGATCACCTGGCCAGCGTCGATCCATGCCGCCACTGGCAGCGCAGAACCCTCTCACACACGCGCCGCAGCGCCGCAGTCGCCTGCCGGCCGGTCCGACACCGATCTGAACCGCCACTCCAGGAACGCCCGATGTTCGAAGTCATCAGGAAACTTGTAGGCGCCCGCTCCAGCAGCGCCAAGGAAGCACCGATCCAGTGCGTTTTCACGCTCAATCCCCAAAAGCGAAAGCTGCTGCTTCTGGACCTCAAGGCCATACTGCGATTGCCGGATGCCCGGCTGGCACTAACGAACGTAGCCAATCTCGAGCACACCATACGGCGAAACCGAGAGCGCATCCGCATTCCCTACGACTCGATGCTGGTCTTGGTCAAGGAAATGCTGTCGGTGCGAAACCGAATTCCAGCAGCCAGCCCGCTGCGCGAGATCATGACGGCGATTCCGGGGCTGGTGAATACTGTTCTGACGCAGCCAATGCCGACCTCCCAACTGATGCAACTGCATGACACCGCGATCAAGCTTCCGGGCATACCGCGTGCCGTGCAGGATGCCGAAGTGGCAAGCATCCGCTCGATGATCGCCAACAAGCCGGCGCCAAGATCGCCTGCCGCCATGGCGCCGTCCCAACCTGCGCCGACCGCAAGGGACGCCAATGCAGACGCGCACACACCAGCCCCAAGCGGCAGTCTGGTCGGAAACTCGCGCAGCATGACGCCGCTGGACCAGCGGCATTTCCTGGAGCGCAGCGCCGACCTGATCGAATCGTTAGCGCTATCTACGCTTGAACTTTCCGACAAGGATCTGGCACTCTACGTTGATCTGTGCATTTTGAACGGCGACCACGACCGGGTGATAGGTATGCTCATCGAACGTGTCGGCGAGCAGCCGTGCGCATGGGCCTGGGCGCGACTGCTGGAGTTGGCAGAAGCGGCGCGGGATTCACACTTTGCGGCACTCAAGGATCAGTTTCGACAATGGGCGACCACGCACCAGCCCCAACTTCTGCCGGACCTGCTGGCCGTGGGCGATGACAAGCTTTTCCACGGCCTGCGCGAGACCGGGTTGCGCACGCTCGAACGCGGCGAACTTGGGATGCAACGCAGCGTCTGAGAACGGCCAGGAGCATGCCACCGGCCGGCTTGCCGGCCGTACGCATCGCGATCCGGATCCGGGACTTGAACACGCCCGCCGTACAAGGATGGAAGCGCTGCGTGACGCCCGCCGCGGCCGTGCTTCCCCGCAGTGTCGCTCACGGTATGATTCAAGTGATGCCTTGAGAGCCCCCCCTTGAAAGCCCCCCCCGATAGGCATCGTTGGGAAGGGCGTGAAGCAGATCTTCATGCGTCCGGCCGCATCTTGAAACAGGGCCTGCACCGTGCCTGAAACCGGCATCGCAGCCGCCCTGCCGCTCAAAAAATCCAAACCGATCAGCCAATGACCTCTATCGTCAAAACCGTTTTATTCACCGACACCGATGGGCGCGCGCGTTTTCGCGAAGAAAGCGTGGCGCTACCGGAAGGCTCGCCGCAGTCGATGCTGTCACCCGTTTTCCCGGCAGCCGGCTACCAGTTGCGCGAAAGCCCGGTCGGTTTTCGCAGCCACTTTCACTGCACGCCGGTACCGCAATGGGTATTCGTATTGCGCGGGCAAATGGAGATCGGCTTGCAGGATGGCAGCACCCGCATGTTCCTGCCCGGGCAGCATTTCTACTCCGCCGACGTTCTGCCGGCCGGGGCGAGTTTCGATGCGAACCTACATGGACACTGGAGCCGGCAGGCAGGTGCGGAGCCGCTACAGACCCTGTTCGTCAAGGGCTGACAAGCCATGCCGTGTTTTTCACGTCCGGCAGGACAGGGCATGTGCCGGGACGGCGCCTTTCAGGCCTACCGTTAGGCCATGCGCGCACTGGTGTGTCATGCCCCCTGTGACTGGGATGCCTTGAGCCTGGAGGAAACCCCCGCTCCCCGGATGATTCCTGGCGGCGTGCGTATCGCGATCAGTTACGCAAGCATCAGTTTCGCAATGAGCCTGCAGGTCGCAGGCACGTACCAGCGCACCTATCCTCTGCCGTTCACCCCGGGGACCGAAATCGCCGGCACGGTCACCGAGGTCGCCGCAGGCGTGACCCAGGTCAAACCGGGCGACCGCGTTCTGGCCATTCTCGACTGGGGTGGCCTCGCTGAAGAGGTGGTGGTGCGCGCCGCCACCGTTTACCCCCTGCCCGCCGAAAGCGCTGCGGCATTGCCATTCCTGCCGGCAATTCACCTGCCCAATGCCCACGGCACGGCATATGGCGCCCTGCGCTGGCGGGCCACCATCAAAGCGGGCGAAACCATACTGGCGACCGGCGCGGCCGGCGCGGTCGGCGTGGCCACGGTTGAGTTGGCGCGCCACCTTGGCGCCCGAGTAATCGCCGCCGCCAGCACAGGCGACAAGCTTGATTTCGCGCTCGCCCACGGCGCACACGCTGCGGTCGGCTATGACAGGCTGCGCGACGAAGTAATGGCGGCCACCCATGGCGCAGGTGTGGCGGCAGTGATCGATCAGGTCGGCGGCGACATCTTTGACGCCGCCCTGCGCCTGCTGCAACCTTTCGGGCGCATGATCGCGGTGGGTTTCGCTGGAGGCCGTATCCCGCAAGTACCGGCCAATCTTCTTCTGGTCAAGAACATCGCGGTGCTCGGACACAACATGGGCCTCTACTATGGCTGGGGGCCGGTCGATGAACGCGTTCGCTACGAGCCGCAAATGCGCGCAATGATGACGGATCTGCTCGAATGGACGGTCGCCGGCCACCCCAAACCGCATGTTTCGCATGTATTCGCGCATGACGAGTTCCGCCAGGCCATGCGCGTGATACGCGAGCGCAGAGCGCAGGGAAAAGTAGTCATCGAGATGAAGCGGAGTTTCGCCAGTCCCGCGCCTTGAGGGAGTGATCGCGGGGTCGCGCCTGCCGGGCCAGGCAAGAATCGTCGCGCTTCTTCGCAGTCGGCGACGGTTCAGCGGCACAAAGCGCGAGCCGCATTTCAAGTTACACGCCACAACGCCGTTAATCCTTCCATAGGACCCGAGGAGGGCTTGATGCCCGGCGCACGAACATGACCATGCTTTTCTCGACCCCCCTGCGCGACCTTGCAGCTTGGAGCGACGCGCTTTCGCTGATAGAGATTCCGGTGCTGCCGGAAACCGCTGCCGAACTGGCCGTGCTCAACGCCGACCAGGACAGTGCCGATGCCCAGGGAATCGCCGCAATCGTGATGCGCGATCCGCTGATGAGCGTGAAGCTGTATCGGCATCTGGCGAGCCTGCGCCGGCGCACCCAACTGACCGACGTCGAAAGCCTGACCGGCAGCATCCTCATGCTGGGACTGTCGCCCTTCTTTCGCGCCTTCGGCGCCGTGCCGCCGATCGCGACGCCCGCCGGCCAGTCACAGCACTGGCAGCAGGGCCTGAGCGCAGTGCTAAGCCGCTCGCAGCGGGCGGCAGACTATGCCTTCGAATGGGCGCTGCGACGCAACGACATGGATGCCGAACTCATCTATACCGCCGCCCTGCTGCACGAATTCACAGAGGTCCTCCTGTGGTGCGTGGCACCGGCATTGGCCGGCGCGGTGCAGCAGGAGCTCGCGCAAAACCCCGGGTTGCGCAGCATCGAGGCGCAACGCAAGATCCTCAATGTCGGGGTCAATGAACTGCAGCAGGCCTTGATGCAGCGCTGGCACCTGCCGGAACTGCTGGTACGCGTCACAGACGATCATGCCACGCGCGACCCGCAGGTTCGCAACGTAACCCTGGCCATCGCCCTGGCCCGCCATTCGGCCAACGGCTGGGACAACCCCGCGTTGCCCGACGACTACAGCGCCCTGGGTTTGCTGCTCAACATGCCGGCGCAGCAGGCGCGGCTACTGGTTGCCGAAGAGCAGCCGAACGCCTGACGCACCGCCGCTGCAACGGACAGTGGCGGGCCGGGAGCACACCTTTCCGAGCGGGTTGGCGAGCACTGCGCGGCACGCAATCCGTGCGCCGCAAGTCATCAACCACGCGCCGCGCGCGCCTCGCGTCGTGCGATCCAGAAAGTGGATACCGCAATCACCGCACCGCCGCTGATGGCCGACAAGGTCGGCACATCGGCAAACCACAGCCAACCCAGGAACGAGGCCCAGATCAGATCGAGAAACCTGACTGACTGGGTCGAGGAAATATCGGCCACATGGATCGACCGGGTCAGGCAATAGTGGCCGGCACTGCCGAGAATGCCGCACACAACGAATCCCAGCCATTGCAACGCCGCCACCGGTTGCCAGTGGAGCATAGCCAGCGGCAGACTGAAAAGTGCGACCGAGACGCCCTGCCAGACCACGATGACGCCCGCGCTTTCGCTGCGGGTAAGCGCCTTGGTCAACAGAAAAGATGCGGCGAAGACCGGGGAGGACGCCAGCATCACCAGGTGAAAGTAACCACCGGCGCCCGACAACTTCGGCGCCACCACGATCAGCACGCCGGCAAAACCGATGACTGCGGCGAGCCAGCGATCCCAGCGCATCGGCTCGCGAAAAAACAGGTATGCACCGATCATGATGAAGATCGGCCCGCTGAAGCCCATGGCTGTCATGTCCGCCAGCGGTACATGCGGCAGTGCGGCGAACCACAAGCACAGTCCGATGGAATGCACCAGACCGCGAGTGAATTGCGCGCCAATGCTTTTGGGCCAGTAGGCGGCCAATCCGCTCTTCAAAACCAGCGGCAGCATCACCGCACAGCCGAACAGGTAACGCAGGAACTGCGTCTGAAACGGATCGAGCTGAATGCTCATGACCCGCATGATCGCGTTCAATTGGGAAAAGATGAACCCGGCCGCCGCGCTCCACAAGAGCCCCTTAAGCGTGGGGTCCAGGCGCGCAAAGCGTCTGCTGACGCGGGCATACAAACCGGCATCGCCGCGCGACTCTCGCACCTCAGCTCCTTGTGGTTTTTGGGTTTTTTTTTGATTGCATGGTCCGTCGCATTGTAGAGCGCGCTCAGCTGCGCCCTTTCCATCGAGCACGAACGTGGGGTACGGGATGGTCGGAGCGGCCTGGCAGCCTGTCGGATCTAGGAAACGTCGGCTGCAAATCGGCCGCAGCGGTCCATTTTTCACCGTCTTCTTGGCCCATAGCCGGGCTATGGGCCTTCGAATCCCGCAAAAACTGTCCTCGCCGGGGTCAATTTTCGCTCTCGACGCCCTAAGTCCGTCAGGCTGCCAGGTGGGCACTGATGTCGCGCCAAAGCCTGAATCACCGCAGCGCAACATCGATTTCCCTCAAGAAATCCAGCCCGACCATCGTTAATAACTGTGACCTGTGTCATTTCGCACACGACGCAGCACGCAAGCCAAGCATAATGATTTCACCAGCGCCTGGACCCAGGCGTCGATGAGGGAGTGCACGATGCAGATTCTGAATTGCGCCACTTGCGACACCCGGCCACTCGACCCGCCCCGCCTGAGTGGCGGCATCTGGACCGCACAGTGTCCGGGATGCCTGGCGCAGAATGCCCTTGAGCCCGACTACAGCAATGTATTTCTGCCGCTGCGGTTCCGGGTGGTGCTGGGCGCCGCAAGCCGCCGCGGCGACCGTGCAGACGATGCCATCCAAGCGACACCATAGCGCCCGCTGCTCAAACGGCCGCAAGCAAGCTCCGCAGTACCCGACTTCGCCCGCCCCCATGATGGGGCCAGGCATCCTCCGCGGTGGCGGGCGCGGCGATCAGTCGTTTGGCAACCAGAAGGAAAACGTCGCGCCGCGGCCCAGGGTTGCCTCGCCGCGCACACCGCCACCATGCCGCTCGATGATGCGCTTGACCGTGGCCAGGCCGATCCCCGTACCCTCGTATTTCTCGGCTGAATGCAGGCGCTGAAACACCGAAAACAGCTTGCCTGCGTACTGCATATCGAACCCTACCCCGTTGTCGCGCACAAAAAATTCGGCACGCCCGTCCGGCCCGGCTCGGCGTCCGAAAGCGATGCTCGGGCCGGCCGCCTCCGCGCTGTACTTCCAGGCGTTGCCCAACAGATTGTCGAGCACCAGGCGCATCAGCCCGGGATCACCCCTGGCGCGCAGATCGGGAGCGATATCCCAATCCATCGCGCGCGCCGGCTGGAGTCGCTGCAACTCGTCGCGGATTTCGCAGGCCATGGCCGAGAGATCCACCGGGAGCCGGTAGAGTTCGCTGCGCGAAACGCGTGAAAGATCAAGCAGGTCGGCGATCATCGCGCCCATGCGCTGGCTGGCGCCGCGAATGCGTTCCACATAGGTGGCTGCATCGGCATCGAGCTTGCTGCGACTGTGCTCGACCAGCAGCGCGGAAAAGCCGTCGATACCGCGCAAGGGTGCGCGCAAATCATGCGCCACCGAATAGGTGAAGGCCTCGAGCTCATTGTTGGCGGCGGTCAACTCCACTGTGCGTGCCGCCACCCGCTCTTCCAGCTCGACATTCAGGCGCAGGATCTCGCGCTCGACGCGCGCCCGCTCGGTGACGTCGTTGACCAGCACGTGCACTGCGCGTCGGCCCTTGAACATCAGATCGTGCGAAGCGACTTCGACTTCGATCAGCCGCCCATTCTTGCGCCGATGCCGGCGCATGCCCTGCATCACCGTGCCGATCGCGATCGGCATGCCGGGCCGTTCGTACTGCATGCGGTCCTCTTCGGGACGGATATCCAGTACCGTAAGAGCGCGAAACTCGTCGCGGCTGTAACCGTAGTGCGCGACAGCGGAATCGTTGACGTCGAGAAAACGCAGCGTCTCGACGTCGTACACCCACATCGGCTGCGGATTGGAAGCGAACATGGCGCGGTAGCGACGTTCACTGTCAGCCAGTGCTGCCTGCGCCTCGCGCACTTCGGTGACATCCTCCACCATGCCGACCAAGCCCACCAGTTTCTCGCCGACCTGAACTTCCGCGGTACGCACCTGCCACCAGACGATCTTGCCGTTGCCATGCAGATAGCGGCCGTGTCCTCGATACGGCGAGCCCGAACCGATCGACTTGTGCCAGGCGGACGCCACCGCGTCGCGATCTTCCGGGTGAATTGCGCGAATCCAGCCCAGATCCCGCGCCTCGTCAGCCGACAGCCCGAGGATGCGCAGATAAGCCGGATTGGTGTAATTGGTGTTGCCGTCCAGACGCGCCAGAAAGATGCCGACAGGCGAAGCTTCGACCATGGCCCGAAACTTCGCCTCGCCGTCGCGCAATAGAGCTTCGCGCGCCACGGTGTTTTCGGCAATGCGATTGAGCGCCCCCGCCAGACGCCCGACGTCGCCGCCGGCCGGCACGGCGCTGCGATGCGTGAGGTCGCCGCCGGCAAAGCGCAAGGCATCACTGGCAAGTATGCCCAGCGGTTGCGCCAACCCGCGCGCGATGCGCCAGGCGATGGTAAGCGAGGTAAGCAGCAAGGCCAGCATCAAGCCCATGGTCCAGCTGAATTCGCTGCGCGCCTGCGCCAGCGCCTCGCGCGCCGGAATGCTGACGTGCACATGCCAGGGCGCGGCGCTCAAGGTCGCATGGCCGGCTACCCACTCGGCGCCATCGGCCGAGGTGCGCAACTCGGCGGATCGCACCACGTTGCCCACCGCCGCGAACTCCGAAGCATCCTCCAGCCTGCGGCCGACCCAGGTCGCAAATTCCCGCGTGTGTGCCAACACCACGCCCTGTTCGTCGACCAGCGTGACCACCGCACCCGGCGGCAGGCTGCCATCATCGAGCAATTTCTGCAGGCCTGACAGGTGGGTCACGAGGGAAACCACCCCTGCCGGACTGCCGCCCTCGCCGACGATTCGCCGCGCCAGCCCGAGAGTCCAGTCATCCGCGCCTGCCACCCGCGTGGCCTCACCGATCGCCAGCCCTGGCCGTGCCAACGCGCGGATGAAGTAGCGCCGGTCGGCGATGGAACCGCGCGCGCCGTTGGCACTGATGATCGGCAAACCGTCCATGCCATTCAAGCGCAGACCGCCAAACGCCAGCGGCAACTGCGCATGCACTGCAGCTATAGCCGCCGCGGCATGGCGGTTCTCCTCCGGACGCAGCAGCACCGAACCGCTGAGTGACGCCAGCAGCGCATCGACCTTGAATATCTGGTCATCCACAGCGCCCGCCACCCGCAGGGCGCGGGTCGCCGCGCGCTCAAGCGCCTCGGTCTCGCCCAGCGCAAGTTCGCGCAGCGCGCCATAAGCGGTCAAGCCGCACAATGGTAGAGCCACCACGCAGGCCAGCAACAGCAGTTGAACCTCGATGGTGGCGTCCCGGAGCCAACGATTGGGCCGCATCCCTTAGCCAACAAGCTTGTATCAAAACACGATTATCCACTGTAATGATGTCATTGTCATTGGACTCCAGAGGGCACGCCGCCGCCGAGCGCTTGCGCCGCTGTGCGACAACCTCATTGCGTTTTTGTACGTGCCTCATGCAGCATGTGCAGCGTGATCTTGCGCACTTCGGCTTTGCTTTCCTCGATATGCGACTTCAGGAGCAGTTGCGCATGATCGACCTTGCGCTGCAGTACGGCG
>JBEIFV010000138.1:0-15939 GCA_040382235.1 Burkholderiales bacterium
ACCTATGCCGCGACCACGGAAATGGCCGCGCATCTCGGCGTGCAAGCGCCTATCGGGTCTACCGACAACGGCGGCGCCGGCGCGCCGCCTGAGCCGCGGGCGCTTTCGTCGCTGCTGCCGCAGGCCCGTCCGGTGACGGATCAGAGCACACAGGAATTGGCCGGGTACATGCTGGGACGCGATGCGCCCAACGAAACCGACAGCACCCTTGAATTGCCCGGGGGCTTTGGCCTGCCAGACGAGGATCCGATGGCACAATTCGGCAAGGACATGTTTCCGCCGATCGGTGGCGCGGCCTCCCGGCCCGATGAAGTGCGGCCGGTCAGTGGCGGCGACGACGAATATGAAGCCTACGAAGCCACGCAGGCTCTCGATCCGCCACGATTCGCCGCGCCATTTCCTGAAATCGAAGGCCTGGCGCCGCTACGCACCGATGTCACGCGCGCGGCTTCGCTGGCCGCGCAGGTGCGCAGGGCGGCCCCGCCTGCAGACGATGAGGACGAAGAGTCTTACGAGGTGACCCAGGCGCTTGACATGAGCGGGTTCGCGGAGCAGCCACCGCTCGACTACGACCAGACGGCGAAACTTCCTGGGGGCTTTGGTGCGGAGAAAAGACCGGCTGATGGAAGCCGGCATGATCTGTTTCCGCCGCTCAAGTTCTGAATCCGCGCGGCCCGCCATGGCGTGCGGTTCGGCCTGATGCGCAAGCGTGGTGAAGTGGATCGACCGCGCGGCCATTCCGCGCACATGGCCTGCGTGACCGTCACCGCAAGTCTCGGAAGTCCTCCCATCCATTGACTTCGGTCAATGCCGTATCGAGCCGCCCCTTCTAGTCTTGACGGCACGTGTCAGCAGCGCCTGCGTGTGTTTGCCCGGGCTGGTATGTGCCTTTGACGAGCCCATTGCCTGTTCGCCGCGGCAGGTTCCGGGCTACAGTGACAGCGCGTCGCATGTGAGTGAAGCACCATGCAGAAAATCGGAAAGTCCAGTTCAATGGGAAATTCACAAAGCATTCCGTTGCAGTCTGTCGAACGACAACTGCGCCTGAAAACCCATGCCAAGGGGCGCCAGCCCGATGCCCAGGCGCGGGAAGATGTCGCACGTCTGCTTGCCAAACTGCCGCAGCGGCGCGACTTGCTGATCGAGTATCTGCACCTGATTCAGGATAGCTACGGGCAACTGTCCGACCGCCATCTGGTGGCGTTGGCGCAATTGATGAAGATCGCTCTTGCCGAGGTTTATGAGGTGGCGACTTTTTATCATCACTTCGATGTTGTGCGGACCGGTGAGGCGGCCTTGACCAATGTGATCACGGTGCGTGTGTGCGATTCGCTTTCCTGCGAAATGGCGGGAGCGCGCGACTTGCTGGACCGGCTGCCGCGACTGCTCGGGGCCGGCGTCAGGGTGATTGCAGCGCCTTGTGTGGGGCGCTGCGAGCAGGCACCTGCTGTCGTGGTGGGGCAGAACCCGGTGCCGCGCGCTACCTGCGAAACGGTCAAGGCGGTGGTCGCGTCCGGTACGACCGCGCATCCACGCGCCGCCGATCGCAAGTCTTTCGACCCACTCGATTTCATCGATCCAGCCGGCTCGCCGGGGCCGGGTTCCACGACGGCTCCGGCCTACGCGGGCTACCTTGGCTACCGCAAGGCGGGGGGCTATGCCTTGCTGGCTCAATGCCTGCAAGGCGAGCACGATGCACTGGCACTGGTGGCCAAAATGGAGCAATCGGGCTTGCGCGGCCTCGGCGGCGCGGGCTTTCCCGCCGGCCGCAAATGGCGCATCGTGCGCGCCGAGACCGGCCCCAAGGTAATGGCGGTGAACATCGATGAAGGCGAGCCCGGCACCTTCAAGGACCGCACCTATCTGGAGCGCGATCCGCATCGCTTTCTCGAAGGCATGCTGATCGCGGCGTGGGCCACGGGAATAGGTGCGATCTACATCTACCTGCGCGACGAGTACCACGGTTGCCGTGCCATTCTTGAACGTGAACTTGCAAAGCTGCGAAGAAATCCGCCCTGCGCGCTGCCGCGGATCGAACTCAGGCGCGGCGCCGGTGCGTACATCTGCGGCGAAGAGTCGGCGATGATCGAATCCATTGAAGGCAAGCGCGGCCAGCCGCGGCTGCGCCCCCCGTATGTCGCGCAGGTGGGCCTGTTTGGCTATCCGACACTGGAGCACAATTTCGAAACCCTGTATTGGGTGCGCGATATCCTCACCCGCGGCCCGCAATGGTTTGCAGGTTTCGGCCGCCATGGTCGCCAGGGGCTGCGTACTTTTTCGGTCTCCGGCCGTGTGCGCCGGCCTGGCGCGCATCTGGCGCCCGCCGGCATTACGGTGCGCGAACTGATCGAAGAATATTGCGGCGGAATGCAGGACGGGCATGCGTTTTATGGCTACCTGCCGGGGGGAGCATCGGGCGGCATACTGCCGGCACGCCTGGGCGACGTGCCTCTGGATTTCGATACCCTGCAGCCACATGGTTGCTTCATTGGCTCCGCTGCGGTGGTGATCCTGTCCGACCGCGATCGGGCGCGCGACGCGGCACGCAATGTGATGGCCTTCTTCAAGCATGAGTCCTGCGGGCAGTGCACACCCTGTCGTGTGGGCACGGCCAAAGCCGCTGCCCTGATGCAGGCGCCGAAGTGGGATCTCGACACCCTCGAAGATCTGAGCCTGGTCATGGGCGATGCCTCGATCTGCGGGCTGGGCCAGGCCGCGCCCAATCCCATCCGCTGTGTTGCCAAGCATTTTCCCCATGAGGTCTGATCCGTGAACGCGCCCCGCAAAATTGAAGTGCCTGCCAGCGTTGTCGAATTCAGGCTCAACGGCAAGACCGTCGAGGCCTTCGATGGCGAGTCGATCCTCAATGCCGCCAAGCGCGCCGGTGTCGCCATTCCGCACCTCTGCTACAAGGAGGGGTATCGGGCCGACGGCAATTGCCGTGCCTGTGTCGTGGAGATCAAGGGCGAACGGGTGCTGGCGCCGTCCTGCTGTCGTGCCGCGACTGCGGGCATGGAGGTGGCAAGCAACTCGGAACGCGCCGAGAAGTCGCAGAAAATGGTGCTTGAACTGCTGCTCTCGGACATGCCGGACAAGCAGTACAAGCCGGATTCCGAACTCGACCTGTGGGTCCGGCGCATGCAGGTCAGTGCGCGCGCGCCACTAAAGGGCGTGGCGCGCATGAGCCCCAACCCCGACCTGTCGCATCCGGCGATCGCGGTCAACCTGGATGCCTGCATCCAGTGCACCCGCTGCGTGCGCGCCTGTCGCGAAGAGCAGGTCAACGACGTGATCGGCTTTGCCATGCGCGGCGATCATTCGAAAATCGTCTTTGATCTGGACGACGCGATGGGCGAGTCCTCGTGTGTTGCATGCGGCGAATGCGTGCAAGCCTGCCCCACCGGCGCCTTGATGCCTGCCAACAACGTCGGCATGACCATCCCTGACAAGCAGGTCGAGTCGGTGTGCCCGTATTGCGGGGTCGGCTGCCAATTGACCTATAACGTCAAGGACAACCGCATTGTCTCGGTCGACGGGCGAGATGGCCCTTCGAACCACGGCCGCCTGTGCGTCAAGGGCCGCTACGGGTTTGATTATGTGCACCATCGCCAGCGCCTGACCGTGCCCCTGATTCGACGCGAAGGCGCAGCGAAATCCGGCGATTTCGTGATGGACCCGGATCGCTTGAGCGAAATCTTTCGCGAAGCGTCGTGGGACGAGGCGCTGCACCTGGCTGCCGGCGGGCTCAGGCGGCTCAAGGACCAACACGGCAGCTACGCGCTGGCCGGATTCGGCTCGGCCAAGGGCAGCAACGAGGAGGCCTATCTGTTCCAGAAGCTGGTGCGAACCGGTTTCGGCAACAACAACGTCGACCATTGCACGCGTCTGTGTCACGCCTCCTCTGTCGCGGCCCTGCTCGAAGGGGTGGGTTCCGGCGCAGTGTCCAACCAGGTGTCGGACGTCAAGCATGCCGAACTGGTGCTAGTGATCGGCGCCAACCCGGCGTCGAATCATCCGGTAGCGGCAACCTGGATCAAGAACGCCACCAAGAACGGAACCAGGCTGGTGGTTGCCGACCCGCGACGCAACGACCTGTATCGCAGCGCCTGGCGTTATCTGCAGTTCAAGGCCGATTCCGATGTGGCGCTGCTCAACGCCATGATGTACACCATCGTCGAAGAGGGCCTGGTCAACGAGAGCTTTGTGCGTGATCGCACCACTGGCTATGAGGCGCTGCGCGACAACGTGCGCGGCTACGCGCCGGAACGGATGGAGCAAGTCTGCGGCATTGCGGCGGCCACCATTCGCGAAGTGGCGCGCGCATTTGCCACAGCAAAAAGCGCGATGATCCTGTGGGGCATGGGCGTATCGCAGCATATCCACGGCACCGACAACGCGCGTTGCCTGATCGCGCTGTGCATGATGACCGGGCAGATCGGCCGCCCGGGCACCGGCCTGCATCCGTTGCGCGGGCAGAACAACGTGCAGGGTGCGTCCGACGCCGGCCTGATCCCGATGATGTTTCCCGATTACATGCGGGTTGACAACCCGCAAGCGAACGCCAAGTTCGAGAAATTGTGGACTACAAAGCTGGACACCAAGCCCGGCTACACGGTAGTCGAAATCATGGGCAAGGCGATGGCGCCGCCCTCGGACCCGCACAAGATCTATGGCATGTATGTGATGGGCGAGAACCCGGCGATGTCCGACCCCGACCTGCGGCATGCGCGCGAGGCGCTGGCGAGCCTCGAATGCCTGGTGGTACAGGACATCTTCATGACCGAGACCGCTTATCTGGCAGACGTGGTACTGCCGGCATCGGCTTTTCCGGAGAAGACCGGCACGTTTTCCAATACCGATCGCATGGTGCAGATGGGGCGTCGCGCGCTGGATTGCCCGGGCCAGGCGCGCCAGGACCTGTGGATCATCCAGCAGATCGCGCGCGGCATGGGGCTCAACTGGAATTACGCGGGTGAGGACAGCGGCGTGGCGCAGGTATTCGACGAAATGCGCCACGCCATGCCGTCGATCGGCGGCATGACCTGGGAGCGCCTGCGTGCCGAGTCCGGATTGACCTACCCGCTTGAGGCTGAAGGCGACCCTGGTACGCCGGTGGTGTTCACCACCAGTTTCCCGACCGCCAGCGGCCGGGCCAAGCTGGTGCCGGCCGATCTGATACCCGCGGCCGAACGACCGGATGCGCAGTATCCGTTCGTGCTGATCACCGGGCGGCAACTCGAACACTGGCATACGGGGGCAATGACCCGCCGCGCCTCGATGCTCGACAACATCGAGCCTTACGCGGTGGCGATGCTGCACCCGCTGGATCTCGACGCAATGGGTGCGGTGCCGGGTGGGGTCATCACCATCGAATCGCGACGCGGCCGTGTGGCCATGAACGCACGGGTCGATGAAGGCATGCCGCGCGGCAGCGTTTTTTTGCCGTTCTGCTATTACGAGGCGGCTGCCAACCTGCTCACCAACCCGGCGCTGGACCCTTTTGGCAAGATCCCCGAATTCAAGTACTGCGCGGTGAAAGTGGTCAAGGGCGGTCAGCTGATGCCGCTTACTAGCTATGGAGGCGGACAGGCAAGCGCCGCGATGCGCTAAGGGTACCGACCGCGACAAACCAGCGGTCGCGTGCGCGCCGGCGCAAGGGGTGGCATAGAGCCTGGCCACTTGCATCCCGATCATCAAAATGGAGAGGAATTCAAAACAATGACAAACAACACACCGGCACAGGAAACCACGGACGGCTTTCATCTGGTCATCGACGCACTCAAGCTCAACGACATCGACACCATCTTTGGGTTGGTAGGCATACCCATCACGGATTTGGCGCGCCTGGCACAAGCCGAAGGCATGCGCTTCATCGGATTTCGCCATGAACAGCATGCAGGCAACGCCGCCGCGATCGCCGGTTTCATGACGCAGAAGCCGGGAATCTGCCTGACCGTATCCGCACCGGGCTTTCTCAATGGCCTGACCGCGCTTGCCAATGCGACCGTCAACTGCTTTCCGATGATCCTGATCAGTGGGTCCAGCGAGCGCGAGATCGTCGATTTGCAACAGGGCGATTACGAAGAGATGGACCAGCTCAACGCCGCCAAGCCGTATGCCAAGGCGGCATATCGCGTGCTCAACGCCGAGGACATCGGGATCGGCGTGGCGCGCGCGATTCGAGCCGCTGTATCCGGCCGGCCGGGCGGCGTCTATCTGGATTTGCCTGCCAAGTTGCTTGCCCAGACCATTGATGCTGCGCATGGAAGAAGGTCCTTGGTACGTGTGGTTGACCCGGCACCGCGCCAGATACCCGCGCCGGATGCGGTGGCGCGCGCTCTTGAACTTCTGGGCAGCGCCAAGCGGCCCTTGATACTGCTGGGCAAAGGCGCCGCGTACGCCCAGGCGGACGCGGATATTCGTGCCTTTGTCGAGAAAACGGGAATCCCTTATTTGCCGATGTCGATGGCCAAGGGCCTCTTGCCCGATACCCATCCGCAATCGGCATCTGCGGCACGCTCTTATGTGCTGGCCGAGGCCGACGTGGTGGTGTTGATTGGTGCGCGCCTGAACTGGCTGTTGTCGCATGGCAAGGGCAAGACCTGGGGTGCGCCGGAGCCCAAGAAATTCGTCCAGATCGATATTGCACCGACCGAGATCGACAGCAATGTGGAAATCGCAGCGCCGGTGATCGGGGACATCGGTTCCTGTGTGGCGGCCCTGCTGGCAGGCCTTGATCCCGGCTTTGCCAAGCCCGCTACGCAGTGGATTGGCGCGATCAACGAGCGCAAGGAAAAGAACCTGGCGAAGATGGCGGCAACGCTGGCTGCGAACCCGTCGCCGATGAATTTTCACAGCGCACTGGGCGCGATTCGCGATGTGCTCAAGACGCGTCCGGACATCAACGTCGTCAACGAAGGCGCCAACACCCTCGATTTCGCACGCAGCATCATCGACATGCATCAACCGCGCAGGCGTTTCGATTCCGGCACCTGGGGAATCATGGGCATCGGCATGGGTTACGCGATAGGCGCGGCGGTGACCAGCGGGACGCAGGTGGTGGCCATCGAGGGCGACAGCGCGTTCGGCTTTTCCGGCATGGAAGTCGAGACTATCTGCCGTTATGAGTTGCCGGTGTGCATCGTGGTTTTCAACAACAACGGTGTTTACCGTGGCACCGACGTCAATCCGACCGGTGGGCGTGATGTCGCGCCGACCGTTTTTGTCAAGGGTGCGCGCTACGACAAGATGATGGAGGCCTTCGGCGGCGTCGGTCGCAATGCCACCACGCCGGCGGAATTGACGACGGCCTTGAGAGAAGCCATCGCATCGGGTAAACCCACGCTGATCAACGCGGTGATTGACGAGGCAGCAGGCACCGAAAGCGGCCGGCTGACCAATCTGAATCCGCAGAGTGCGGCGAAGAAGAAATGATTCCTTCAGACCAAGCCCTGCGGCTGGCCGGCGCGGAATCGAATTGCCTCAAGAATCGGCGATCGGGCAAGCCGCTTCTTGACTTCAGTCAAGGTTGGGTTGATACCGCGACCTTACATTTGCGCACCACTTCTTCCGTGCTTGTCGCGGACTAAAAACAGGGACCGAGCGAAGACATCATGCCAAAGTCAGATATCGAAATCGCACAAGCCGCGACCATGCAGCGCATTGCACAGGTCGCACGTGAAAAGCTGGGAATCAGCGATGAGCACCTGGTGCCCTACGGCCACTACAAGGCGAAGCTGTCGCTCGAATACATCGACACCCTGAAGGGGCGCCCGAACGGCAAGTTGATCCTGGTCACCGCCATCAACCCGACCCCCGCCGGTGAAGGCAAGACCACCACCACTGTGGGCCTGGGCGACGCGCTCAACCATCTTGGCAAGAAGGCGATCATCGCGCTGCGCGAACCTTCGCTGGGCCCGGTATTCGGCGTCAAGGGAGGGGCGGCTGGCGGCGGTTATGCGCAGGTCGTGCCGATGGAGGACATCAATCTGCACTTCACAGGTGATTTCTCCGCCATCGCCCTGGCCAACAACCTGCTGGCCGCGGCGATCGACAATCACATCAGCCACGGCAACGAGCTGGGCATCGACGTCCGTCGCATCCAGTGGCGCCGCGTGGTCGACATGAACGACCGCGCCTTGCGCGACATCACCATCGGTCTGGGCGGTACCGCCAACGGCTATCCGCGCCAGGACGGTTTTGACATCGTGGTGGCCTCCGAGGTGATGGCGATCTTTTGCCTGGCCACCTCGCTGAAGGATTTGAAGACCCGTCTGGGCAATATCATCGTCGCCTACACGCGCGAGCAGAAGCCGGTGCGCGCCAGCGACCTCAAGGTGCATGGGGCGATGACGGTATTGCTGCGCGACGCGTTGGCACCCAACCTGGTGCAGACGCTCGAGAACAACCCGGCGTTCATTCACGGCGGGCCGTTCGCCAACATCGCACACGGCTGCAATTCGGTGATCGCCACGCAGACGGCATTGAAGCTGGCCGACTATGTGGTAACCGAAGCGGGCTTCGGTGCCGATCTGGGCGCGGAAAAATTTGTCGACATCAAGTGTCGCAAGAGCGGCCTGCGGCCGAGCGCGGTGGTGGTGGTGGCGACTGTGCGCGCTCTCAAGTATCACGGCGGCGCCGACCTGAAGAGCCTCAACACCGAGAATCTCGATGCGCTGGAGAAGGGCATCGCCAACCTGGAGCGCCATGTGCACAACGTCACCGTCAACTACGGCATGCCCTGCGTGGTCTCGGTCAATCACTTCATTTACGATACCGATCGCGAACATGCGCTGTTGCGCGAGAAACTCGGCAAGCTCGGAGCGCCGGTGATCCTCGCGCGGCACTGGGCCGAAGGCGGCAAGGGCGCGGCCGAAGTCGCGCGCAAGGTGATCGAGATATGCGAGGGCAAGAACAACTTCTCGTTCGTCTACGAGGACGCGGACCCGCTGTGGGAAAAGATGAAAAAGATCGCCACCAGGATCTACGGCGCATCCGACATCGCCGCCGACAACAAGATTCGCACGCAGATCAGGAAGCTGCAGGATGACGGCTACGGGCACTATCCGGTGTGCGTGGCCAAGACGCAAATGTCGTTCTCGACCGATGCCCAGTTGCGCGGCGCACCGTCGGGTCACACGGTGACCATACGCGAAGTGCGTTTGGCCGCCGGTGCCGAATTCGTGGTGATGGTGTGCGGTGACATCATGACGATGCCGGGATTGCCCAAGGTGCCATCGGCTGAAGTCATCGACCTCGATGATGAGGGCAAGGTGGTTGGCTTGTTCTAGCAAAGCCGTGTCGGGTCTTGAGACGCGCGAACCAGGCGCTGCCGACAGGGCGCTTGTGTTGCCGCACGACCTGCACAATCATTAAGCAGGCGCAGAAATCATGGCGCACGAAAAACCATACAATCCAGCCATTTATGTACATCGGGCGCAAAGCCTAAGGAGACTGCAAATGAGGATTTCAGCAAACGTGATGCGGCTGGCTTTGCTTGGCACACTGGCGCTGGCGCCAGTGTCGGCGATCGCATGGGAGCCGACCAAGTCGGTTGAGTTCGTGGTGCCGGCCGGCACTGGCGGGGGGGCCGATCAAATGGCGCGTCTGGTGCAGGCGATTGTCGCCAAGAACAACCTGATGAAGCAGCCGATCGTGGTTGTCAACAAGGGCGGGGGCGCCGGAGCGGAGGGCTTTCTGGATGTCAAGGGCGCCAAGGCCGACCCGCACAAGATCATCATCACCCTGTCGAACTTGTTCACCACGCCGATGGCAACCGGCGTTCCGTTCAACTGGAAAGACCTGACGCCGGTATCGATGCTGGCGCTCGACCAGTTCGTGCTGTGGGTAAACGCGGAAACACCCTACAAGACCGCCAAGGAATTCATCGACGCGGTACGTGCAGCCGGACCCAACAAGATGAAGATGGGGGGCACCGGATCCAAGCAGGAGGACCAGATCATCACGGTGGCCATCGAGAAGCAGACCAAGACCAAGTTCATCTACATCCCTTTCAAGGGCGGCGGGGATGTGGCGGTACAACTGGTGGGCAAGCACATCGACGCCTCGGTCAACAACCCGATCGAGGCGGTGGCGCAATGGCGCGGCGGCAAGTTGCGGCCCCTGTGCGTGTTTGACGATGAGCGCATGCCCTACAGGCAGAAAGTCACCGAGACCATGTCTTGGTACGACATTCCGCCTTGCAAGCAGGCCGGCGTGGACGTTGACTACGTGATGCTGCGCGGCATTTTCATGGCACCGGGGGTGACCGAGGAGCAGAAGGTGTTCTACGTCAATCTGATGAAGAAGGTGCGTGCCACGCCCGAGTGGAAGGACTTCATGGAGAAGGGCGCTTTCAACACCACAGCGCTCATGGGCGACGACTACCGTACCTGGGTGGCCAAGGAAGAGCAGCGCCATCTGCAGTTGATGAAGGAGGCCGGCTTTATGGCGGCCGGCAAGTAGCGCCTGGATATAAGCCCGGGGTTCCCCGGGCTTTTTTTGGGCCGGAGTTTTCAAATCGTCCTTTCGGGCATGTTCGAGGCAAACTGATGAACGAGAACGAGGATCGCGCCGCGACTTCGGTGCGGGCGATGGAGATCGCGGTCGCCCTGTTCGTATTCGCCTGCGGCGCGCTGGTGGTGATCGACAGCATTCGCCTGGGATTCAAATGGGCCGACGACGGGCCGCAGGCCGGATACTTCCCGTTCTACATCGGCATGATCCTGTGTATTTCCAGTGCCGTCACCTGCGTGACTTCGTTCATGAACAGCGCGTTGTCGGCCAAGGTGTTCGTCACGCGTGGTCAGTTGAAGCTGGTGCTCGCGGTTCTGGTGCCGTTGATGATTTACGTGATTTTGATCAAGTTCCTGGGGATCTATATCGCATCGATTACCTTTATCGCATGGTTCATGCTGCGCCTGGGACATTATTCCTGGTGGGTCACCTTGCTGGTGGCCTTCGGCACGATGTTGGTGTTTTTCATGATGTTCGAGGTCTGGTTCAAGGTGCCGCTGCCCAAGGGGCCCATCGAGAATCTGCTTGGCCTAGCCTGAAACGATGGACATCCGCCGCCGCTTGCCTGGAATGAAACGCCATGGATGAAATCAACTCCCTGATGCACGGTTTTTCGATCGCGCTCACTCCTTTCAACCTGCTGCTGATGTTGATCGGTGTCGTGCTGGGCGTGGTCATTGGAGTTCTGCCGGGCCTGGGTGGCGCCAACGGTGTGGCGATTTTGCTGCCCCTGACGTTCTCGATGCCGCCTACCTCGGCCATCATCATGCTGTCGTGCATCTACTGGGGCGCGCTGTTCGGGGGGGCGATCACCTCGATCCTTTTCAATATCCCGGGCGAACCCTGGTCGGTGGCGACAACATTCGACGGCTATCCGCTGGCGCAGAAGGGGCGTGCCGGCCACGCGCTGACCGCGGCATTCACCTCGTCTTTTATCGGGGCCTTGTTCGCGGTGGTGCTGATCACCTTCCTGTCACCGCTGGTGGCACGCTTCGCGCTCAAGTTCGGTCCGCCCGAATTTTTCTCGGTCTACTTGCTGACATTTTGCGCCTTCATCGGCATGAGCAAGGGCAACCCGATGAAGACCGTGGTGGCGATGATGCTGGGCTTCGCGCTGGCCGCGGTGGGGCAGGACACGGTGACCGGTGCGCTGCGCCTGACCTTCGGCTTTACCGAATTGCTCAAGGGTTTCGATTTCCTGATCGCAGTCATCGGTCTGTTCGGCATCAGCGAGATTTTGCAGACGCTGGAAGAGGGGCTCGAATTCAAGGGCACCAAGGCCAAGATCAACATGAAGGTGGTGATCGAGACCTGGAAAGAGTTGCCGCGCTACTGGCTGACCAGCCTGCGTTCCAGCGTGGTCGGCTGTTTCATGGGAATCGTCCCCGGTGGCGCCACCCCGGCCTCGTTCATGAGCTACGGCATCGCGCAACGGGTCTCGGCCAACGGCAAGCATTTCGGCAGCACCGACAATCCGCAGATCGAAGGCGTGGTGGCGCCGGAAACCGCGGCGCACGCGGCCGGCACCAGCGCACTGCTGCCGATGCTGACGCTGGGCGTACCGGGGTCGCCTACCGCTGCTGTGCTGCTGGGTGGGCTTCTGATCTGGGGCTTGCAGCCCGGTCCGTTGCTGTTTACCGAGCAGAAGGATTTTGTCTGGGGACTGATCGCCAGCATGTATCTGGGCAACATCGCCGGATTGATCGTGGTGCTCACCTGCGTGCCGCTGTTCGCCGCGATCCTGCGCATTCCGTTTGCGATCGTAGCGCCGGTGATCCTGGTGATCTGTGCCATCGGCGCGTTCACCGTCCACCAGTCGCTATTCGACGTCTACCTGATGGTCATTTTCGGCATTCTCGGTTACGCGTTCAAGAAGCTTGACTATCCATTGGCGCCGCTGGTGTTGGCGATCGTGCTGGGAGATCGGGCCGAGGAGTCGTTCCGCCAATCGATGCTTTTCTCGCAGGGCGACATGAGCATCTTCTTCGCAAACGGCCTGGTGGGGGGCATCACCGGTTTGTCGCTGGCCTTGCTGGCCTGGCCAATGGTTTCCGCGCTGATGGCCCGGATGCGCGTGGCGCGAACGCCGGGCGCTAAAGCGGATTAGGCGTTCTCAGGCCGCAGTGTTCCGGAGTTTCACCCGGCTCAGGGTCTCCGGCGTGATGTTCAGATAGGCCGCAAGTTCCTTTTTCGGAATGCGGTCAGCCAGGTCGGGATGCTTGCGCGCAAAGCGGGCAAGCCGGCCGGGCGCATCGAGCAGATGCAGGGTGATGGTGTGCGCCATGACTTCCGACATCAGGCGCATCACCTCGTATTCGAACGATTCCTTGACTTCGTCGTGATGTTCGAGAAACTCGACCCAGGTTTCCATCGGCAGCCGTGCCACCCTACAGTTGGTCAGCGCGACAATGCTGTAAGGCGTCGGCATCTTCAGACGCCAGGCCGCGTAGCTGGTATCCATCTCGGTCTCGGATGCCAGGCGCAGAATCATTTCCTTGCCTTCCGAGTTGCCTACTACCCGCTTGAGGATGCCCTCGAGGATGAAGAACTGCTCCATTTCGGTCGAGCCCTGGGTGACCAGCATCGCGCCCTTGGTGTATTCGGCGATTTCAAGTTTGGGTTCGAGTTCTGCCCAATATCCGGCGCCCAGCTTGCGCAGGGTCAGATTCTGGCGCAGCTGGGCGCGGATGCTGTTGCGTTGAGGATGAGACGAGATGCTGGTCATGGCAGCGGTCCGTGGGGCAGACCGAAAGGCGCGAGTTGCGCGGATGGAGTGGGAAATTATATGCGACACCGCGGCGACGCCGGGTGAAAACATGTCTTGCATGTCTTGCAGGGAGGTCGACCGGGTCCGCATGCCGTTTTGACTTCAATCAATGCGCTCGTTGCGCCGGATTCCTATAGTCGGGCCTCGAACGAATTGCCCTTGGCGATACGGCAATCGCGCTTGCGTTCTAAAATCCCGTATCGCCACACAACCACTGGATTGATTCATGGAAGCCCTCAAAGGTGTACGCATTCTCGACATGACCCATGTGCAGGCGGGACCGACCTGCTCGCAATTGCTGGCCTGGATGGGGGCGGACGTCATCAAGTTCGAGCCGCCGCAGGGTGATGCCACGCGCGGGCAGTTGCGCGATGTGCCGGGTGCCGACAGCCTGTATTTCACCATGCTCAACTGCAACAAGCGCTCGATCACGGTGAACATGAAGTCGCCCGAAGGAAAATCTGTGTTTGTCGACCTGATCAAGCAGTGCGACATCGTCATGGAAAACTTCGGCCCCGGCGTGCTCGACCGGCTGGGTTTCACATGGGAGAAGATCCACGAGATCAATCCGAAGATCGTGATGGGCTCCATCAAGGGTTTCGGCTCCAGCGGTCCCTACGCGGAGTTCAAGGCCTACGAGAATGTCGCGCAGGCGATGGGGGGCGCCATGAGCACCACCGGCGTGCCTGACGGCCCGCCGTTCGTGACCGGCGCGCAGATTGGCGATTCCGGCACCGGGCTGCATCTGGCAATCGGGCTTCTGGGTGCCTTGCACCAGGCCAACCGCACCGGCCTTGGCCAGTATGTCGAGGTTGCGATGATGGATGGCGTGATGAATCTGTGCCGCGTGAAGTTTCGCGACCACCAGCGCCTGACCCATGGCGCGCTACCGGAATACTCGGTACCGACCTACCAGGCGATGCATGATGTGCCGCGCGCAGGCAATGATTCCGGCGGCGGTCAGCTGGGCAACGCGATTCACTGCAAACCGCATGGCGCCAACGACTGGATCTATGTGGTGGTGCAGGAGGCGGTCTGGGCGGCGCTGGCCGGGCGCATCGGCGCCGATGTCGGCATCCCCGGTCTGGCGACCGACCCCCAGTTCGCTACCATCGGCGAGCGCCGCAAGAACCAGCAGTTGATGTGGACCTTGATCAACAAGTTCGCCGAGAACCACACCAAGCGAGAGTTCATGGCGATCCTGAACACCCTTGACGTGCCCTGCGGTCCGATCATGTCGACCCAGGATCTGGCCACCGATGAGCATGTTCGCGGTCGCGACATGTATGTCGAGCTGGACCATCCGCAGCGCGGCAAGTGGTGGAATGTCGGCATGCCGATCAAGCTCTCTGCTTCGCCCGCCAAGATCGAGCGCTCGCCGCTCTTGGGGGAACACACCGACGAAGTGCTGACCGGTGTGCTCGGCTATGACGCTGCCCGCGTCGCCGCGCTCAAGGCCGCGGGTGCGTTCAATGCGCCACCCAAGAAGGTCGCTTGAGCGAGTTGCCAGCGCAGAGCCGTCAATGGGCACCGACGAGTGCCCATTTTTCTTGAAACAGGGAGATAGAAATGAAAGTAGCCATCATCGGGCAGCAGGATTTCGGACGTGCCGTGCTGGAAGCATTGCTGGCGCGCGGCGACGAGGTCGCGGCAGTGTTCTGCGCGCCCGAGAAGGAGGGAGCACGTCCTGACGCCTTGCGCGTCGCGGCCCAGGAAAGGGGGCTTGTGGTGCATCAGTTCAAGTCGCTCAAGGCGCCCGAGGCGCTTGCGGCGATGCAGGCGGCTGACGTGCAGATCGGCATCATGGCTTACGTGCTGCAGTTCGCACCACAGGAGTTCGTCAACGTGCCGAAACACGGCACGATCCAGTATCACCCTTCGCTGTTGCCCAAGTATCGCGGCCCATCCTCCATATCCTGGCCGATCATCTGCGGCGAGCGCGAAACCGGGCTCTCGATCTTCCGCCCCAGCGACGGGTTGGACGAAGGTGCGATCATCCTGCAAAAGCGCACGCCGATCGGGCCCGACGATACCCTGGGATCGGTGTATTTCGACAGCCTCTTTCCCATGGGTGTGGCGGCGATGCTGGAAGCGGCCGACCTGGTGGTCGCCGGCAAACACACCGAGACCGCACAGGATGAATCGCAGGCGACCTACGAAGGCTGGTGCCGCGACGCCGAATCGAGAATCAACTGGGCCAACCATTCGACCATCGTCTACAACCTGATTCGCGGTTGCGCACCGGCGCCGGGCGCCTGGACCACCTGCAACGGGGTCAAGTTGTGGATTTACGAGGCGCGCCTGGAAAAAGTGGCGACCTTTGGCGCGGTCAAGGGCAAGATCGGGGAAGTGGTATCGGTTGATGGCGGCAAGCTGGTGGTCAGCTCGCAAAGCGGGCGCATCCACATTCTCAAGGCGAAACTGGGAGAGGGCAAGAAAGTGGCGGGCGACGCACTGGGGATCGCTGCCGGCGCCTTCCTCGGCACCTAGCAGCCTGTCGGACTTAGGAATCGCCGGCTGCAAACCGGCCGCAGCGGTCCATTTTCACCGCCTTCTCGGCCCATAGCTGGGCTATGGGCCTTCGAATTCGGCAAAAACTGTCCACGCTGGGGCCGATATTCGCTTTCGACGACCTAAGTCCGACAGGCTGCTAGGGG
>JBEIFV010000139.1:0-15787 GCA_040382235.1 Burkholderiales bacterium
ACGAAATCGGCTCCCTTGACCGCTTCGGCCACCTCGGCCACCTTGAGGCCGGCCTTCTTGACCTTGTCCCACGAAGGCCCGCCCTTGCGCACGCCGACCACCACCTTGACACCCGAATCGTTGAGGTTCTGCGCATGCGCGTGGCCCTGTGAGCCGTAACCGACGATACAAACCTTCTTGCCCTTGATCAGGCTCAAGTCGGCGTCCTTGTCGTAATAAACTTTCATGAAATTCTCCTCTTTAGTGAATAAACGTCGTCAGACGCGGGGTTCGCGGATTGCGCGGCAAGGGATGCGGCTGTTAGTCCGTCGGCCCTACGCCTGCCCGCGTCAAAAAATTCAGGCCTTCAATACTCGCTCGCCGCGACCGATGCCGGACACACCGGTGCGAACCGTCTCGAGAATCAGGGCACGATCGATCGCCTCGATGAATGCGTCGAGCTTGGCCACATTGCCGGTCAACTCGATGGTGTAGGTCTTGTCGGTGACATCGATGATGCGGCCGCGAAAGATCTCCGCCATGCGCTTCATTTCGTCACGTTCCTTGCCAGTGGCACGCACCTTTACCAGCATCAGTTCACGCTCGATGTGCGCACCCTCGGACAAATCGACCACCTTGACCACTTCGATCAAGCGATTGAGGTGCTTGGTGATCTGCTCGATCACGTCATCCGACCCCTTGGTGACAATGGTCATGCGCGACAGCGAAACATCCTCGGTCGGTGCGACGGTCAGGGTTTCGATGTTGTAGCCGCGCGCCGAAAACAAGCCCGCCACACGCGACAGGGCGCCGGCTTCGTTCTCCAGAAGAATGGAAATGATGTGTCGCATCACAACTCCTCCGAACCCAACAGCATGCTGGTGAGGCCCTTGCCCGCCTGCACCATCGGCCACACGTTCTCCCTGGGGTCGGTCAGGAAATCCATGAACACCGTGCGGTCCTTGAGCTTCAGGGATTCGCGAATCGCGCCCTCGACGTCGCCCGGCTTGGTGATTTGCATGCCCACATGCCCGTAGGCCTCGGCCAGCTTGACGAAATCCGGCAAGGCTTCGACGTAGGATTCGGAATAGCGGCTGCCGTATTCGATTTGCTGCCACTGGCGCACCATGCCAAGGTAACCGTTGTTGAGACTGAGCACCTTGACCGGCAGGCGGTACTGCTTGCAGGTAGACAGCTCCTGGATACACATCTGGATCGAGCCTTCGCCGGTGATGCAGGCCACGGTCGCATCCGGATGTGCCATCTGCACACCCATGGCATAGGGCAGCCCAACGCCCATGGTGCCAAGGCCGCCGGAGTTGATCCAGCGGCGTGGCTTGTCAAAATGGTAAAACTGCGCGGCCCACATCTGATGCTGACCCACATCCGAGGTGATGTAGGCATCACCGCCGGTGAGTTCCCACAGTTTTTCGATCACGAATTGCGGCTTGATCTTGTCGCTCGCACGATCGTACTTGAGGCAATCCTTGGTGCGCCATTCCTCGATCTGCTTCCACCAGTCGGCCAGCGCCTTTGTGTCAGGCTTGATCGCGGACGCGGAAATCTGGCGAATCAACTCCTGCATCACTTCCTTGACGTCGCCCACGATCGGCACGTCAACCTTGACGCGCTTGGAGATCGAGGAAGGGTCGATGTCGATGTGAATGATCTGGCGCGCATGCTTGGCAAAGTCGGCGGGGTTGCCAATCACGCGATCGTCGAAGCGCGCGCCGATGCCAACCAGCACATCGCAGTTCTGCATCGCCAGATTGGCTTCGTAGGTACCGTGCATGCCCGGCATGCCGACAAATTTGCGATCGGAGGCCTTGTAGGCGCCCAAGCCCATCAAAGTGTTGGTGCAGGGATAGCCCAACATGTCGACCAATTGATTCAACTCGGCAGCGGAGTCCGAGAGAATCACGCCGCCGCCGGTGTAAATCATCGGCCGCTTGGCGCCAAGAATCATCTGCACCGCTTTTTTGATCTGCCCAGTATGCCCCTTGACAACCGGGTTATACGAGCGCATCGCCACTTCGGCCGGATAGTGGAAAGCAGTTTTCTTGGCGCTCACATCCTTGGGAATATCGACCAGCACCGGGCCGGGGCGGCCGCTGCGAGCGATGTAGAAGGCTTTGCGGATGGTGCTGGCAAGATCACGCACATCCTTGACCAGGAAGTTGTGCTTGACGATCGGCCGCGTGATACCGACGGTATCGCATTCCTGGAACGCATCCATGCCGATGGCATGCGTTGGTACCTGGCCGGTCAACACTACCATCGGGATCGAATCAAGGTAAGCGGTGGCGATGCCGGTCACCGCGTTGGTCACGCCCGGCCCGGACGTCACCAGACATACACCAACCTTGTCGGAGCAGCGCGCGTAAGCGTCGGCCGCATGCACCGCACCCTGCTCGTGGCGCACCAGAATATGCTTCACCTTGTCCTGGTTGAACAGGGCATCGTAGATGTAAAGCACCGCGCCACCGGGATAGCCGAACACGTGTTCGACATTTTCTTCCTGCAGGCAACGCACGACGATTTCGGCGCCTGAGAGTTCTTCACTTGCTGACATGATTGAAATGGCCTCAAAAAGAGCTGAAAAGGACCTCCGGACCAGTGGAAAATCCACAAGCCACGCAACGACTTCGCTCTGTTGAAGCAAATCAGGGCGTTAGAACAGGCGAATCTGCCTGAGCCAACGGTAGCGGAGCCGCCGCGACACATTCTCGGGTAAGGTGTCGAAACGGGCGTCTTGCGGCCTCGTGGGCCTCGGACATTCGAGATTGTAGCGCTTTCGCGGCCGCCGGTCAAAAGTGGCGTTTGTGCGTCCCGGATTGCCTGCCGCAAGGCATGTGATATGCGGGTTTTGATGCATAATCTGCGGGTAAAGAGTCAAAAATCCGCGAGCAAGCGCCCTGGCCACCCCACAAGAACTGTCGAATTTCCTCGCCGGAGTCGAACGCCGTGCCTTCAAGCAGGCGGTGTTCGCGGTACGTAACGACGAATCCTCGCTGGACATCGTGCAGGATTCAATGATGCGGCTGGCCGAAAAGTATGGCGATCGTCCGGCAGAAGAACTGCCACTTTTGTTTCAGCGCATCCTGCAAAATGCGATACGCGACCATTTCCGGCGCAACAAGGTTCGATCGTTCTGGACTACCCTGTTTTCTTCCCTGGGCCCACCCGGCAACGACGGCGACGCGGCCGATTTCGATCCACTGGAAACTTTGGAAGCACAACCGGGGTCAAAGCAGGCGGAAAGCGCCGAAGACGAGGTGAGTCGGGCCCGCACGATGGCGGCAATCGAGTCGGAAATCAAAAAGCTGCCCGCTCGTCAACGCGAGGCCTTTCTGCTGCGTTATTGGGAGGATTTGGACGTTTCCGAGACGGCCGATGTTATGGGATGCTCGGAAGGTAGTGTAAAGACCCATTGTTCACGCGCAACCCACACCTTGGCAGTGGCCCTGAGGGCCAAAGGAATCACCTTGTGAACAAATCAAATCAATGCAACTGAATCGGGCGGCACCATGAGAAGTAGCGACGAACTTCAATTTGCGTACAAGATCAAGCAACATCTGAATCGCGACGCCGCCAAACTGCCGGCGGCGACTGAAGAGCGCTTGCGCGCGGCACGCGAGCGCTCCCTGGCGCGGCAGCGCCCAACGGCTGGCCGGGTGGTGACGGCCGGTGCGCATGCGTCGGTCGGGTTTGGCTGGCTTGGGCAACTGGCACCGCTTTTGGTGTTGGTGGGTGGTTTGTTTGCCATCAACTACTGGCATGAGGCCCAGCAAGCCCTGGATATCGCCGATGTTGATACTCAAATGCTGGTCGATGAGTTGCCGCCAAATGCCTATCTGGACAAGGGTTTTGGTGCCTGGCTCACGCGTCAAGGGCAATGACATTGTCATGATGGTTTGCAGTTATCCGTCATCCCGGGCGCCGCTTGTTGCGGCGTTTCGTTTTTTCGCCTGGGCGGTAATCGCTCTGCTGGCATTTGCATGCCTTGCCGCGCAGGCGCAAACATTGGCTCAGCCAAAGTGGTCCGAGCTTTCGCGCGAGCGGCAGCAAGCCTTGCAGCCCCTGGCCGGACAATGGGATACGCTGGACAATACGCGGCGCAAGAAATGGATTGTGGTGGCCGATCGCTACCCCGCAATGCAGCCTGAAGAGCAAAAGCGCATGCAGTCGCGCATGGCGGATTGGGCGCGTTTGACACCCGAACAACGTCGTGTAGCGCGCGAGAACTACAAGAAATCCAAATCTTTGCCAAGCGAGCAAAAAATAGCCGGGTGGCAGCAGTATCAAACCCTGCCTGACGCCCAGAAACAGCAACTGGCAGCAACAGCCGAACAGAACAAGCCGGCGCGCCAGAAGGCCCAGCAGCGCGAGCGCGAGGGCACCGTGAAACCGATGCCGCCTGCCAAGCAGCCGGTCGGCAAGCCAGCCGCGCGGGCCGAGCCGATAGCGCCCAAGGCGGACGCACCAGCGGCGCCCATTGGTAAATAAGGACGACTTCGACAACGGGGCTCATGCCGCTGCGCTGCCGGCCGTCCCTTTCACCGCGCTGCGCAGGCGCATGCTGGCATTGGTCTACGAGGGCATCCTGCTGTTCGGTGTGGTGTTCATTGCCGCGTATCTGTTTTCGGCCCTGACCCAGTTCAAGGGCAACCCCGCCTCACCATTGCGCTTCGGTTTTCAATTCACCATCTTCGCGGCTATTGGCTGGTACTTTGTCTGGTGCTGGCGCCACAGTGGGCAGACCCTGCCCATGAAAACCTGGAAATTCCGCCTCGCACCGGCAGCGGGCAACCATCTGACGGCGACCCGTTGCTGGGCTCGCTACAGTCTGGCGTGGCTCGGCCCGCTCTGCGCTCTGGCAGGCTACAGGGGGGTCGTGTTTCTTGCCGACTATGGAACCGCACGCTTTTCCCTCGCAGCCCTGACTCTTGTGCTACCACTGTTCGTGCTCAATTTCGCCTGGGCATTGATCGATCGCGACCGGCAGTTCCTGCACGACCGGCTCGCCGGCACGCGCTTGGTGAACGCTTGAAGCGAGCGGGTGCGCAAGACGAAGCGGCGCCGAACCTCGCCCCGGAATGCGATATCCTTGTGCTCTGCCAGATTTTTGGCGTCAACAGTAAAGATTGGGCTGGCCGTGGACAGTTTTTGCCAGGTTTGAAGGCACAGTGCCTAGCTGTGAGGCGAGAATGCGGTGAAAAATGGGCCTCTGCAGCCAATCTACTCACCGACGTTTCCTGATTCCAACAGGCTGCCAGCCCTCCGTTACATCAACAACCAAGCCTTGCCATGAACCCAAGCCGCCTGCGCAATTTTGTGCAACGCATGACGCGCGCGATCGAATCGAACTCGACCGAAAGTGCGATCCTGGCCGCCGGCCAGCCTCTTCTGGCCGATCTCATCACCCATGACGACTGGCTACCGGAGGCCTTCGCGGTGCCGAATCCCGCGAAGTATCAGCAATATCTGCTTCACTGCGACCCGTTCGAGCGCTTCTCCCTGGTGAGCTTCGTGTGGGGACCGGGCCAGACCACCCCGATTCACGATCATATGGTGTGGGGCATGGTGGGCGTCATGCGCGGTGCCGAGATGTGCCAAGAGTACGCCGCGCTGCCGGGCCGGCTGGAGCAAACCGGCGAGCATCGCATCGCCCCTGGCGGTATCGACCTGGTCAGCCCCACACTGGGCGACATCCACGTGGTATCCAATGCCGACCCGGGGCGCGTCTCGCTGAGCATTCATTGCTATGGCGCGAACATCGGCGCGCTGCACCGACACGTGTTCGCACCGTCCACTGGTGCCGCCACTGAGTTCATCTCCGGCTATTCCAGCCCGGTCACCCCCAACCTTTGGGATCGCTCGACCGAAACGGAATGAACCGCTCAAGCGGCGATATGGGCGTAAAGGTCGCGTGCGGATGCGAAACGTTCGTCAGGATTCTTCGCGACCAGGCGCGACAACAATCCTTGGAAACCATTGAGGTGCGCAGGCAATTGCGGTAGCGGCGCGTGGACATGCATGTCCATCAACTCGGCGGTATCGCGCGCCTGAAACAGGGTGCGCCCGGTAAGCAACTGATGCAGGATAACGCCCAGGCTGTAGAGGTCGCTGCGCGCATCAAGTGACTGGCCGAGGATCTGCTCAGGACTCATGTAGTTGGGCGTGCCGACCACCTGCCCGATCTTGGTCAGCCCGCTTTCCTCATCGATCGCTTTCGCGCCGCCGAAGTCGACTATCGCCAGATGATGCTGGTCGCGAAACATGATGTTGTGCGGTTTCAGATCCCGATGCACCACGCCGGCTTCGTGAATGGCGTCAAGCGCGCGGGCGATCTGCGCGAACAGTTTCAAGGCCGGCAAGGGTGCAAGCCCGGACTTGATGCGCTCGCGCAAATCACCGGCACCAAAGTATTCCATCGCCAGATAAGCGATCCCACGATCGTAATTGAGATCGAATATGCGCGTCACATATGCGCTCTGGATTTTCTGGATCAGCGAAAACTCCTGCATGAAGCGCTGTACCACCTGCGTTTCGGCCATCAATTCGGGCAGCAGCACCTTGAGCACCAGTTGCAGCCCGTCCGACTCCCTCCTGGCCAGATAAACCCGCGCGGTGCCTCCTTCGCCGATCAACTGCAGGGCCCGATAGCCTGGCACATCAGGCAGGTCGGCAGATGCCGCCACCGACGCCAACACCGCCGGCGCGGTTGACTGATAGATACCCGAGCGCAGGCTGTTTTCGATATCGCGCCGCTGCTCCCGCTCGCGCACAGATTCACTCAAGGTGGCGAACAGGCGGCCGGGTGTGAGTTGCAAACGTGGCAGGCAACTTGCAACTCCCAAGGACAGCGCCTTGAATGCCAGGCCATCCGGATCGCGGCCTCCGGTGAGCATGACCACAGGCGGCAGGACCGGGAAGTCTTGCATGAGCGCAGCCAGCCAATGCAGCGGATCCTGCGGGCCGATGTTGGAGTTGATCAGGATCACATCAAAATCAGGGCGGAAGCCGCTTGCCGCAGTCGGCACACCTGCGAGCAACGGATCCCATTCGCGCAATTCAAGTGGCGCTGGCGGCGCCGCGTCAGGCTTGGCAACGGCCTGCGCCAGGTCGCTACACCCTTGGCGCAGATATTCGGCCAGCACCAGCCGAAAATCTGCATTTTCATCCACGATCAGGACACGCATGAGACAATTCGGCCCCAGCTACCGCTAGCTGCCACCGCCCCGGGAAGTATCAGACGATTATATGCGCCGGACGTCGGTTCGCGCGCCAGAAGCACACCCGCAAACATGCTCTGGATCAAGGCATTCCACATCATTTTCGTCGTCACCTGGTTCGCCGGCCTGTTCTATTTGCCAAGGCTGTTCGTCTACCACTGCCTGGCGACCGACACGCTCAGCATCGAGCGCTTCAAGGTGATGGAGCGACGGCTATTCCACGGAATCATGACACCTTCGGCGGTCTTGGCGGTGCTGCTGGGACTTGTGCTGTATCTTGGCTACGGCATTGGACGCGGAAGTGGCTGGATGCATGCAAAACTGCTGCTGATCGCGATTTTGCTGGTGCATCACGCCTATCTCGGCATGTTGATGCGCGACTTCGCGCGCGACCGCAACCGCCATGGCCACAGGTTTTATCGCTGGATCAACGAAATCCCCGCCGCACCGGTGCTGTTCGGTGCCGTGATTCTGGTGGTCGTCAAACCGTTCTAGAAAGTCCGAAAGCATGAGCAAAGTCGTTGACTATTACTTCACTCCTTCATCTCCATGGGCCTATCTTGGCCATGATCGGCTGTTGCGGATCGCTGCCCAGGCAGGTGCCAGCGTGCAACCCCGGCCCGTGGATTACGGAAAGATTTTCCCGGTATCCGGCGGCGTACCCTTGAAGCAACGCGCCGCGCAGCGGCAGGCTTACCGGTTTGCCGAGCTCAAACGCTGGCGCGCGCATCTCGACCTGCCATTGACACTTGAACCCAGGTTCTTTCCAGTCAATGCCGATCCGGCCAATCACCTGCTCGCATCGGCATTGTCGTTCGGCGCCGACGCCACCCTGCGCCTGGCCGGCGCCCTGATGCGCGCCTGCTGGGCGGAAGAACGCAACATTGCCGATGAAGCGACCCTGGTGACGATCGCCACTGCCAGCGGACTCGATGGCAGTGCGCTGATGACGGCTTCCCACGGTGAGGCTGCCTCGACTGCCTATGCCCAATTCACCCAGCAGGCCATCGACGCACAGGTGTTTGGCGCACCGACCTATGTATCGAATGGCGAAATGTTCTGGGGCCAGGACCGGCTCGACTTCCTTGAGCGCGCGCTGGCCAAGTGAGCGAACAATTCTTCGCGCCCTGCCCGCGCGGCCTGGAAGAAGTGCTCGCAACCGAATTGGCAGGCATGGGCGTAGCGGCGCCACAGGTGACCGGCGGCGGTGTCGCATTCGCGGGATCGTTCGAACTGGTCTATCGCGTCAACCTGTGTTCGCGTATCGCCAGCCGGGTATTGTGGCGGGTGGCCAGCGGTCCGTACAGCAGCGAGCAGGACCTGCATGCCGTGGCACGTACCACCGAATGGGAGCGCTACTTTGACGCAACGCAAACGCTGCGCGTCGACCTGGTGGCCACTCGCAGCCCGCTCAAGAGCCTCAAGTTCGCCACCCTCACGGTAAAGGATGGCGTTTGCGACCGCTTTCGCGAGCGCACCGGAATCCGGCCGAACATCGCCAAACTGGGTGCCGATGTCCGTGTTTATGCCTACCTCGACCAGCACAACGTCACTTTGTACCTGGATACTTCGGGCGAGGCTTTGTTCAAGCGTGGCTACCGGGTAGCCGATGTGGAGGCGCCGATCCGCGAGAACCTCGCGGCCGGCATTCTGCACCTGATCGGCTGGACCCCTGAAGTCGCTCTATACGACCCGATGTGCGGAAGCGGTACTTTCCTGATCGAAGCCGCGCAGATGGCGCTGGGGATTCCGCCGGGCGCAAGGCGCCGCTTCGGCTTCTACAACCTGAAGCAATTCGATGCGCCTGCCTGGCAGCGCTTGCGCGACACCCTGCCACGTATTGCGCACCCGAACCCGCGTCTGTTCGGCAGCGACCTTTCACAAGAGGCACTGCGCGCGTCGCTGGCCAACTTCAGCGCCGCCGGCGTCGATGAAATCATCCGCATTCGCAATGGTGACATGCTCACGCTGGCGGCGCCGGCCGCGGGCGGCATCATGATCGCCAACCCTCCGTATGGCGAGCGACTTGGCGAAGATGCCGAACTGGCCGCCTTCTACCCGCGCCTGGGCGATGCGCTGAAGAAGCGCTATGCCGGTTGGGCCTGCTTCTTCATCACCGGCGACCGGCGCATGGAAAAGCTGATCAAGCTCAGAGCGAGTCGTCGCACCCCGCTCATGAACGGCGATCTGGATTGCCGACTGTTCGAATTCCGCGTCGTGGCGGGCTCGAATCGCGTGGACGAAGCCTCTGCAGACATGCCGGCCAACTGAGCGGCCGAAGGCTTAGCTCTTGCAGAAGGCGCCGGCAAGCGCCGCGTGCTGTTCTCCGGATCCCGCATCGCAACCCGGCGCACAAAGCCTGCGAATCGGCGACGCGAAACTGACAGCGCGTCAGGCGGTGCCAAGCGCAGCGGCGATATCCTTTTCAAGCTCATGCGGCTCGGTCTGCGGCGCATAGCGCTTGATCACCTGACCATTCGGGCCCAACAAAAACTTGGTGAAGTTCCATTTGATGGCCTCCGAACCCAGCAAGCCCGGTGCCGCCTTGGCAAGCCATTTGTAGAGCGGATGTGCGCCATCGCCATTGACTTCGACTTTGTCCATCATCTGGAACGAAACGCCATAATTCTTCTGGCAAAAAGCACCGATTTCATCAGCCGCACCGGGCTCCTGCCCGCCGAACTGGTTGCACGGAAAACCGATGACTTCCAGCCCCTGCGCGTGGAACTTTCGGTGCAGTTCCTCCAGCCCTTTGTACTGCGGTGTCAGTCCGCACTGGCTGGCGGTATTGACCACCAGCACGGTCTTGCCCGCGTAGCGCGAAAGGGAAACGGGCTTGCCATCCAGGGAATCAGCAGAAAAGTCATGCAATCCAGCCATCAAGCAATCTCCAATTCAGTCAACATGGTCAAAGTGAAACAAGGGTGTGTCGCTCGCGCGCAAACGGAAGCCCAGAAACGCAACGCGCTCGATGCGAGCCTGCGCGCGCAGGACAGGTTCAATGGTACGGGGTAGCGCTGACGCCAAGACCATTAGCTTCATCAAAAAGACACCCAAACATGCCAACGCCACCACCCGCCGGATTGAGCGAAGCGCAGCGCACGCTCGAATCCGGCGATTTAGGCCGTCGCCGCAGGCGACGGCCTAAACGATATTGAGATGCTCGATGCCAGCCGACATGTCCTTGCTCTTGGCATCCTTGCTGTGCAACTTGATCATCAGGCGCAGGTCGTTGACCGAATCCGCATTGCGCAGGGCGTCTTCATAACTGATCCGCCCCTCTTCATACAACTCGAACAAGGCCTGGTCGAAGGTCTGCATGCCGAGTTCACGCGACTTCTTCATGATTTCCTTGATCTCGTGCACCTCGCCTTTGAAGATCAGGTCGGAAATCAACGGCGAATTGAGCATGATTTCAACAGCGGCAGCGCGCCCCTTGCTGTCCTTGAGCGGGATCAGGCGCTGCGAGATCAAGGCCCGCATGTTGAGGGACAAATCCATCAGCAGTTGCGCGCGCCGCTCCTCGGGAAAGAAATTGATGATGCGGTCCAGCGCCTGGTTGGCACTGTTGGCATGCAAGGTCGCCATGCACAAATGCCCGGTTTCGGCGAACGCAATCGCGTGTTCCATGGTCTCGCGCTCGCGGATCTCACCGATCAGGATCACGTCCGGTGCCTGGCGCAAGGTGTTTTTTAGGGCGGCTTCCCAGGTGTCGGTATCGACCCCGACCTCGCGCTGGGTCACCACGCAATTCTTGTGCGGGTGCACGTACTCGATCGGATCCTCGATGGTGATGATGTGCCCGTAGGAATTCTCGTTGCGGTAGCCGATCATCGCGGCCAGCGTGGTCGACTTGCCCGAACCGGTTCCACCCACCATGATCACCAGCCCGCGCTTGGTCATCGTCACGTCCTTGAGCACCGACGGCACCTTCAAATCATCGAAGGTCGGAATCGCGGAAGTGATAACGCGCAGCACCATGCCCATGCTGCCCTGCTGCACGAATGCATTGACACGGAAACGCCCTATCCCGGCCGGCGAAATCGCGAAGTTGCATTCCTTCTTGGCCTCGAACTCGGCGGCCTGCTTGTCGTTCATGATGGCGCGGCAAAGGTCGGAAGTGTGCTGCGGCGTCAAAGCCTGGTTCGACACCGGCGTCACCTTGCCATCGATCTTGAAGGCCGGCGGAAAGCCGTGGGTGATGAAAAGATCGGACCCACGCTTGCTGAGCATCAGCTTGAGCAGGTCGTACATGAATTTGGTTGCCTGGTCGCGTTCCATGATGCCGCTCTCCGGATCTCAAGGTTTGGCTGCTGGATCAGCCTGTAAGTTGCTTCACGACTTGCTTCGCGAAGCTATCGATGCAACCAGAGCGTCGAAATCACATAACCCGACGCTGTAAACATCGCGGCAGAAGGTACGACCGTGCGCATTTTGCTCAAAAAGTCACCGATACAATTGGCCGACCGGTTTCGGGAAGTCGGGCAGTCGCACGCCTGCATGAACGCAGTTTAGCCAGGCGGCACCTTGTCCCGATCGCGGCAATCAAACGGCAAAATTGTCCTTGTTCGCGGCTTTGTTGCGCGCTTCGCCAGACGACACGACGTTGCGGCGCACCAGGTCGGTCAGCGTCTGGTCCAGGGTCTGCATGCCGAACTGCTGGCCGGTCTGGATGGCCGAATACATTTGCGCGATCTTGTTTTCACGGATCAGGTTGCGGATCGCAGGCGTGCCGATCATGATTTCGTGCGCGGCCACGCGGCCATTGCCGTCCTTGGTCTTCAAGAGCGTTTGTGAAATGATCGCGCGGATCGACTCCGACAGCATGGAACGCACCATGTCTTTTTCCGCCGCCGGAAACACATCGACGATGCGGTCGATGGTCTTCGCCGCGGAACTGGTGTGCAGGGTACCGAACACCAGGTGGCCTGTTTCAGCGGCTGACAAGGCCAGGCGAATGGTTTCCAGATCGCGCATTTCGCCCACCAGGATCACGTCCGGGTCCTCGCGCAGGGCCGAACGCAGGGCGTTATTGAACGACAGGGTATGCGGCCCGACCTCGCGCTGATTGATCAGGCATTTCTTGGATTCATGCACGAATTCGATCGGGTCCTCGACAGTAAGGATGTGGCCGTATTCGTTTTCGTTGATGTGATTGACCATCGCCGCCAAGGTGGTCGACTTGCCCGAACCGGTCGGCCCGGTCACCAGCACGATGCCGCGCGGCTGGTTGGCGATGTCCCCGAAACTCTTGGGCGCGTTCAGCTCTTCGAGCGACAGGATTTTCGAGGGGATGGTCCGCATCACCGCGCCGGCGCCACGATTCTGCACGAAGGCATTCACCCGGAAACGTGCCAGATTGGGGATCGCGAACGAGAAATCGCACTCGAGATTCTCTTCATAGGCCTTGCGCTGGCCGTCGTTCATGATGTCGTAGATCATCCCATGCACCTCGGAATGGTCCATCGCCGGCAGGTTGATGCGCCGCACGTCGCCATGCACACGAATCATCGGCGGCAGCCCGGCCGACAGATGCAGGTCTGAGGCCTTGTTCTTGACTACGAACGCCAGCAGTTCGGAAATGTCCATCTATAATTCTCCGTCTTCGGTGCGGTGGCGCGCCGCGGAACCCCTCCACGACATGCGCGCCTGTTTTTCCGGCCTCAAAAGATTACCATGCCTTTGCCTCCGGCCATACGGGAAAACCTGGAAACTGTGCGTGCCCGCATGTTTTCCGCCTGCCAAAGCGCCGGACGTGATCCTGCCTCGGTGCGCCGGCTGGCAGTCAGCAAGACCTTCGACGCCGCCGCCGTGGTTAAGGCGCATGCCGCAGGACAGATCGCATTCGGCGAAAACTACGTGCAGGAGGGTGTGGACAAGATCGCCGCATTGGCGCAATTGCCGCTGGAATGGCATTACATCGGCCCAATCCAGAGCAACAAGACCCGCCCGATCGCCGAGCATTTCGCCTGGGTGCATACTGTCGACCGCCTGAAAGTCGCCGAACGCCTGTCGGCCCAGCGCCCCGCGCATCTGCCCGACCTGCAGGTATGCCTGCAGTTGAACGTGAGTGGCGAGAGCAGCAAGAGCGGGCTCGAGTCGGCCGCGCTCCTGCAGCTTGCGCAACAGGTGGCGCGCCTGCCGCGGCTCAAGTTGCGTGGACTGATGGCAATTCCCGCACCGGCCACCCTTCTGGAGGCCCAGCGCGCCCCGTTTCGAGAACTGCGCCTGCTGCTGCAACTACTCAACGCCGCCGGCCTTGGTTGCGACACCCTGTCGATGGGCATGTCGGCCGATCTTGAGGCCGCCGTCCTCGAAGGCGCCACCATTGTGCGAATCGGCAGCGCGATTTTCGGAGCAAGGACCAAAACCACATGAACATCGCATTCATCGGAGGCGGCAACATGGCCGCCGCACTCATCGGCGGCATGTTGCGCCGTGGCTTCGAAGCCGCCAGCATCACTGTGGTGGAGATCAGCGCCGAAGGCCGCGAGCGCATGGGCCGGGAACACCGCGTCAACGTCATCGTCGCTCCCGACGCAAGCCTCGCAAGCGCGGACATGATCGTGATGGCCGTCAAACCGCAGAACATGCGCGAAGCGGCGACCCAGCTAGCCCCGCATATCAAGCGCCAGACCGTTCTGTCGATCGCTGCCGGCACCCGCCTCTCGGACCTCGGGCGCTGGCTCGGTGGGCACACCAAACTTGTACGCACCATGCCCAACACCCCGGCCCTGATCGGCCAGGGCATCACCGCCTTGTTCGCGGCGCCCGAGGTTGAAGTATCAAGGCGCATGGATGCCGAGCGCGTATTGGCTGCCGTCGGCCAGACTGTATGGGTCGACAGCGAGGAACTGCTCGACCCGGTGACGGCTCTGTCCGGTAGCGGCCCGGCCTACGTCTTCTATTTTCTTGAGGCGCTGCAGGCGGGCGGCCACGCATTGGGCCTGGAGGACGAGACCGCGCGGCGCCTGGCGCTGCAAACCGTGCTCGGCGCGGCGCAGCTGGCGGCGCAATCGAACGAAAGCTTTGCCACCCTGCGCGAGCGGGTGACTTCCAAGGGTGGAACAACGGCGGCTGCATTGGCTGTCATGCACGAGCGCGGCATCGCCGACAGCATTGCGCGCGCGATGCGGGCCGCGTCCGAGCGCGGCCATGAGATGGGCGAGGTTCTGGGCAAGGATTGAACGGAGCCAGCGTCTTGCGGCAAGGTGCGGCGGCGCGAACGCTACGTCACCAAAATTACACTCCCGGCCACGCCTTCCAGCGCAGCGCATAGTCCAGCGCCAACCCTGCGAACACCGCAGCGCCCAACCAGTTGTTGTGGCGAAACGCCTTGAAACATCCCTCGCGCGAGCGGTCGAGTATCAGTATGTTGTGATACAGCGCCATGCCCATGGCCAGCGTAAGCCCGGCAAAATAGAAGCCGCCAAACTGGCGTTGGATACCGATGAACGCCAGGATCGCGAAGGTCGCGGTGTAGCACATCATCACCGCCGGCAAATCGAATTTGCCGAATGCGATCGCCGAGGTGCGGATGCCGATCTTCAGATCGTCATCGCGGTCGACCATCGCATACTCCGTGTCGTAAGCCACCGCCCAGAAGATGTTGGCGAGCAGAAGCCACCAGGCCACAGGCGGTACGCGATCAAGCACGGCGGCGAAACTCATGGGTATGCCGAAGCCGAAGGCTATGCCCAGATAGGCCTGCGGAAGCGCGAAGAATCGCTTGGTGAACGGGTAGCTGATCGCCAGAAACAGGGCAACGACCGACAGCGCCCATACCAGATAGCTGAGTTTGATGATCAGGGAAAAAGCGGCAACGGCCAGGAAGCCGGCCAGCAGCAAAGCCTCCCTGCGGCCAACGTGACCGGCGGTGAGCGGCCGGTTGGCGGTGCGCTTGACGTGACGGTCGAAATCGATATCGGCGTAGTCGTTGATCACGCAACCGGCGGAGCGCATGAGCAAGGTGCCGAAAGCGAAAATCCACACCAGCCACCAACTGGGCCGGCCATCGGCGGCGATCCATAGCGCCCAGAACGTCGGCCACAGCAGCAACAGGGCACCGATCGGCTTGTCCAGCCGCATCAGGCGCTCGTAGAGCGTCAGGCGTTCGGTGAGTGCATTCCAGTTCACAGTGCCGAAGCTTAAAAGATTCGGCCGCAGCCGGCAGCGACCGCGGGTTTCCTGATCGGCACCGGCATGGCCGGCAAGCGCCTATTCCAGCATGCTGCGCAGCATCCAGGCGTTTTTCTCGTGCACCTGCATGCGCTGGGTCAAGAGGTCGGCCGAGGGCTCGTCGCCGGCCGCATCGACGAGCGGAAACAGGCTGCGCGCGGTGCGCACCACCGTTTCCTGGCCGGCGGCAAGGATGCGAATCATGTCGCCGGCGGTGGGCACGCCCTTGACTTCGGGCATCGAGGTCAGCTTGGCGAACTCGCTGTAGGTACCGGGCGCGGGATGCCCCAACGAACGGATGCGCTCGGCGATCAGGTCGACTGCGTTCCATGCCTCGGTGTACTGGGTCATGAACATCAGATGCAACGTGTTGAACATCGGCCCGGTGACGTTCC
>JBEIFV010000140.1:0-15757 GCA_040382235.1 Burkholderiales bacterium
ATCAGCGTGGTGTGGTTGTAGGCGCATTCGAAGGCCGGCGGCAACTGCGCCGCGCGCACCGCGTCTTCATTCATGCAAAGCGTCTCGACGCCGCCAAAGCGCGCCGCCAGCGCGCGATAGTCCGCGATCTGCGCCGGGTTGACCATGGCGAACATGGCATCGCGGTCCGCCGGAAACCGCTCACCCAGGACGCCATAGAAACGCGCGAAGCGGCGCTCCACCGTGGTCAAGAGGAATGCGTCGATGGCGGCGCCGGCGGCCATGCCGAAGCGAAGCGCGCTGCCATAGTCGGGAAACAGCATGATGTGATGCAGCCAATCGACCGCCGGTTTCAAGGCCAGTTCCAGGCGCGTGATGATGCCGTTGGTGCCGAAGGCGTGATGCACCTTTTGAATCTCCGCGCCGGCAAGTTCGATCACCCGCGGCGTTTCCTCGACAGTGATCACGCGAATCAGGCTCACGTTGCCGGCATCCTTGAGAATGCCGTTGCGAATCGAGCCGACACCGGCGTAGCCGCCGGCGATGAAACCGCCGATGGTGGCGATGTCGCGCGTCGAGGGATACATCAGCGTTTCCTGGCCGCTTGCACGCACCGCGCGTTCTAGCTCCATGATCATGATGCCGGCCTCGCACAGCACATGGCCGGGCTCGATGGACAGCACCCGGTCAAGGCCGGTGATATCGAGGATGACGCCGCCTTCCAGCGGCACGCACTGGCCATAATTGCCAGTGCCGCCGCCGCGCACGGTGAGCGGCACACGCAGCTTCGCGCAAGCGGCGGCGACGCGTATCACTTCGCTCTCGTCGCGCGGGCGCACCAGCAATTCCCCGCGCTTGTCGTCCAGCAACTCGCCCAGAATCGGGCTATACCAAAAGTAGTCGCGTGAAGCCGCCGCCAGGCGGTTCGCGTCACGGCTCATCTCGATGCCTGCAAGCGCGGCGACCAGCGCCGGCCAGTCTGTTTCACGTTCCGACATCAATCCACTCCCCTTGACGGATTACCCTGCGGGCGGCCGGCGACTTGCCGTCCGGACTCAACAATTCGGTCATGTCGCGTGCCGCGAACAGCAGCCAGTCGGCGGGCGCGCCAACAGAAAACGGATCGTCACTCCCGAGCCCCATGGCCGCTGCGGGCAGCGTACTCACCGCATCCAGCCAGCCCTGCGGCGCCTTCAGATGCGCCAGAATCACCGCCTTCTCGAAGGTATCCAGCAGGTCATAGCCGCCGTAAGGGTAGAAGGTGTCGGCCACATTGTCGCTGGCGAAACAGACCCGCACACCGGCGGCGCGCGCCTCGTTGACCAGGGTGATGCCGCGCTCGACCGGTGTGCCGCTCCAGCTGCCCTGCAGATAGGCGTTGGTGGTGGGCAGGGCAATCAGCGTGATGCCGGCCGCGGCGCAGGCATCGAGAGTGCGCAGCGCCGCGTCACGTGGCTGTACCGACAGCGAGCAGGCATGCCCGCACACCACCCGCCCGGCCATGCCGTATTCGCGCGTCAGGGCGGCGATCGCGGCCAGGCCGCAGGCGTCGGCATCCAGGCCTTCATCGACATGAATGTCAAGCGCGATGCCGGCCTCGGCGGCCGCGCGAAACACCCGCGCGAGTCCCACTTGCATCTCCGGCTGACGGTAGACAAACGCTCCCATGAGCGCACCGGCCGCGGCCAGGCGGCGCGCGATGCCGTCGGCCACGCCATCCCGGGCCAGCATGTCGATCGGCGCCAGCGCCACCGCCTGCAACTCGACGCGCCCGGCCCACTGCCGGCGCATATCCTCGAATACCGCCAGCGACAGTGGCTCGGCCACCGTGAACCAGTCGAGATGGGTACGCAGGGCGCGCGTGCCGTGGCGCCAGGCTTCGCCCAGGGCGCGCTGCATGCGCGCGGCCACCTGCGCGGCGGTCCAGCCGGCGCGGTGCAGCGCCATGCGCTCGATGGCGGCGAAGAGATCGCCATCGACCGCACCGGTTTCACCGATCACGTAGCTCTTGTCGATGTGGGTATGGATGTCGACGAAGCATGGCAACAGGAGGCCGCCGTGCGCGTCATGCGATATCGAACCCGCCGGCGCCTCGAACCCGCCTGCGGGTCCGCAGCGCACGACCTTGCCGTCCCGCACCAGAACATCGGTGAGCTGCGAGCCTGCGCCGAGCGCTTGCGCGGACCGCGCATTGCGAATCACCAGCATTGGACAACCCCTTCGTTTCCAGACACACGGCACGAGCGCGGAAGTGCGCTGATCGCCGGACCGGATCGATTCACTGAATCAAGCGCGAATTAGAGTCTGGCCGCGATGATTCCAAAGTTCGACAGAACGAACATCGCAAATTCAACCCCACAATCTTCCTGCAAGACAGCAGGATTCATGCCGAATGTAAAACAAGCGGCCAAGCCAGACTGCACCTCACACGCGAGATGCCACATCGCAAGGGTTTACGATAAAGTGTCATTCTTGGCATCCGATATCTGGAAGGGTCGAAATGATCGATCGTATCCGTTTTGATCCGCTTGTATGCAACGGACGAGCATGTGTCGCCGGAACCAGAATAATGGTGTCGGTGATCCTCGACAATCTGGCTGAAGGCATGTCCGCCGAAGAGATTTGTGCAAGCTACCCGCCCTTGGTTACAGATGACGTACGTGCATGCGTCGCATACGCGGCGGCGCTCGCGCACGACGAGGTATTCACACTTGCGGCATGAAGTTCAAGATTGACCAGAAGCTGCCGGTCGACTGCGCCGCAACCCTGCTGGCTGCCGGGCATGACGCGATCAAGGTGTATCAGCAACAACTCGGCGGCGCACCGGACGAACAGGTAGTTGCGGTGTGTCACGCCGGGGGGGCGGATTCTCGTGTCCTCGGACCTGGATTTGTCCGACATCACGCACTATCCGCCCGCCTCGTCTCCTGGGTACGTGGTCTATCGAACGCGGCGTCAAGGAAAATCGACGATGATCGAATTGACCAGACAGCTGATCGGACTGCTTGCCCTGCATGAGATATCAGGCCGTCTGTGGATTCTTGAGCAAGGTCGATTGCGCATACGCAGTTGAAAACCGGGACACACATCAACGATCGCCTTTCATCTCGGATTCATGCCACTTGCCCAGAGCCAGGCGTGCCACCCAGTTGAACAGGAAATAAATCGCGATGCCGGTCAGCGACACCAGCACCAGCGCGGCGAACATCTTCGGAATCTCGGTGCGGAAGCTTGATTCGAGGATGCGCGAAGCCAGCCCGGTTTCCTTGCCGGCCGAGCCGGCGGCGAATTCCGCCACCACCGCGCCGATCAGGCTCAGGCCGCCGGCGACCTTGAGGCCGGCGATGAAATACGGCAGCGCGCTCGGAATCAGCAGGCGGCGCAGGCGCTGCCACGGACTGGCGCGATACAGGGTGAACAGGTCGCGCAGGTTGTGATCGGCAGAACGCAGGCCGATCACGGTGTTGGAGAGAATCGGAAAAAACGCCACGATCCAGGCGCAGATCAGGAGCGCCGCGGTGGTGCTGTCGATGTAGATCAGGATCAATGGCGCGATCGCCACGATCGGCGTCACCTGCAGGATGATGGCGAACGGAAACAGCGATACCTCGACCCATTTCGACAGCGCGAACATGATCGCCAGCAGCACGCCGCCGACGACGGCCAGGAACAGCGCACCGAAGGTGATCTTCATGGTGAAGACCCATGAGGTCATGAGCGAACCGAGGTTGTCCCAAAGGGTCTGCAGCACCAAGAGCGGCCCGGGCAGTATGTAGTGCGGAATGGCGTTGATGCGCACCACCGCTTCCCAGCCGATGAGTGCGGCGGCGAAAATCACCAGCGGCACGCCGATACGCACCGCGCGCGAATCGGCAACCGCCGCCGGACGATTCGAGTTGTCGCTCATCGGGCGACCCACCTGTCACTGCGTGACATCCTCCCCGGGTGAGGATGAGCGCTCCCTTCGGGCGGCCGGGCGGGAGCGCTCATGCCGCCTCTCCCGCGCCGTGCAGCGCGTTCGATACCTCGATGCACCACTGGCTGTAGCGCGGGGTGGTGCGAAACGCATCGCCGCGCGGATAGGGTTCGTCGATCGCGATGTCGGCGATCACCCGCCCGGGGCGCGCGCCCATCACCACGATGCGGCTCGACAGGTAAACCGATTCATACACACTGTGGGTGACGAAGATGGTGGTGAAGCCGAACTCCTGCCACACCCGCAAGGTGTCGTTGTTGAGCTTGAAGCGCGTCATCTCGTCGAGCGCGGCGAACGGTTCGTCCATCAGCAAGAGCTTGGGGCGGGTCACCATGGCGCGCGCGATCGAAACGCGCATCTTCATGCCGCCGGAAAGTTCGCGCGGGTACACATGCGCGAAGGCGGCAAGACCGACGTTGGCCAGCGCGCCTTCGACCACCGGGCGCGCCTGGGCGCGCGACATGCCCTTCAATTGCAGTGGCAGCCACACGTTGTCGAACACCGGCGCCCACGGCATCAGGGTCGGCTCCTGGAACACGAAACTCAATTCGTGCGCATGATCGCCGCCGGCGGGTATCTGCGGCCAGTCGATGCGGCCGGCGGTGACCGGCGCCAGGCCTGCGATCATGCGCAGCGCCGTGCTCTTGCCGCAGCCTGAAGGGCCGAGGAAGCTGACGAACTCGCGCTCGCTGATGGACAGCGTCAGGCCCTTGAGCGCCTGGGTGCCATTGGCGTAGCGCTTCTCGACCTGCTCCAGGCGAATCAGGTCACTCATGCGGCATAAGGCGCGGGCGCGGCCGTGAGGGTATGCGGCGGCAGCTGCGCGATTTCAGCCAGCAAGGCGGCAAAGCGCCGGCCGACGAAGTCGAGTGCGGCACGGCCGGTCTCAGCCGTGGCCGCCAAAGCATTGCCGGCGGCGCCTTTGGGATTCAAGTCCTGCATCTGCCAGCCCAACTTGGCGGCCTAGCCATTGCCCAGAAGCGCGAATTTCGCGGCGCGTGCTTCGCTTGAGGAAACAAAATTCTCGGCCAGGCGCATGTCGACCAGGTGTGGGGTGAGTGCCAGCATCATCGCGGTTTCCAGTTCGCCGGCATGAATGCCGAAGCGCATTTCGTGATCGCTGATCAGGCCATCGGGCAGGCCCAGGCCATACCAGTTGCAGGCCAATACCATCATGTCGTGTTTGGCACGCAAATCACGTGCCACGATATCCATCACGGACACCTGGCCGCCATGCGAATTGAACAGCACCAGCTTCCTGACACCACTGGCCGCCACGCAGGCACCGATCTCCATCCAGTTGGCGATAAGCGTGGGGGCCGAGAGAGACAGCGTGCCAGGAAATCGCGCATGCTCATTGCTCTTGCCGACTTGCTGGGATGGCAGGAACAGGGCGCCGACTTCGGCGCCGATGTGTGGCAGCGCAGCGGCGATCACGCCGTTGATGATGGTGGTATCGACCGACACCGGCAGGTGCGGGCCGTGCTGCTCGATGGCGGCCACCGGCAGGACGGCGATTATTTCCGTGGCGCGCAGTTGCGCGAACTCGCGGGCGGTGTAGTCGGCCCAGAAACGGCTCTTGTATGGCATGACGGGCATCCGGAATGATTCGCCCGATTATAGTCAGCGCCTTGCGCGCCAACACCAAGCCACCGCTGCAAGCGCAAGCCCTGCGCCGGAATTGCGCTGCAACGGCGCCACCAGACTCTATTGCACGGCCTCGAGCTCCAGCAACAGCGTGCCGGCACTGACTTGCGCCCCATGTTCGACCAGCACCTGCTTGACGACTGCGTCCATCGGCGCGGTCGATGGATGCTCCATTTTCATGGCCTCAAGAGCAAGCAGGGGCGCTCCTTTTTCAACCTTCTGGCCGGCGCTCACGAACAAGGCCACGATGCGGCCCGCCATTGGCGCGCGAATCAGGCCCGCCGAAGCGCTGTCGACCGCGGCGGCGGCTTGCAGCGAGCGATCGACGATCACGCTCTGCACACCGGCCACGGTCGCGTAAAGGTCATCGCCAGCCAACACGAAAGCGATTGACTCACGCCCGCCGGCACCGGCCACACGCACCTGCCCGGCCGCGCATTCCAGCAATTCGAACTGCTCGATCACCGCCTCGCAACCCAGGCGATAGCGCGCGCCGCCCAATGCCTGCAGGGCAACCGCCGCCTCGACACCGTCGATCAAGAGCTTGAGATTGACCGGCCACGGCATCGGCAAGGCCACTGCCGACGGATCGTGCCCATGGCGCGCCGCGCGCGCGCAGAACGCCACCAGAGCCGCCAGGGTCGGGCGCAGGGCAAGGCTGGCCGCCAGAAGTGCCGGCAGGTGCTGGCCGACGAAGCCGGTGGTGGCGCCGCCTTCGGCGAAGCCCGGGTGCGCGAGCACCGCCGCCAGGAACGCCTGGTTGGTACGCACCCCGAGCACCTGCGCGGCACGCAGCCCGCGCGCCAGGCGCTGGCGCGCGTCGTCGCGATCTGCGCCGTGGGCCACGAACTTGGCGATCATCGAATCGTAGTAAGGCGGAACCTCGCAGCCGCTTGAGAGGGCATGATCGATGCGCAGGTCGCTGCAGGCATCGATGTTCCAGGCCAGCAATGTGCCGCTCTGCGGCAGGAAGTCGCGCGCCGCATCTTCGGCACACAGGCGCGCCTCGATGGCATGACCACCGCCCTCGAAGCGCTTGAGGATGGCTTCCTGCGAGGTCTCCGGCAGCGGCTCGCCGCGCGCCACGCGAATCTGCCATTCGACCAGGTCATAGCCGGTCAGCGCCTCGGTCACCGGGTGCTCCACCTGCAAGCGGGTATTCATTTCCATGAAATAGAAATGCTTGTGCGCATCGAGCAGGCACTCGATGGTGCCGGCGCCGCGATACCTGATGGCGCGCGCCGCCGCCACCGCCATCGCCCCCATGCGGCGCCGCAGGTGATGGCCGTCCGCCCCGGCGAAGGCCGGCGAAGGCGCCTCCTCGATCAGTTTCTGGTGACGCCGTTGCACCGAACAGTCGCGCTCGCCCAGGTGCACCACATGCCCGTGGTCGTCGGCGAACACCTGGATCTCGATATGGCGTGGCAAGGTGATCGCCTTCTCCAGCAGCACTGTCGAGGAGCCGAAGGCCGCACGCGCTTCCGAGCAGGCGCTGGTCAATGCCGCCTGGAAATCTTCCCGCGCTTCCACCAGGCGCATGCCGCGGCCGCCGCCGCCGGCGGTGGCCTTGATCATCAGCGGGTAGCCGATGCGCTGCGCTTCGGCCTTAAGCACGGCATCGGTCTGGTCGTCGCCGTCATAGCCCGGCACGCAGGGCACATCGGCCGCGCGCATCAGGCGCTTGGCTTCGCCCTTGTCGCCCATGGCGCGCATGGCTGAAGGCGGCGGGCCGATCCAGACCAGCCCCGCATCGATCACGCTGTCGGCGAAATCCGCGTTCTCGGCCAGGAAACCATATCCCGGATGCACCGCCTCGGCGCCGCTGGCACGCGCGGCGGCCACGATCGCCTTGATATCCAGGTAGGAATCCATCGGCCGCGACGGACCGATGCGTACCGCCGCGTCGGCGAAGCGCACATGGGCGGCATCCACATCGGCGTCGGAATACACCGCGATCACGCTGTGGCCCATGCGCCGCGCCGTGCGCATCACCCGCAACGCGATCTCGCCGCGATTGGCAACCAGAATGGCATTGAACATGTGGCAGCTCCGCGTTTTCAGGGTCGGGCCACGCCGAACTGCATCGGGCGTATCGTGCGCCGTGCGGCTTCGTCGCAGATCGAAAGACTCATGGCCAGCACCGCACGGGTATCGCGCGGATCGATGATCCCGTCGTCGAGCATCAGGCTGGAAGTGGCGATCGCGCTTTGCTGGCTCTCGAAGGTATCGATGATCGCCCTCTCCTGCGCCTTGAGCGCCGCCTCGTCGATCGCGATGCCCTTGCGCCTGGCGCTGCCCTCGGCGACGATGCGCATGGTCATCGCCGCCTGCTCGCCACCCATCACCGCGGTGCGCGCATTCGGCCAGGAAAACAGGAAGCGCGGTTCATAACCGCGCCCGCACATGCCGTAGTTGCCGGCGCCGAACGAGGCGCCGCACATCACGGTGAGTTGCGGCACGGTCGCATTGGTCACCGCCTGGATCATTTTCGATCCATGCTTGATCATGCCGCCCTGCTCGTAACTCTTGCCCACCATGTAGCCGGTGGTGTTCTGCAGGTAGATCAGCGGGGTGCCGCTCTGGCAGCAGGCCTGGATGAAATGGGTGGCCTTGTTGGCGCCGTCCGGGTCGAGCGGGCCGTTGTTGGTGATGATGCCCACCGGATACCCCTCGATCGCGGCCTGGCCGGTCACCGTGGCGGCGCCGTACAGGGCCTTGAACTCGAGGAAATCGGAGTCATCGACAATGCGCAGGATCACTTCGCGCATGTCGGTCGGCTTCTTGCCGTCGGCCGCCATCAGGCCCAGCAATTCTTCGGCAGGATAGCGCGGCGGCTTGGCCGTGCCGGCAGGCGGTTGGGCCGGCGCCAGATGGCGCTGCCACCCCAGCCGCCCCATCACTTCGCGCGCCAGCCGGATGCCGTCACGGTCGTCTTCGGCCAGGTACTCCCCGACTCCGGATACCGAGGTATGCATCTCGGCGCCACCCAATTCCTCTTCCGAGGCGATCTCGCCGGTGGCCGCCTTCAACAGGGGCGGCCCGGCGAGAAACGCGCGCGCCCGGCCGCGCACCATGATCACGTAGTCCGACAAGCCCGGCATGTAGGCGCCGCCGGCGGTCGAGGAACCATGCACCACGGTGACCACCGGCAGGCCGGCCGCCGACAGGCGCGCCAGGTTGCGAAAGATCGCCCCGCCGCGCACAAAGCCCTGCACCTTGTACTGCAGCAAATTGGCGCCGGCCGACTCCACCAGGTGCACGAAAGGCAGGCGATTTTCCAGCGCGATGGTCTGTGCGCGCAGCATCTTGTCCAGGCCCATCGGCCGGATCGACCCGGCCTCGATGCCGGCATCCGAACAGACGATCACGCAGCGCACCCCGGCCACCCAGCCAATGCCACTGATCGAGCCGCCGCCGGGAATGCTCTTGTGCAGGTCGCTGTTGTCCTGCCCGTAGCCCGCCAGCGACGACAGCTCCAGATAACTGCTGCCGGGGTCGATCAGCAGGGCCAGGCGGTCGCGCGGCAGCAGTTGGCCGCGCTTTTCGAACAGCGGCTGCGACTTGGCCGAGCGCTCGCGTGTGCGTTGCTCCAGCGCGCGCACCTCGGCAAGGAGATGCAGCATGTGGTCGCGGTTGACGCGATAGGCGTCGTTGTGGGCGCCTAGCCGGGACTCGATGATAGGCATTGCTTCTAAGTCTCGGCGGGTATTTCAAGCAATTGCAGACGGGGGTCCAGCTTGCGAATAAAAAAGAAATCGCGGTCCATGGTGAGTACAGGTTGTCCATGCTCGATCGCGACGGTGGCGATCAGACAGTCATTGGGCGATCGTATGGTCACCCCTTGCCAGCGGCAGCGCGCGTAAATAGTGGCCGCATGCCGTGCAGCTACGCGCAAGTCGGCGGGAATACACATCGGGAAGGCGGATAGCGTGCGCGCCAGGGCATCCAGATGGGACTGATCACGCGCACCCTGCAGGACTTCCTGCAGCACGGTCGGTGTGAGCCAGACCTTGGCCTGGGTCGCAAGATAGGCGCGCACCGCGCGCGCCGCGGACGAAGGGCGCGAGCCCAGGAAGTCCACCCAAACCGAACTGTCGACAATCATGCGGCGCGTCGCCTGGGCAGATCTCCGGCAGGATTCTTGGGATCGTAATCGGGATCCATGATGCCCGCTCCGAACAGCTTGAGAATGGCAGAGTAGTCCGGCGCCTCGGTGACGTATTCGCGCATCGCGACGTGCAAGGCTTCGCGCTTGGTCTTGGCGCCGGCTTTCTTCATCACCTTCGCGAGGAGCTTGTCGTCGATATCCACATTGGTTCGCATGGCTACACCACTACGTGCATTACATACACAAAGTATAGCGAATCACGGCGCTGACAGGATCGAACACCCGCGCCATTCGCATGTCGATTGTTCCGGCCTGCCAAGAACCGTTACCCCGCAACGATAGTCCCCCCTACGCCGCCTTGATCGCCACCACATTCAAGGCCAGGCTTTCCGGCGCGATGCCGAACACGCGTGCCTTCAGCTTGGCCAGTTCGTCGCGCATGTGCGCGGCCTTCTCGAATTCGAGGTTCTTGGCGAACCCCAGCATCTGCTTTTCCAGCTGCGCGATCTGCCTGGAAATCTGCTTCTCGTTCATCGCTTCGAACCTGGCGGTTTCCTTATCCTCGTCGGCATGCGCCTTCAGGGCCTTGGTGTCATAAACGCCGTCGATGATGTCGCGAATCCGCTTGGCCACCCCCACCGGCGTGATGCCGTGCAGCACGTTGTAGGCCACCTGCTTGGTGCGCCGGCGGTCGGTTTCGCCGATCGCCTTCTGCATCGAGTCGGTCACGCGGTCGGCATACAGGATCGCGGTGCCGTTGATGTGGCGCGCGGCGCGGCCGATGGTCTGGATCAGGCTGCGCTCGGAGCGCAGAAAACCTTCCTTGTCGGCATCCAGGATCGCCACCAGCGACACCTCCGGAATATCCAGCCCCTCGCGCAACAGGTTGATGCCCACCAGCACGTCGAACACGCCCAGGCGCAGGTCACGGATGATCTCGACCCGCTCGACCGTATCGATATCCGAATGCAGGTAGCGCACCTTGACCTTGTGTTCGGCCAGGTATTCGGTCAACTGCTCGGCCATGCGCTTGGTCAGCGTGGTCACCAGCACCCGTTCGCCGGCGGCGACCCGCAGGCCCACCTCCGACAGCAGGTCATCGACCTGGGTCGAGGCCGGGCGCACCAGCAGGATCGGATCGACCAGCCCGGTCGGGCGCACCAGTTGCTCCACCACCGCATCGCCGCTCTTGCGCTTTTCGTACTCGGCCGGGGTGGCCGAAACGAAGACGGTCTGGCGCATCATGCGTTCGAATTCCTCGAACTTGAGCGGGCGGTTATCCAGCGCCGAGGGCAGGCGGAAGCCGTAATTGACCAGGTTTTCCTTGCGTGAGCGGTCGCCGTTGTACATGCCGCCCAGTTGCCCGGTCAGCACATGCGACTCGTCCAGGAACATCAGCGCGTCCTTCGGCAGATAGTCGATCAGGGTCGGTGGCGCCTCGCCCGGCCCGCGCCCGGAGAGGTGGCGCGAATAGTTCTCGATGCCCTTGCAGAAGCCGATCTCGGCCATCATCTCCAGATCGAAGCGGGTGCGCTGTTCAATGCGCTGCGCCTCCACCAGCTTGTTCTCGGCCACATACTGGTCGATGCGTGCGCGCAGCTCGAGCTTGATCGCCTCCACCGCGCGCAGCGTGGTCTGGCGGGTGGTCACGTAATGGCTGCCGGGATAGACGGTGAAGCGCGGCACCTTCTGGCGAATGTGCCCGGTCAGCGGGTCGAACAACTGCAGGCTCTCGACCTCGTCGTCGAATAGCGATAGGCGCAGCGCGGTCTCGTTGTGCTCGGCCGGAAACACGTCGATCACGTCGCCGCGCACGCGGAAGCTGCCGCGCGAGAAATCCATGTCGTTGCGGGTGTACTGCATCGCGGTCAGGCGCACGATGATGTCGCGCTGCGACAGCTTGTCGCCCACCCGAAGGGTGAGCACCATCTTGTGATAGTCCTCGGGGTCGCCGATACCGTAGATGGTCGAAACGGTGCCTACGATGATGGCGTCGCGCCGCTCCATCAGCGACTTGGTCGCCGACAGGCGCATCTGTTCGATGTGCTCGTTGATCGAGGAATCCTTCTCGATGAACAGGTCGCGCGAAGGCACGTAGGCCTCCGGCTGGTAGTAGTCGTAGTAGCTGACGAAATACTCCACCGCGTTGTGCGGGAAGAACTCGCGGAATTCGGAATACAGCTGCGCGGCCAGGGTCTTGTTGGGTGCCAGCACCAGCGCCGGGCGGCCGGTGCGCGCGATCACCTGGGCCATGGTGTAGGTCTTGCCCGAGCCGGTCACACCCAGCAGTGTCTGGAAGGAGAGGCCGTCATTGATCCCCTCGACCAGCTTGTCGATCGCCTCGGGCTGGTCACCGGCCGGCTGGAACGGCTCGAACAGCTGGAACGGGCTGTCCGGAAAGGTGCGCAAGGTCATGTGAGCGGTCCAGCGTTGGCGACCCCGTCATTTTAACAAGCGTACCCACGCAAACCCCAAGAAACTGCCTCTTCGTGCAGGCGGTTCCGGCAGGCGCACCGCGAATGCGCGCCAATGATCGGTGCCGCACCAGCATGACGCGCGAGGCATCCACCCAAGCATCGCCATGCACCGACCCGGAGCGCTCGATGGCAACGCACCCGGCCGCGCATGCCGGTGCCTTCGAGGACTTTTGCCACGCCAACGCGCGTGCCTGCCCGCTGCCCGGGCGCGGCGCGCGCGGCGAACCGCTGCTCGATGGATTGGGCCACGATCTCGACATTCGCAGCGATGTCGGCCGCTATTTGATTCTCGAAGGCGGCCGCCAGGCCACTTCACGCACCGAGCTTGGCGCGCTTTGGCAAGAAGAATTCGTGGCTTTCGTGCTGGGTTGCCGGTTTTCCAACGAAGCCGCGATCGCCCGCGCCGGCATTCGCATGCGCCATGTGGAGCAAGGCATCCAGGGCGGCCTGTTCCGCACCCGTATCGCCACCCAGCGCCGCGGGCCGTTCGGCGGCCCGCTGGTGGTATCGATGCGGCCGTTCGCGGCAGCCGATGTGGCACGGGTCGCGGCCATCACCGCGGCCGCGCCGCTGGCGCATGGTGCACCGCTGCACAGCGGTGACCCGGCGGCGCTTGGCATCGGTGACCTGGCACAGCCGGATTTCGGCGAAGCGCTGCCGCCGCAAGACGGCGAGGTGCCGATGTACTGGGCCTGCGGCCCGACCGCCAGCGCATCGGCTCGCTCGTTCTCGGAAGCCACCAGGTGGTTGACCGTCGAGATGGTCGACGACAGCACCGGGAAATCGCTCTTGTAGCGCATGCGGCGCAGCAGGAAGTCGAGGGTGCCGCCGTCGCCGCCGCCGGCGCGCGCCGCCTGCTGTGGCTGTGGATTGGCGTATTCGGTGAGCGCCGCCATCATCGCGGCCGCGCTGGCGTAGCGCGCCAGCGGGTCTTTTTCCAGCGCCCGCATGACGATCGCCTCAAGCTTTTCGTCGATCGCCTGGTTGCGCGTCGAGGGCCGGGCGAGGGGCTCCTTGACGATCGCATACATGGTCTGGTGATGGGTCGCGCCCTTCACCGCCGGCGCCCCGGTGAGCATTTCGTAGAGCACCATGCCGGCGGCGAACACGTCGCAGCGCGGCGAAAATGCCGCGCCCGACAGGTATTCGGGCGCCATGTAGCTCGGTGTGCCGGACAAAACCTGATCGCCGGTCTTGCCGGCTTCGACCCGGGTGTGGCTGGCGATGCCGAAATCCATCACGCGCGGCACGCCCTCGCGCGTGAGCATGATGTTGGCCGGCTTGAGGTCGCGATGCACCACCCCGGCTTCGTGCGCATAATCGACGCCGGCCAGAAGCCCGCCGGCGATGCGTGCCGCCTCGTGCGGTGCCAGGGTGCCGCTGTCGCGAATCAGGTCACCCAGGGTCTGGCCCTCGACATACTCGAACACCAGGTAGGGCACGTCGCCGTCCTGGCCGGCATCGAACAGGGCCACGATGTCGGGGTGCGACAGTTTGCCGACAATGCGCGCCTCGGCCAGCATGACCTCGGTTTCATGCGCGCGCGCCTTCGGCGACGCGATCCAGGCGCAAGGTCTTGACGGCGACGCGGCGATCCAGATGGGTGTCCTGCGCCAGGTACACCGTGCCCTGGGCGCCGCGCCCGAGCGTGCTCACGATATCGAATCGACCGATGCGTGCAGCGTCCATCACGGCAGCCATAGGGGTTCTCCTGGAAATGCACGGGGAAGACACTCGACCAGGCGCAGGCGACCGCGGGGGCGCAGCACAGATGCCCGCGGATGACGCACCGCAGGCGCGACTGGCGCTGCCCGCCGCATGCCGGTGTTTCCCCGGTGAAGGCAGTGTCGGACGCCGCCGACGCGGCTCGAAACATGAAAAGAGCCCTGCAGCAGCGCCTGTTCGCGGCTTTGGCCGCCGCGCCGGAAAACGGCATGCAAAAGCGCGCGGGCGCGCCCAGGATCGGGTTTTGGCCTGGAGTAAAATGGCGGGGTTTGTTCCAAACCGTCGCCGCTGCTGCCTCCCCGGCGCCGCTCATCTACCGCAAGCCGCAAACTACAGGCCTTGATCATGAACGCACCCGCGCCCGTCTCCGTTTTCGCCCACATCGAACTGGCGCCCAAGGACCCGATCCTGGGCGTGACCGAGGCCTTTGTCGCCGACAAGAACCCCAACAAGGTCAACCTCGGGGTGGGCGTGTATTGCGACGACAACGGCCGCGTGCCGCTGCTGGCCTGCGTGAAAGCGGCCGAAGAGCAGGCCTTCAAGCAGGGCGCCCCCAAGACCTACCTGCCGATCGACGGCCTGGCCGCCTATGACCGCGCGGTGCAGGGTCTGCTCCTGGGCAGCGACAGCGAGTTGATCAAGGCCGGCCGCGTGGTCACCGTGCAGGCGCTGGGCGGCACCGGCGGCCTCAAGGTAGGCGCCGATTTCCTGCGCAAGTTCGGCAGCTCCGACGAAGTGTGGATCAGCGACCCCAGCTGGGAGAACCATCGCGCGCTGTTCGAATACGCCGGCTTCAAGGTGAAGAACTACCCCTACTACGATGCCGCCACCCACGGCCTGGATTTCGCCGGCATGCGCGCGGCGCTCGCAGCGATGGCGCCGGGCACCATCGTGGTGCTGCATGCCTGCTGCCACAACCCGACCGGGGTCGACCTCACCTCCGCCCACTGGACCGAGGTGATCGAGCTGGTGCGCGCGCGCAACCTGGTGCCATTCCTCGACATCGCCTACCAGGGCTTTGGCGACGGCATCGATGCCGACGGCCTGGTGGTGCGGCGCTTCGCGGCAGCCGATATCCCGATGCTGATTTCCAGTTCGTTCTCGAAATCGTTTTCACTCTATGGCGAGCGCATCGGCGCGCTCACCATGGTGACCGGCAGCAGCGAGGAATCCGGGCGCGTGCTGTCGCAGTTGAAGCGCGTGATCCGCACCAATTATTCCAACCCGCCGGCGTTTGGTGGCCAGGCGGTGGCGACCGTGCTGTCGACGCCGGAATTGCGCAAGCTGTGGGAGGAAGAGTTGGGCCAGATGCGGGTGCGCATCAAGGATATGCGGCGCGCCCTGGTGGAAAAGCTCAAGGAACGGGTGCCGGGGCGCAGTTTCGATTTCGTGCTGGCGCAGCGCGGCATGTTTTCCTATTCCGGGCTGACCAGTGCTGAAGTGCTGCGGCTGCGCAGCGAGTATTCGATCTATGCGATCGAGACCGGGCGCATTTGCGTGGCTGCGCTCAACTCGAAAAACATCGATTACGTGGCCGATTCGATCGCCAAGGTGATCGGGTAAGGCGAATGGCACTTACATAATCGTTTGTCACTCTCGCGCAAGCGGGGGTCCAGGCCATTGCCACACAAGGTGGTAGCCGAACTGTATTACTGCGCTGATGCAACCAATCGGCTCGGAACGCGTTGGGGCGCAAGGGCCTTGGTTCCCTTACTCGCTGCAGCGGACCTATCGAGACTGCTGACTGGCGACGTTCTGCGGAAAAAACAGGGCCACCCGGGCGCCAGCGAACACTTCGAATGCGTCGCCGCGTTGTTTTTCCTCCTGCAAAGCGCTGATTCGCAC
>JBEIFV010000141.1:0-15738 GCA_040382235.1 Burkholderiales bacterium
ATTTAGTCCGAGCATAAGCTGCTTTCGCCAGGCTTGCAAAAATCGCACCGCCCGGCGCGCCGGATGCGCCGGGCACCACACGCGGCCCCTGTATATTCAAGGGCATGAGCTACGCCGCCCTCGTTTGCGAATCCCTCAGTGACGACCTGTCCGGTCTCGCCATCCGTTCTCTGCCGCTGCCAGTGCCGGGCCCCGGTCAGGTACTGGTCAAGGTGCGAGCCGCCGCGCTCAATTTTCCCGATTTTCTGATGAGCCAGGGGCGCTACCAGTTCAAGCCGGAGTTGCCCTTTGTGCCCGGCCTTGAAGCCGCGGGCAGCGTGATGGCGATGGGTGCCGGCGTCGGCCATGTCAAGCCGGGCGACGCGGTGGTCGCGCATGCGCGCACCGGCGCCGTGGCTGAATGCATGCTGGTCAGCCAGTCGGAGGTACGCGCGATTCCATCAGGCCTGGATTTCGCGCAAGCCGCGGCGTTCCACGCCACTGCCATCACCGCCCACGTGGCCCTGGTGCGGCGCGCTGCATTGCAGGCCGGCGAGACCCTCCTGGTGCATGGCGCCAGCGGTGGCGTCGGCATGGCCACGGTGCAACTCGGGCGCCACCTGGGCGCGCGGGTGATCGCCACCGGCCGTTCCGATGAAAAGCTGGCGATCCTGCGCGCGCAGGGCGCGCATCACACGATCAATCTCGGCTGCGACCTGCGCGAACGCGTGATGGCGCTCACCGACGGGCGCGGCGTGGACGTGGTGATGGACGCGGTAGGTGGCGATGTATTCGACGCCTCGCTGCGCTGCCTTGGATGGGGCGGACGGCTCCTGGTGGTGGGTTTTGTCGCCGGTCGCATTCCAGAGGTCAAGGCCAACTACATCCTGATCAAGAACCTGTCGATCATCGGCGTACGCGCCGGCGAAATCGGTCGGCGTGACCCGGCACAGGGCGCCGCGAACGTGCGTGAAATCGATCGCCTGGCCAGTGCCGGCGTATTCAGCCCGCATATCGGCGTGCGCCTGCCGCTCAATCAGGCGATCGAAGGTTTACGGATGCTTGGGCGGGGCGAGGCCACCGGCAAGGTCGTGATCGAGCCTTAGTCAAAGGCCGAGGCCGGCGTCAACCCTTGGCGGGCGCCGCGTTGGTGTCGCTTTCCTCGCCCGGCAACAGCAGCACGATCGAAGCGGTGGATGCCGCGATGCCCGCCATCACCAGCAGCAGGGTGCCGAAGCCCAGGCCCTTGACCATCGGCCCGAGCGCCCAGACGGCGATCGAGCTGATGGAAAACGATACCGCCATGCGCATGCCGGCCACCCGCGAGCGCAGCCGGTCGTCGACATAGCGCACCACCATCGCATCGGTAAACGGGATGGCGCCGAAGATGAAGGCCATGCTGGCGGTGAGCAGGATGAACAACCACCAGCCCTGTGCGCTCGAGGCGGCCAAAAGCAGGGGTATCTGGCCCAGCACGATCCAGAAATACAGGGATTTCAGCTTGTGGCGATCGATCAGCCGGCCAACAATGATTTGCGCGATCGAAGCTACGCTGTAGACCACCGCCAGCAGAATGCCCAACTGCGCCGGATCCTCGATGATGCCGCGAAAGCGCTCGGTGATGAGTTGGCCATTGCCATTGGTGGTGAGGTTGAACAAGAGGCTGGCGGTAATCGCGGCGGTGGTCATCACCAGGAAGGCGCGCGCCAGCGCTGCCGGTGACAAGGCAACCTTGGCCCCGCCCTTGCGCTTGGCGGGCGCCTCGGTCTCGCGCGGGCACAGCAACGCGAACAGCACACCACAGAGGATCGACAAGACCCCTGGAATGGCGAAGGCCGCGCGCCAGCCCAGCCACTTGATCAGGAAGCCGGTGACCAGCGCCGCTACCGCGATGCCCAGATTACCGGCCAGGCCGTTGACACCTATGGTGGCACCGGGATTCTTTGCGTGCTGCACCAGCATCGGTATGCCGACCGGGTGGTAGATCGAGGCGAAGGCGCCGATGATGGTGAGCGCACCGGCCAGTTGCCAGGCATTTTGCGTCATCGACGTGATCAGCGCACCGGCGCCCATGCCGAAAAAGAAGATCACCATCATCGCGCGGCGGCCCCACAAATCGCCCAGGCGACCGGCCGGCAAGGAACCGATGCCAAACAGAAAAAACGCGCCAACGCCGTAAGGCATCAGGTCTTCCCATTTGGCGAAGCCGAATTCCTGTGCGATGGTTGCCACCGAGGCGGCAAAGATCAACAGGAACATGTGGTCAACCGCGTGCGCGACGTTGAGCAGCAGGCTCACCGCGCGCGAGAACTGCGGGGACGGGACGGGCGATGTGGCAGTTGTCATGGCAGTACCAAGCCTCAAATGTGGGTGCGACTGTCTTGCGCGCTTTTTGCCCAATGTTATCGGTCAACGGCCATCCAGCGCCGCGTCGCCATCAGGCGGCTTCGAGCAATCCGCCTTCCGCCGCCAGCAGTCCAAGATGATGGTCGACGTCTCCGAACTGCGTGTCGATGGCGGTCAGGCGCTTGAAGTAATGACCGACCGCGTACTCCATGGTCATGCCGATGCCGCCATGCAATTGGATCGCCTGTTGACCAACGAAGCGGGCGGCGCGCCCGATCTCGATCTTCACCGCGCGCATCTGGCGCCGACGCGCAGCCGCGTCATCGTCGCTTGCCACCATCGCGGCCAGCATGGCCATCGAACGTGCGCCTTCGATTGCTACCATCATGTCGGCCGTGCGGTGTTGCAGCGCCTGGAAGCTGCCGATGGCGCGCCCGAACTGCTTGCGGGTGCGCAGGTAATCGAGCGTCAGTCCCAGCGCGGCCTGCATGGCACCGACCGCCTCGGCCGCCAGCGCGGCGATGGCCTCATCCACCACTCGCTCGGCCAACGCCAGGCCGCCGCCGGGCGAACCCAGCAATGCGTCCGGCTTGACCTGAACGTTCTCGAAACGTATGTCGGCGGCCTGGGTGCCGTCGCTTGCAACATAGCCTCGGCGCGTAATGCCGGCAGCAGCAGCCGGCACCAGGAACACACCGATGCCGCCTGCATCAAGCCTGCTGCCGGCGGTACGCGCGGTGACGAACAGATAATCCGCGGCCGCACCATGCAACACCAAGCGTTTGTCGCCTTCCAGTACCCAGCCACCGGCGTATGGCGTGGCGCTGGTCTGGCAATCGGCCAGGTCGTAGCGCGACTGCACTTCGGTGTGTGCAAAAGCCAGCAGGGTCTTGCCTTCGATCACGCCCGGCAGCAGTTGGGCGCGCTGCGCGGCACTGGCTGCGTGGCGCATGAAACCGCCGCCCAGCACCACCGTGGCAAGCCAGGGCTCCTGCGCCAGCGCGCCGCCCATCAATTCCGAAACCAGCATCACATCGGCGGCCCCGCCATCGAAGCCGCCGTCGTCGGCCGCGAACGGCAGGCCCAGGAGGCCGATGTCGGCATAACTGGCCCACATTTCACGCGAAAAGCCGGGTGCTTCTGCCATGATGGCGCGCCGCGATTCGAAGTCGTAACGTTCCTTCAAGAGGCGGCCGACGCTGTCCTTCAACTGCTCCTGCTCTTCGGTCAGATCGAAATCCATGCTTGCTATAACCCCAGGAAGGCCTTGGCCATGATGTTCTTCTGGATCTCGTTGGATCCACCGTAGATGCTCTGCTTGCGCCAGTTGAAATAGGTCGCCTGCGCCAGCGCGGTCCATTCCGGCAAAGCGTCAGCCAGGCCAGCGTCGCCCGCCGCCATGCCGTAGGGGCCGGCCGCCATCACATACAGTTCGCTGATGGCCTGTTGAATTTCGGTACCGCGAATTTTCAACACCGACGAAGCGGGGTTGGGTTTTTTCTCTTTCAACTGGCGATTTTCATCGGCCAGTACGCGCAGGGTGGTCATTTCCAGCGACTTCAACTGCACCTCGATCTCGGTGAGTCGCGTGCGAAAGCGAATATCGTCGATCAGCTTGCCGCCGCCATTGCCGGGTGCGCCTGCGGCCAGCCTGCGCAGATGTCGCAGCCGCTCCTTGGAGGCGCCAACGCGCGCCTGCCCGGTGCGTTCATTCGACAGCAGGAACTTGGCGCAATCCCAGCCGCGGTTCTCGGTGCCCACCAGGTTTTCGACCGGGACACGCACATCGTCGAAAAAAACCTCGTTGACCTCGCGCCCGCCGTCGATGGTGACAATCGGGCGTACCGTGATGCCGGGCGTCTGCATGTCGACCAACAGGAAGGAAATGCCTTCCTGCGCCTTGGGGTTGTCGGGGTCGGTGCGTACCAGCAGGAATATCCAGTTCGCATGCTGCGCCGCGGTGGTCCAGGTTTTCTGGCCATCGACCACGTAGGAATCGCCGTCGCGCCGCGCCGCGCAACGCAGGCTCGCCAGGTCGGAGCCGGCGCCGGGCTCGGAAAACCCCTGGCACCACCAGTCGTCCAGATTGGCCATGCGCGGCAGGAAGCGCTGCTTCTGCGCCTCGGTGCCGAAGGCGATGATCACCGGGCCGCACATGGCCACGTTGAAGCCGAGCGGCGCCGGTGCGGGCGCCGACTGCATCTCTTCGGAAAGGATGAAACGCTTGATCGCGCTCCATGGCTGGCCGCCCCAGACAGGCGCCCAATGCGGCACGGCCCAGCCACGCGCGTTGAGCTTGCGTTGCCAATCGACTGTCATTTCCCTGGTGGGGCCGAGCCCGGCGGCCAGGTGGGCGCGCGTCGCTGGCGGCAATTGCGCGTCGATGAAGGCGCGCACCTCCTGCCGAAACGCCTGCTCTTCATCGGTAAAACGTAAGTCCATTGCGGGATCCCTGCTTTATGTGGGTTGCAAGCTCTTCTGCGGCAGGTCTGGCTCAGGCACTGCGTACGCCGGGCGCGGGATTGAAGCTGGCGCCGCTCTTGGCCATTTTTTCAATCAACGGCGCCGGCGCCAGGTTGGTGTCGCCGGTCAAGGCCGCATGGTGGGCCAGGCGCGCACGCACCTGCGCCGCACCTTGTGTATCGGCCCAGAACATCGGGCCGCCGCGCCATGCCGGCCAGCCGAAGCCGTTGACGAAAATCACGTCGATGTCGATGGCGCGCTGCGCAATTCCTTCTTCCAGAATGCGCGCGCCCTCGTTGACCATCGGCAGCAACACGCGCTCCAGGATCTCCGCATCGTCGATGCGGCGACGCGTGACGCCCTGGCCAGCGGACACCGCGAGGATGATGCGCTCGACCTCGGGATCGGGCAGGCGCGTGCGATTCTCGTCATAGCGGTAGTAGCCGGCGCTGGTTTTTTGCCCGAGCCGCCCGGCCGCCACGATAGCGTCGGCCACCGGCGCCACCGTGCCGCGTGCCTTGCGGACCGCTGCGCCGATATCGAGGCCCGCCAAGTCGCCGGTGGCCAGCGGCCCCATCGCCATGCCGTAGCCTTCCATCACGCGATCGATGTCCTGCGGCATGCAGCCCTCGATCAAGAGGCGCTCGATTTGCGGGCCGCGCTTGCCGGTCATGCGGTTGCCGACAAAGCCGTCGCAATTGCCGACCACCACATTGAGCTTGCCGATGCGCCGCCCGACCTCGATCGCGGTGGCGAGCGCCGCGAATGAAGTGGCCTTGCCACGCACGATCTCCAGCAGGCGCATCACATTGGCCGGGCTGAAGAAATGCATGCCCAGCACCAGTTGCGGCCGGCCGGTGGCGGCGGCGATCTTGTCGATATCGAGCGTCGAAGTGTTCGATGCCAGCACCACGCCGGGCCGCGCGATGCGGTCGAGTTCGCTGAACAAGGCGCGCTTGGCGTCTAAGTTCTCGTAAATCGCCTCGATCACCAGATCCGCCTGCGCTACCACCTCAAGGCTGGTCGATCCGCAAAGCAGTGCCGCCCTGCGCTCCATCTCGGCTACTGCCAGCTTGCCGCTGTCGACGGTGCGCTGCCAGTTGGCGCGGCATTTGGCCAGGCCTTTTGCCAGGATGTCAGCGTCGCGCTCGACGACCGTCACGGGCAGGCCGAAATTGGCGCAAGACATCGCGATGCCGCCGCCCATGGTGCCTGCGCCGATCACCACCACCTGCTTGACCGGCAGGGCTTGCGTATCCGTCGGCATGCCGATGATCCGCTGCACCTCGCGCTCGCCGAAAAAAACGTGGCGCATGGCGCGCGATTGTTCGCTGGCACCGGCTTCCGCCGATATGCGGCGCTCCTGCGCAATGCCGGCGTCGAACGCCAGGGTGAGCGCATTGCGCACCGATGCGGCGCACTGCAGCGGGCTTTGCTGGCCACGCGTGCGCTTGTTGAGCGTCGCGGCCAGTGCGTCGAAGGCCGCCAGATCGGCGCCGGCGACATGCTCGGTGCGATCGCGCGCGAGCGTGAATTTTCGCCCCGCCGCATTGCCGGCCCATTCAATCGCAGCAGCCTCAAGATCGCCCTCGACCACGGCGTCGATAAAACCCATCGCGTGGGCCTGCTGCGCCGACACCGGCTCGCCCGACAAAATCATTTTCAGCGCCGCCTCCCCACCGATCAGGCGCGGCAGACGCTGCGTGCCGCCGGCGCCGGGAATCAGCCCGCGCTTGACCTCAGGCAGCGCGAACTGGGTTCCCGCGGCGGCCAGGCGCGCATGGCAGGCAAGGCCCAGTTCCATGCCGCCGCCGAAGGCGGTACCATGAATGGCCGCTACCACCACGCCAGGGTAGTTCTCGATCGCGGTGAGCACATCCGGCAATAACGGCGGCGGACGCACTGTGCCGATCTCGCGCAACTCGGCGCCGGCCGAGAACATGCGCCCACTGCCGGCCAGCACCACGCCCTTGGCGCCTTCGGCGCGCGCCGTGTCCAATGCTCGTGCCAGCTGCAAGCGCAACTCGTTGCGCAGGCTGTTGACCGGGGGATTGTTCAAACGCAGCAGATGCACCGCGCCATGCCGCTCATGTTCCACGAAGACTGTGGCGTCGCTCACGTGTCGTTCCTCCAGATGCGGCCGCTGTATACGGCGGGCATCGCTTTGTAGTTTGTCGCCGTGCTGATCGGCCCGGCCAAGAAGCTGCGATGCTACCGCATCCGCGCGGCTGTGCTACTCGGATCTGCATGCTGCGAAAACTTTCGTAGAATGTGCTCCCGACCCCAAACCACCAAGCGAGCCTTTCATGCCACCTGCCCTGCCAACCCGGCGTCTCGGCGCCTCCACTCTGGACGTCACCAGTATCGGCCTTGGCTGCATGTCGCTGTCCGGCGTGTACGGCGCGGTCAGTGACGATGATGGCATCAAGGTGGTGCACGCGGCGCTCGATGCCGGCGTGAATTTTCTCGACTCCGCCGACATGTACGGCTGGGGCCAAAATGAATCCCTGCTCGGTCGCGCGCTCAAGGGGCGACGCTCCAAGGTGATTGTGGCCACCAAGTTCGGTCAGGTGCGCCAGGAAGGCGGCGGCAACGGTGTCGATGGTAGCCCGGCCTATGTGAAGGCCGCATGCGAGGCCAGCCTGAAGCGCCTTGACACCGAGGTTATCGATCTCTACTACATCCATCGCATCGACCCCAAGGTGGCCATCGAGGACACCATCGGCGCGATGGCGGATCTGGTCGCGGCCGGCAAGGTGCGCTATCTGGCACTATGCGAAGCCAATCCCGCCACCATCCGCCGCGCGCACAAGGTGCATCCGCTGGCGGCGGTGCAGACCGAATATTCCCTCTTGTACCGCGAGGAAGCCGAGGAAACGCTGGCCACCACGCGCGAACTCGGCATTTCCTTTGTCGCCTACTCCCCGCTGGGCAGAAGCCTGCTCACCGGCGCGGTACAGGGCGCGGCCGATGTGGCCAACGATCGCCGCAAGGATCATCCGCGTTTCGCAGCGGAGAACCTGGAACGCAACCGCAAGCTGGTGGCAGCGCTGGAAGCAATGGCGGCCGAAAAAGGCTGCACCCCGGGGCAAGTGGCGCTGGCATGGGTGCTGGCGCAGGGGCGTGATGTGGTGGCTATTCCGGGCACCAAGCGGGTTGAACGGGTGCACGAAAATCTGGGGGCGCTTAACGTGACCCTGTCGGCGAGCGAACTCGAACGTCTGGCGCAGGCCTTTCCCAAGGGCGTGGCCGCCGGTACACGCTATCCGAGCGGACAGATGAAGTCGGTCTTCATTTAGTTCCGCGGACGCCGTGGGTTTGTGAACACCAGTGCTGTTCCGCTTGCCGGTCAGGTTGCCCTTGTCACCGGTGCCGGCCGTGGCATAGGCCGCGCCATCGCGATCGGCTATGCACGTGCCGGCGCCTCGATTGCCTGCGTTTCCCGCACCGCTTCGGAAGTGGAGGAAACAGCGCGCCTGGTGCGCGCAACGGGCGCTGAAGCACTGTCGCCCCCTGCCGATGTTGCCGATTTCAATGCCATGAGCGCGGTATGCGCGGCAGCGGAGAGGCAATTCGGTGGCATCGATATCGTGGTGGCGGCCGCCGGCGTGGCGCTGGAGAACAAGTCGGTGGAAGATTCCGATGTCGCGGCCTGGCGCGGCACCATCGAGGTCAATCTCATCGGCGCCTTTTGCACCGCCAAGGCGGCGATTCCGGCACTCAAGCGGCGCGGCGCCGGCCGCATGATCTTCGTCGGTTCCGGCATGGGGCATCGCGGCACTCCCACCCGCTCCTCATATGCCGCCTCCAAGGCCGGCTTGCACATGTTGGTACGGGTTTTGGCGCAAGAACTATCCAGCAGCAATATCGCCGTCAACGAACTGGTGCCCGGGCCGGTATTGACGGCCTTCATCGCCGGGCGCGAAGAGCAATTACGTGCCGCCACCGGCGAACGTGAATGGTTCAAACAGGCCGAGGACGTGGTGCCGATGGCCCTTTTCATGGCCACGCAACCAGCGACCGGACCGACTGGGCAGACCTTCAGCCTGGCGCGCCGCGACCTCTAGAAGCCTGTCTGACTGCTGGCTGCTCAAGCCCCGCCGACATCCGACAACTTGACTTCGTATTTGGCAACCACCGGTTCCCCGGTGCGGTCCGCGCGTACCAGCAGGAAAGCCTCGGCCAGTTTGTAGCTCATGCGCGCCAGGGCGTCCGGCGTCGGCTTCGGTTTATCCGCCTGCGCCGGTGCCAGTACCACCCGGCTTGAGAGTTCGATGTAGATGCGGGTAGCCATGTCGTCGACGAAGGCGGTGATGGGTGTAGGTGTTGACATGGCGTTCTCTTTCAAAGGCGGACCCGCATGCTACTCTCAACGCCGCTACAACTCACCTTTAAACTGGCAAAACGCTGCTTTGTCGACTACGGAGACCCGCCATGAGTTCATCCACCCACAACCCCGACCAACCCGGAGCATTCGAGGTGCGCCAGGGCGTCGAATTCGCACAGCACGATGGCGTCAGCCTTGCGGGTGACATGTATATCCCGCATGGCGCCGGTCCGTTTCCGGCCATCATCGCGATTCACGGTGGCGGCTGGCAAGTAGGCGGGCCCTTCGCCTATGCCTACTGGGGACCATGGCTGGCGGCGCGCGGTTATGTGGTGTTCGCCGTGACCTACCGCCTGTCGGCACCGGGTCGAAAGACCTTTCCGGAAGCGCTGCATGATGTGCGTGCGGCGGTGCAGTTCGCACGTGGCCGCGCCGCCGACTTCAAGATCGATGGCGATCGCATCGCGCTGATGGGCGATTCCGCCGGTGGCCACCTGGCTTCAATGGTGGCTCTGGCAGGCGACCATGCGCACTTCGCCGGCGCCTACCCACAAGACCCGTATGCCACGGTTTCAACCCGCGTCAAGGCGGTGATGCCGATTTATGGCGTGTTCGATCTGCTGGCCCAGTGGCAGCATGACATCGAGGTGCGCACGCGCGACATGATCACCGAAAAGCTCATGGGCTTTGCCGCCATCGATGACAAGCGCGCCTACTTCGACGCCTCGCCGCTGGCATGGATCTCGGGGCGCAACAACGCCACTGCCTTCCTGGTGGTATGGGGTACGCGCGACGACACGGTGGACTATCGCAGCCAGTCGGAGGTTTTTCTGCGGGCCTTGAAGCAGGCCGGGCACTTCGCGCGACCGGTAGTGCTCGAGGGCGCACCGCATTTCTGGGTGGTCGACCCGGTGGACGAAGCCGGCAGCCACAACGGCTTTCTGGCGCCGCGTCTGCTGCGCTTCCTGCAACTGCGCTTGTAGGCAAACGGCTCGCCCGGTGCGTTCGGTTTGTCGTTGCGCAGCGTCTGCCGACTATACTTTCGACTTTGAAACCCTATGGGAAATGATGCTTCCATGTCGAAAGTCGCGCTTGCCTTGAGCTTGCTGTGCCTGACATCGCTTCAAACTGTGCCGACGTCCGCTTTCGCGGCCCCCTGCCCGGCCTTGCTCAACCATTCGGTCAATCCACTCGCCGGCGGCAAACCGGTATCGATGTGCCAGTACACCGGACGAGTGATGCTGGTGGTCAACACCGCCAGCCAATGTGGTTTCACACCGCAATATGACGGCCTCGAAAAACTGTATCGCAAGTACCGCGAACGCGGCCTGACGGTCGTGGGTTTTCCGTCGAATGAATTTGGTGCGCAGGAATCAGGCTCGAACCAGCAGATCGCGGAGTTCTGCCGGGTCAACTTCGGCGTCAGTTTTCCGATGTTCGAAAAACTGACGCAGCCGATTGCTCAAGCACCATTGTTCGCCCAACTGATCGCTGCCAGCGGGCGTGCGCCACGTTGGAACTTTCACAAGTACCTGATCGACCGCGAGGGACGCGTCTTCAGTTTCGACAGCCAGGTCGAGCCCGGCAGCCGCGACTTTAGCAGCGCGGTCGAGCGGGCGCTGGCGCCGCGCTGACAGGCACGAATTTCAGCCGGCGGCGCGTTGTCGCACCGCCTCGAACAGGCACACGCCCGCTGCGACCGAAACATTCAGGCTCTCGATACTGCCGGCCATCGGTATGTGGCGCACTTCATCGCAGGTCTCCCGGGTCAGCCGGCGCAGCCCCTCACCTTCGGCGCCCAGCACCCAGGCCAGCGGCCGTGCCAATCCCGGCGCGTGATGTGCAATGGGCGCATCCTCGGTGGCGCCGACGATCCAGATGTCGCGTTCCTTGAGTTCGCGCAGCGAGCGCGCCAGGTTGGTGACGGTGATGTAGGGAACGGTATCGGCCGCGCCCGAGGCCACCTTGATGACCGTGGCGTTGAGCCCGACCGCGCGATCCTTGGGTGCGATCACCGCATGTACGCCGGCGGCGTCGGCGGTGCGCAGGCAGGCGCCCAGGTTGTGCGGATCGGTGATGCCGTCCAGCACCAGCACCAGCGGCGGGCCGACGACCGCATCGAGCACGTCGTCGAGCGACACCGCCAGTTCCACCGCGTCTGCCTTGGCCGCCACCCCCTGATGGCGACCGGCCCCGGCCATGCCGTCCAGGCGCGGACCGTCGACTTCCACCACCCGCACCTTGAAAGTAGCGGCCAGTTTGATCAGGTCGCGGGTGCGCGCATCGCGCCGGTTGGCATCGACATAGACCTCGTGCACCGAGGCGGCGCGCTGCTTGATGCGACCGGCAACGGCATGAAAACCATAGATGAAGCGGCTATTGGCCATGTCAGGTACGCCGCGCCGCTCAGCCGCGCACCTTGAGAACGATCTTGCCGATATGCGTCGAGGCTTCCATCAACTCATGTGCCCGCGGCGCATCAGCCAGCGCGAACTCGGCATGGATCAGGGTGCCGACCTTCTTGGCCTCTATCAGGGGCCACACTTTGGTCAAGAGCGATTGCGCCATCGCCGCCTTCGCTTCGATGGTACGTGGCCGCAGCGTCGAACCGGTGACGGTCAGGCGCTTGACCATGATCGGCAGCAGATCGATCTCGTTGCGCGAGGCTTGCAGGAACGCGATCTGCACCAACCTGCCGTCGGGTGCCAGGGTCTTTAGGTTCTTCTCGACATAGGTCCCACCGACCATATCGAGGATCAGGTTGACGCCACGCTTTTCGGTCAGCTTTGCAATCTCCTCGGCCCAGTCCTGGGTACGGTAATTGATTGCGGCATCCGCCCCGAGTTTGGTGACCGCCGCCACCTTCTCGGCGTTGCCCACGGTGGTGTAGACGGTGGCACCGAAAGCTTTGGCCAACTGGATGGCGGTAATGCCGATGCCCGACGAACCGCCGTGCACCAGGAAGGTCTCGCCGCTGGTCAAGCGGCCGCGATCGAACACGTTGGTCCAGACGGTGAAGAAATTCTCCGGCAGTGCGCCGGCTTCACGCATCGAAAGACCGGCAGGCACCGGCAGGCAACTGGAGGCAGGCGTGGTGCAATACTCCGCATAGCCCCCGCCCGGGGTCAACGCGCATACCTGATCGCCGATGTTCCAGTGCATCACATCGGCTGCGCGTGCCACCACCGTCCCTGATACCTCGAGTCCTATCCAGGGCGAGGCGCCCGGTGGCGGCGGATACTTGCCGGAGCGCTGCGCCACGTCCGGGCGGTTGACACCGGCATAGGCGACCTCGATCAGGACCTCACCGGGTTTTGGCTGCGGCAAGGGGCCTGCCTTGATCTGCATGCAGTCGGCTGCGCCGCCCTGACCATGGTCGATGTATTTCATGCTGGCTGGGAGTGTCATGATGTGTTTCCTTAAACGCGTTTGCGGAGTTTTGGTTTGGGGCCGGCCCGCGACTTTTTCGGCGCAGGCTTTGCCTTCGGTTTCACGGGTGCCACAAAGGCCTTTGCGCCGGCTTTCTTGCGGCTGGAGCGTGGTTCCGGATATCCCGGCGCTGCTGGCCGGGTCTCGCGGTCCTCGACTGGTGCGGGCGCGCCCTCGTCCGCACCGGCCTCGACCAGTGCAAGATCAATCTTCAATGCATCCGGATCGGCGCGCACAATGCGAACCGACACGCGTTGCCCGAGACCGTAAACCAGGCCCGAGCGCTCGCCGCGCAGCACATGACGGGTCTCGTCGTAAACGAAATAATCCCGCCCCAATTCGGACACATGGATCATGCCGTCGATCAACAGTTCGTCGAGCGTGACGAAAATACCGAAGCCGGCGACCCCGCTGATCGAGCCCTCGAACTCATCGCCCAGGTGCTCATAGGCATACTGGCACTTGAGCCAGGACTGCACCTCGCGCGAGGCATCGTCGGCGCGCCGTTCGTTGTGCGAGCACTGTGCGCCGAGCGCGTCCCAATCCTCCTCGTGGTAGCGGCTGTGCTTGAGAACAGCCTTGATCGCACGGTGCACCAGCAAATCCGGGTAACGGCGAATCGGCGAGGTGAAATGCGCGTACTTGTCGTAGGCCAGGCCGAAATGGCCGATGTTGTCGGGGTTGTACTGGGCCTGCTGCATGGAGCGCAGCATGACGTTGGAGATGAGGCCGGCATCGGGCCGCCCCTTCACCGAGTTGGCCAGTCTTGCATAATCCATCGCGGTCGGATCGTCGCCGCCGCCCAGTGCCAGCGACAGTGGCCCCAGGAAGGCGCGCAGGTTTTCCAGCTTCTCCGGGGTCGGCCCCGCGTGAATCCGGTACAGCGCTGGGTGTTTGTGCTTTTCCAGAATGTCGGCGGCACAGACATTGGCTGCCAGCATGCATTCCTCGATCAGTTTGTGGGCTTCGTTGCGCACCACCGGCACGATGCGTTCGATGCGCCCCGCGTCGTTGAACAGGAGGCGGGTCTCGGTCGACTCGAAATCCACCGCGCCGCGTTGCGCACGCGCCGCCAGGAGCGCCTTGAACACCTTGTACAAGGCATGCAGATGCGGCACCAGGGCGGCTCGTTTGCGCGCCGCTACGCCTTCGGGCTCAGCCAGGATGGCCGCCACTTCGGTGTAGGTGAAACGTGCCTGCGAGTGCATCACCGCCGGATAAAACTCGTAGGATTCGATGATGCCGGTCAAACCTACCACCATGTCGCACACCATGACCAGGCGATCGACAGCGGGATTGAGCGAACACAAGCCGTTGGAGATTTTTTCCGGCAGCATCGGGATCACGCGGCGCGGAAAATAGACCGAAGTGCCGCGTTGGCGCGCGTCAACATCCAGCGGCGCCCCGGGCTTCACATAATGGCTGACGTCGGCGATCGCCACGATCACGCGAAAACCGCGACCGGGTGTGCCGCTCCTGCCCTTGATCGGCTCGGCGAACACCGCATCGTCGAAGTCACGCGCGTCTTCGCCATCGATGGTGACCAGCGGCAGATCGCGGATGTCGCGGCGGTCGCGATAGTCGGCTGGGCGCAGCTTCTCCGGCAGTTTGGCGGCTTCGGCCAGGGCCGCGGCGGCGAACACATGCGGCAGGTCGTGCTTGCGCAAAGCGATTTCGATCTCGATGCCGGAATCGGTTTCCGCGCCCAGTACTTCGTCGACCCGCCCCTGCATTTCCAGGCCGCCTTCTGGATAGCGGGTGATCTCGACACTGACGAAATCGCCTTCTCGCCCGCTGGACTCTCCTTCAAGCGCCACGGCGTGGCTGAAGTTGCGGTCCTGCGGCAACACCATCCAGCGCTTGCCCTCGCGCTTCAAGCGCCCCACTACATGCCTGATCGCGCGTTCCACCACTTCGACGATGCGCGCTTCCTGGCGCCCGCGCCGGTCAAAGCCACGGCGCGTGAAGCTCACCGTATCGCCGTGCATCACGCCGGCCAGCGAATGCGGCGGCACATAGAGGTCGTCACCGCCGGACTCGGGCGCGATAAAGCCGAAGCCGTCGCGATGGCGGCTGATGCGTCCCGACTCGAGCACGCGGGCGGTGCCGGACGACAGGCGTCCGCCCGCCTTGAGCAGCAATTCGCCGTCGCGCAGCATGGCGTCGATGCGCCGCGCGAAGGCATCATGTGCGTTGGCGTCGAGCGCCAGGATATCGGCGAGGCCGGCGACGGACAGGCCGGGATTGTCCTCGACCGCCAAGGCGATTTCGCTGCGTGCCGGAATGCTGACGCGGTCTTCGAAGTTCGGGGGCGGCGGATTGCCGCGCGCCTGGATGCCGCTGCGTGCGGGCTTACGTGCGTTGGTTTTCAATTTTCGATATAATCTGAAGAAGTTGCGGTGACGGTTTCGTTCATGCGTTTTTGTCCAGTTTGAGCGTTCAAGACAGTCAGCGTCAATGCCCAGATGGCGGAATTGGTAGACGCACCAGGTTCAGGTCCTGGCGGTGGCAACACTGTGGGGGTTCGAGTCCCTTTCTGGGCACCAAATTTAGTAACCGACCTTGGTCGACCGCTTGCAGCAAACGCAAAGCCGCTCTCCGAGCGGCTTTTTGTTGTCGGCATTCAGGATGGTGCACCCAGGCGCTCGGCCAGCTCGGCCGGTTTGAGTTTGTCGTAGATTTCGAAGGGCTGGTGAATCCACGGGTTATGGGGCAGATCGTCGGCCCAGAAATCCGGTGTGAATACCGAGCAGCCCTTGCGCCAGATCACCGCGGTGCGCACCTCGACAATGCCCGGGTAGCGGCTGCGCAGATGGCCCACGACTTCCTGCATGGTCTTGCCGGAATCGACCAGATCATCAACCATCAGCACGCGGTCGCCCAGGCGTTCGTTGACTTTGGCCATGTGCTGGCCGATGGTCAGTTCTCCCTGGGTTTCTTCGCTCTTGTCGGCATTGGCGAAGTAGGACTGCGTCGCCAATACGCCCAGGGGCTGGTTGAAGATGCGCGACAGCGTGTCGCCGACCCGCAGGCCACCGCGCGCCAGGCAGATGATCTGATTGAAGGTGAAGCCGGAGGCATGCACTTTGGCTGCGAGCCGCTCGATGGCATCGTGGTAGTCGTTCCAGGAAACGTAGAGGTCTGCCATGGCGGTGCTTTTAGGCTGGCCTTACTTGAACGGATGCGACAACACG
>JBEIFV010000142.1:0-15680 GCA_040382235.1 Burkholderiales bacterium
CCGGGGGGCGGGGCCGCCGTCGCCCACTCCCCAGGTATCAGGCACGAGACTCCCCTCACCTATCAGGCGACGCGCTGATCGAACCCGCTCTCCGGTGCGCTCTGGGCTGCCGAACCCCACCGAGGATCGGAGAGGCCATATTTCATCAATATGTCAACTTGCGTTGCGATGTGACGATGCCAGTCAGACCCAAGCTCAGACCTAAACGCAGACTCAGACTTGACATCAGTATCCAATTAGATACAATGAAGCCATGTTCACCGTCCAACAAACACAGGAATTTCAGGACTGGCTGGACGCTCTCAGAGACCTGCGCGCCCAAGTGCGAATCGCCACACGGTTGCGCCTTGCCGAAGCGGGCAATCTGGGTGATTGGAAGGCTGTTGGCGGCGAGATATCCGAGATGCGCGTTGACGTTGGCCCGGGCTACCGTTTGTACTTCACGCGCCGGGGCAGCATTTTGATCGTCATGCTCGCTGGCGGTGACAAATCATCGCAAGCGCGTGACATCAAGCGCGCGCAGCGCATTTTGAAGCAACTGGAGGCAGCACCATGAGTAAAGCGTTGCAAAAGTCCAAGCCTTCGGTCAAGCTGATTCCGTTCGACGTGACCCGCTATCTGACCAACGACAAAGCGGTGGCCGAGTACATGACTGCGGTGCTCGAAACGGGCGATTCTGATCTTCTGCTGCTCGCGCTTGGCGATATCGCGCGCGCGCGCGGGATGGCGCAAGTGGCGAAAGACAGCGGCCTTGGGCGCGAGAGTCTTTATAAAGCGCTGGCTCCCGGGGCCAAGCCGCGTTTTGACACGGTGCTCAAAGTTGCGCGGGCCTTGGGTGTGCGGCTCATGGCGCAATCCGCCTGAGGACACCTGACGAGATGGGCGCAACCCCTCCGGCTGCCTGACCGGTGAGCGGATGCGCGCGCACTAGCGCACCGCTCCGCCCCCAACAACATTTTCCGTGCAGCGGCGTCGCCCGCACGGATACAGCGTTCGTTACAAACCCACTGTCAGCGAGTGAGGCTCGTGAGTCCTCTCTGGCGCGCCGGGCTTGCGGGAAACCGCATGGTGTCTGGCGTGTGCCGCGGTGCGGGCGTAGCGGGCATTCGTTCGTTCGACATGGGCCGGCGGTGCTTCCCCGCCCCTTCGCTGGCCAGTTCCAGCCAGGTTTCGAGGTGGGTCTGGAAAATGCGATGCCACAGCGTCCGCTCGGGACGGCGGATGCGGCGGGCGGAGATGCCGGATGATCGGTTTCCTTGAGGCCACGCGCCCGCGCGAGTTGCTTCCGCCACAGTTTTTCAAGTGCCGCCTGCTCGGCATATTCCTGGCGGTTGAAGAACGCGACCGCAGTTTCGTGCAAAACCGGATTGCGCTGTGGGGGCCGGTGGTGAAGAAGTCGAACAGCACCGGTGGTTTCGTCAGTCCACGCCAATCCCGGCCGCGCGAATCACCTTGGCCCAGCGCTCGGTATCGCTGGCGATCAGGCGCCGCAGTTCCTCCGGGCTACCGCCGACCACCTCGACGTTGCCGGCGGCCAGGCGCTCGCGGACGTCGGCTTGCGCCAGGATGAGGTTCACTTCGCGGTTGAGGCGCGCGATGATGTCGGCTGGCGTGCCGGCCGGTGCCAGCAGGCACATCCAGTCGGTGACCGTGACGTTGGGGTAGCCTGCCTCGGCCATGCTGGGAATATCCGGCACAGCGGGCAGGCGTTTCTGGCCGACCACCGCCAACGGCCGCAAACTGCCGGCCTTGATATGCGGGATCACCCCTGGCGCCAGCCCGAACATCACGTTGATGCGGCCGGCGAGCAGCTCCTGCACCGCCGGCGCCGCGCTCTTGAAGGGCACGTGAACCATGTCGATGCCGGTCTCCTGCTTGAAGAATTCCGCGGCGATATGCGCCGGCGCGCCGTTGCCACCGGAACCATAGTTGATCTTGCCGGGGTTGGCCCTGGCATGGGCAACCAGCTCGGCCACACTCTTGACCGGCAGCGACGGATGCACCACCAGAATGTTGTAACCCCAGGAGATCTGCACGATCGGCGCAACATCGCGGCGGATGTCGTAAGGCAGTTTGGGAAACAGGGTTTGCCCGATCGTCAGAGGCATGATCCCCAGGCTGATGGTGTAGCCGTCGGGCGCGGCGCGCGCCATCGCAGCCGTGCCGATGGTGCCGGTCGCACCAGGAATGTTGTCGATCACCACCGGCTGGCCGAGGGCTTTGCCCAGGCGCTCGCCGATCAGGCGCGCGATCGCATCGAACGGCCCGGGAGCGGTCGGCACGATCAGGCGAATCGACCGTTCAGGCCAGCTCTGGGCACCAATGCGTCCGGCGGTCATCAGTGCGGCGCCGCCCAGGCCTGCACGCAATATCGACCTGCGATTGATCATGAAACACTCCCGAAAAAGACCTGCATGGTCACGCCTGTACCGGCCACACCAATCGCCGGTCCCACGCCGCCGCGCAAAATCGATGTGACTGCCATCTACCAGCCAAGCGCGAGATGAACAATGCGCAGCGCTTCGGCGTCGCTGGCAGGCGCACGGCCACGCCACGCCACATGGTGGTCGGGTCGCACCAGCAGCATATCAGCCTCATACAAGGGCGCGAGTCGCGGCTCTTCGAGGCGCACTTCGATCAGCGGTACGCCAAGCGTGCGGGCGGCGCGCACCAGACCCGCGCCACTGTCGTTCCCGGTGACCAGCACCGTGAACCATCGGCCCAGGCGATCATAGAGCGCCGTGCCGTCTTGCAGGAACACATTCGGCAGCCGCGCGCCCGGCGCGGTGGTCGGATGATAGGTCGCCGGATCATCGATCCAGCGCGCGTCGGGCTCGCTTGCGACGATCGGCGAGTCGCGATAGGCATAGCCAAGCTCGATACCCCGGCTTTCATTCTCCAGGTTGCCCAGCTGTGCGATGCGCGCGGCGGCCGCACCGCGGGCGGCATCGCCGGCCTCGCCCGCATCAAACAATGCCGGGCCATACAGGGCGCCGATCTGCGCCCGCACTTCGGCATGCCGCCTGGACGCCGCGCAATTGCGCAACGCCACCGGGCGCCGCTCGGGCTCGTATGAAGCGAGAAGTCCGGGCCCGCCGAAGCCGGCAAGCGTCGCCGCCAACTTCCAGCCGAGGTCGAAGGCTTCGCACACGCCGGTATTCATGCCGTAGCCGCCGGTGGGAATGTACTGGTGCGCCGCGTCGCCGACCAGAAACACGTGGCCCTTGCGGTAGGCATTGGCCACCACCAGGTGCGGCGCCCACGGGTTGGCCACCAGCACTTCGAGTTCGATCGGCTGGCCGACAAAGCGGGCGACAAGTTCGCGTGGATCGGAGTCCTTCGGGTCTGTGCCGGCCGGGAAACGCGCATGCAGGGTCCAGATATCCTCGTCGTTCTGTGCAATCAGGGTACCCAGGGCTGACTGATAGTGCCAGGCGCGCCCCCAGCGCATCAGCAGGTCGCGCCGTGGCGAGCGAAAGTGCACCATGTGGCGCTGCATGATGCGCATGTCGCCTTCGAGACCGATGCCAAGACAGTCGCGCACCCGGCTCGATCCACCGTCGCACCCGGCCAGATAGGTGCAACGCACTGTGGCGCTGGCATTGCGCTCGCGATCGTGCACAACGGCCGTCACTCCGGTGGCGTCTTGCGACAGCTCGATCAACTCCACGCCGAAGCGCACGTCTACAAGGGGCTCCGCCTCGATCGCCGCGCGCAGGGCCGGTTCGATCACGACTTGCGAGACGCGCATCGGCGATTCCGCCGGCTGCGAACCATCGTTGCGTGCGCGTATCAACGCGCGATGTTCGTCCACACTGGGGTAGCGGAAACGATGCAGCTCATGCCCGGCGAAGTTGGTGATCCACGCCACGTCGAAACAGTGGGACTCGGGTACCGCCACCTTGCGCAGCGCATCGGCGATGCCCGCCGCGCGAAACAGTTCCATCGAACGGGCATTGGTGATATCCATCTTCGGATGGGCGGACGTGGCGAGATTGCGCTCGACCACGATGGAGCGCACCCCGCGCCGCGCCAGGTCCAGCGCCAGGGTCATGCCGACCGGGCCGGCACCGGCGATCAGTACCTGCGTGTGTTCCATCGCGCGCCCCTGCGTTCAAGCCTTGAGTGGCAACCGTAAACCCTGCCTGCCGCGGCAAGCCACATCGGCCCGGCTGCAAGGCCGCCCTGCGAGGCGCCGTGCGGCCGCAGGGTTGGCGGGCCATGCGACGCTGACGAAGCTTCCCGAGGCCCGCTCACTGCGACCGGATCCCCGCGTCCTTGATGACTTTGAGCGTCGCGACTGCCCGGCGATTGGATCGAATCGTTCCCATGGTGATGCCTCCTAGTCTGCAGCGTGCAGTCTAGTGCCAGTCCGCACAAGGCAATGCTCGCGCCATGCTGCGTTGCGCCAAACGCCTCGCGGTGTATTCTCGAAAAATGAAAGGCCGCCGCAACCTCGATCTGCAACTGCTCGCCTGCCTGAATGCCCTGATTTCGGAATGCTCCGTGACGCGGGCAGCCGAGCGCATGGGCATGAGCCAGCCGGGCATGAGCAGCGCGCTGGCGCGCCTGCGGCGCCTCACCAACGACGAACTGCTGGTGCGTACCGCGCGCGGCATGCTGCCGACGCCACGCGCGCGCGAATTGGCCGAATCAGTGCAAGCCGGGATGCGCGCCTTCGAGGATGTGCTGGGCGATCGCGGGCCTTTCGAGCCGGCCGGGGCGCGCGGCAGCTTCACAGTGGCGACCGCCGACTTTCCGGGCATGCTGATCTTTCCACAGGTGATGCAGCGGCTTTGCCGCGAGGCGCCGGGATTGCAGATGGAAATGCGCCTGCCCGACCCCGCGCACATTCGCGAATGGCTCTCCGAAGGCGGTGCCGACATCGCGGTCGGCTATTTTCCGCAACCAGCCGACGGGCTGCGCACGAGCCTCTTGTTCGCGGAATCGCTGGTCTGTGTGGCCGCCGCCAATCACCCCGACATCGGCACACGCGTCGGCACAGAGGAGTTTGCGCAGGCCGCGCATGTGATTTTCGGCTCGCCTTTCACGCCCTCTTCGTTGTTGGAAACCATCCTCGACGACCGTTTCGCCGGCTTGGGCATCAGGCGCCGCCTGGGCATGCGGGTCGCCTCGATATTGCTTTCGCCTTATGTGGTGGCGCAGTCGCCGCTGCTGGCGATTCTGCCGCGCGTGTTCGCGCTGCATTTCGCCAGCTTCCTGCCCTTGAAGCTGGTGAGTTGTGAATTCGATTTGCCGCCGATTGCCATCAGCATGGTGTGGCACGAGCGCTCGCATCGCCTGGGCATGCATACCTGGATGCGCGGCGTGATCCGCGATGTCGTCGCCGATCATGTCGCCGGCCAGCTTGCAACACGGGGGATATCCGCCGGGTCGCATGCCCCGATGAACTTGGTTTGATGACGGCGCGGTCCGGCGTGCGACCTCGGATTGCGCGACCACTTGGCGGGCGAACCCCGTTCGTTCCTTTGACTTCATCCATACGTCAGCTTTGGTTAATGGCCGCATGATCGAAGCACATGCGCCAGTAGTGTCGTACGGGCTCATCGCGCGGTCCCATTCCTGCCATCAGTCATTGAATGCAGCGCCCGGCGATGTCGGAAGTCGCGGACACGCAGGTTCGGCCAATGGGGTGGCCGCCATCGGGCGCGATGCCGACCAAACGTGTCGGCGTCATCTGCTATACACTTGAACGGCACGCGGCAAGCACTGCGCTGCAATGAAGACCTCGCCATCCGATGCAGGCACATCGCAACCAGACCTGCGCGACCCGTGATCAGGAGACACCAAATGAAATTTCAACGATTGCTCGCCTGCGCCGCGACGGCTTGTGCCCTCGGCACACTCCCGGCCACCGCCCAGGACATCAAGTTCGGCGCCAACCTGCCGATGAGCGGCCCCAACGCCGAATACGGCGAACTGTTCTCCAGCGCTGCGGCCATCGCGGTCGAGCACGCCAACGCCGACAAGATGCTGTCGAAAAAGCTGGTGATGGTGGTCGAGGACAGTCAGGCCACTCCGCAGCAGGGCGTGGTGGCGATGAACAAACTGGTCAGCGTCGAGAAAGTGGCGTATGTGCTCTCGGCCTTCACCGGCGTATCCAAAGCGATCGCGCCGGTGGGCGACAAGGCGAAGGTGGTCTCGGTCAACGGCGGCGGGATCGGTCCCGACCTGGCTGAACTGGGCGACTATTTCTGGAACGTGATCCCGCTGGTCAACTTGGAGGTGCAGGCGATCGCGCCCTATCTGGTCAGGGAACGCAACCTGAAGAGGGTCGCATTGCTCTATGTCGACGATCCGGCGGGCGAGGCGATCAAGAAGGAACTCGATATCCATGTACCGAAGAACGGTGGCACGATGGTGTCCTCGCAACAGGTACCGCGCGCCTCGCAGCAGTTCGCGGGCCTGGCCGCCAAGGTGCGCGAGGCGCAGCCCGACGTGGTCTTCATCGCCTCGTTCGGCACCCAGCAGGCGCAGATCGTCAAGCAGTTGCGCGACAACGGTGTCAAGCAGCAACTGGTCGGCTATTCGGCGTTCTCCTCGCCAACCGTCACCCAGTTGCCCGAGGCGAAGGGCGCCCTGTTTCCGACCCAGGAAGTCAACTGGGAGGGGGACGCCATCAGCAAGCGCCTGGCGCGCGACTGGAAGGCGAAGAAGAACAAGGAGCCCAATGCCTACGTTGCCAACTATTACAACGCCGTCATGGTGTTCGTGAAGCTGGCGCAGGCGCTTGAGAAGGCCGGCTTGCCGATCACCGGCGAAAACCTCCTCAAGCAGCGCAAGGCTAGCGGAACTTTCGACGTGGTCGGCGGCAAGATGCAGTTCCTGCCCAACGGCACGGTCTCGATGCCGCTGGCGATCTACGAGATCGACGGCGCCGCCGGCAAGCTGATCAAGGGCAACCTGATCGTCAAATAAGCCTGGGGCCGATACCGGGCGCGGCGCGCCCGGTCGGCCTGCCGCCGTGCTGCTCCTCCAACTCCTGATCAATGGCCTGCAGCTGGGGGCGATCTACGCCCTCACCGCGGTCGGCTTCGCACTGATCTTTGGCTCGACCAAGGTGTTCCATGTCGCCCACGGCGCCGCGTTTACGCTTGCCGGCTACCTGTTCTGGTGGAGCATCAACGCGCAGAAGTGGCATTGGGCCGTCGGTCTCCTGCTTGCCGTCATCGTGGTGGTCGCTTTCGGGCTGTTCATGGAGCGCTTCATCTACCGTCCGATCCAGCGCCACGAAGGCGCGTTCTTCACTGTATTCATCGCCGCCTTCGGCATGCAGATCATCGTGCAGAACCTGGTCGGCACGGTATTCGGCCGCGGCTTCGAGACGGTGACAGTAGGCCTGTCGCGCGCCGTCGAGATCGCCCCTGGCCTGTTCGTCGCGCCGATCGCCGGCATCGCGATTCTGGTGGCGCTGGTGTTTTTCTTCGGGCTCAACCTGTTCCTCTCACGCACCCACGTGGGCACCGGCCTGCGTGCTCTGGCCGACAACCCGGACCTGGTGCGTGTTTTCGGGCTTGAACCGACGCGCCTGGCGCAGGTGGCTTTCGCGCTCGGCTCCGCACTGGTGGTGCCGGCGGCGGCTTTGACGGCGATGTCACAGGGCATCAACCCGGGCATCGGTGCGCACATCATGCTGATCAGCCTGGCCGCGACCATCGTTGGCGGCATCGGCTCGCTCAAGGGCGCCGCCTATGGCGGCATGCTGCTGGGCCTGGCCGAGAGCCTCGCGATATGGAAGCTCGACCCGCAATGGAGCGAGGCGGTGACCTTCATCATCCTCTTCGTCTTCATCATCTTCCGCCCGGCCGGGTTTCTCGGCCGCGCGCACGGCGCGAAATAGCGACGCGATCCCATGCTGGCCTACCTCAACAACCTCGCGGTATTGATCAGCATCAACGCGATCCTCGCGGTGACGCTCAACTTCGTGCTCGGCTACGCCGGCATTTTCTCGATGGCGCACGCCGTGTTTTTCGGCGTCGGTGCGTATACGGCTGCATTGGTGGCGATGAAGCTGGGCGCCGGGTTTCTTCTGTCGACGGCCGCCGGCATGTCGGTGGCGGCGCTGATTTCGCTGGCGCTCGCCCTGCCCGCGCTGCGCGTGCGCGGCGAATACTTCGTTGCCGCATCGCTCGGCCTGCAGATGCTGGCAGTGACCGTGTTTTCCGAATGGAAGGTGGTCACCGGCGGGATCGGCGGCATCACCAACATTCCGCCGGCGCGCTTTCCGGGTTTCGAGATTTCCAGCCCCGCGCAATACCTGGTGCTTGCGTTGGTTTGCCTGGCGCTGGTGATGCTGGTTGTAGCCCTTCTGGTGCGCTCGAGTTTCGGACGCAGCCTGAAAGCAATCCGTGACGACGAAACCGCGGCTTCCGCATTTGGCAAGAACGTCGCGGTGATCAAGACCATCGCAGTGGCGGTCTCCTCCGCGCTGGCCGCCATGGCCGGCTCCCTTTATGCCTTCTACCTGAGTTTCGTCAATGTCGAGAGCTTCACCCTCGACACCTCGGTCTACCTGATGGCGATGGTGATCATCGGCGGTACCGCGACCCTGTTCGGCCCGGTGGTCGGAACGGTGCTGATCCTGCTGCTGCCGGCCGCGCTCTCCTATCTGCCGGGGCTGCCGCAAACCGAGGTCGGGTCGATCCAGCAGATCGTCTACGGGTTGGCAATGGTGCTGCTGATGATCTTTCGTCCCGGCGGCCTGTGGGGATTTCGCGACCAACCCAAGGGACATCGATGAGCGCGGGCGGCGCGATCCTGCTGGAGACGACCGGCATGTCGCGCGCCTTCGGTGGCTTGAAGGCCGTCGACAACGTCTCGTTCGCGCTGCGCGAAGGCATCGTCACAGCGCTGGTCGGCCCCAACGGCGCGGGCAAGACCACGCTCTTCAACCTGATCACCGGGCACCTCGACCCCGATGCCGGCGACGTCACCTGGCTGGGCAAATCCATCCGCGGCGTACCGCACTGGAAGATCGCGCAGTCCGGCATCGGCCGCACCTTCCAGGACCTCAAACTGTTCGACCAGATGACCGTGCAGGAGAACGTGCAGACCGTCACCGAACGCGGCGCCTGGCTATGGCAACCGGGCGGCAAGGCGGGGCAGGCGGAACGGCGCGAGCGTGCCGAACGTGCGCTGGTCGCGGTCGGCCTGGCCGACCGGCGCAACGCGCGGGCGGTCGATCTCGCCTATGCCGAACGCAAGTTCCTCTCCATCGCGCGCATCCTCGCGTCGGGTGCGCGCCTGTGGCTTCTGGACGAACCCGCCTCCGGGCTGGACCCCGGCTCGTATGAACGCTTCGTGTCGCTGGTGCGCGACCAGTTGCGCCACGGCATCACTGTGTGCATCATCGAACACAATCTCGACATCGTGAAGGGCATCTCGGACCGCATCGCCTTTCTTGACCAGGGCCGGTTGCTCGCCGAAGGCGACCCGCAAAGCATCCTTGCCGACCCGGCGCTGGCGGCGATCTACTTCGGCGAGCGTGTCGCGTGAAGCCGCCCGTATTGCGTGCCGAGAACCTCGACGTCGGCTACGGCGGCAAGCCGGTGCTGATGGGCGTGACCATCGAACTCAGGGACAACGAGGTGCTGTGCCTGATCGGCCACAACGGCGCAGGCAAATCCACGTTGATGCGCACGCTTTTCGGCCTGGTGCGCCCGCAGGCAGGGCGCATCCTGGTCGATGGCGAGGTGCTGGGCACGCACGCGCCGCGCACCCTCGCCGAGCGCGGCATCGCGTTGATGCCCGAAGGACGTGGCATCTTTCCCAGCCTTACCGTGGCAGAGATCTGGAGCCTCGGGCTGGGCTCGGCCGCGATCCCGAAAGGGGAACGCACCGCCCGCATCGACTGGGTGTTCTCGGTGCTGCCGCCAGTCAGGGGCTTTTACAACAAACGGTCGGGGCTCCTGTCCGGCGGCCAGCAGCAGATGGTCTCGATCGGCCGCGCCCTGCTCGGGCAGCCGCGCTGCCTGATCATGGACGAGCCCTCGATCGGCCTCGCACCCAAGCTCTTCCAGGACCTGATGGGGCCGATCCGTGCGCTGCAGCAGCAGCGCGGCATGAGCATCCTGCTGGTCGAACAGAACGTGCGCGAAGCGCTCAAGGTCGCCGATCGCGTGGTGGTGATGAAGGCCGGCAAGATGGTGCGAGAGGCCCTGCCGTCCGAACTGGCGGACAACGCGGCTCTGATGGAACTGTACTGATTGACCGGCGCGGGCATGCAGCGGACGCGCAATGCCGAACCTGGAGGCTGCGGCGCGGAGGCAACCTGCACCTGGAACGCCGGGCGAAAAGTGGCATTTGGACAGGCAATCATTACAAGGAGGCGTCAATGCAGCCCATGACCGTCAACGAAATCGAATTGTTGCGCGAAACCGCGCGGCGCTTCGTGCGCAACCGCCTGGTGCCGCTCGAGACGCAGATCGAAATTGCCGACGACATCGAGCCCGCGCTGATTGCGCAACTGCGCCAGGAAGCGGTCGCGCTCGGCCTGTACGGCTTCAACCTGCCCGAGAGCCTCGGCGGCCCGGGGCTGCCGGCACACGCCAAGCTGGCGATCCTGGAAGAAATCACCTACACCTCGGTGCCGCTGACCGAAGCGGCTGGCTACCTGCCGCTCTCACTGAACTTTTGCAACGCGGAGCAGCGCGCGCGCCTTCTTCCCGCGCTACTGGACGGAAAGAAGGTCATCACCTACGCGATGACCGAACCGGATGCGGGGTCGGATCTGGCCGGCATCCGCATGCGCGCAGAAAGATGCGATGGCGGATGGGTGCTCAATGGCAGCAAACAGTTCATCTCGCATGCCGAGACCGCCGACCACATCATCGTGCTTGCGCTCACCGACCCTGGCGCACCACTGAAGCGCAAGCTGACCACCTTCATCGTCGAACGCGGCAACCCGGGCCTTACCGGCATGACGCGTTTTCGCAAGATGGGCTGGCGCGGTTACCACCTGAACGCGTTCGCCCTGGAGAACTGTTTCGTGCCGGATGCCGACGTGCTCGGTGCGCCCGGCGACGGCTTTCTCGCGATCATGGAGTCGATCAATCACGACCGGATATTTTCCGCTTGCCGATCGCTCGGACTGGCCCGGCGCGGGCACGAAATGTCGTGCGCCTGGGCCAAGGAGCGGATGGCGTTCGGCGCCACCTTGTCCACGCATCAGGGCATCCAGTTCATGATCGCCGACAACGATGTGGAAATCGAGGCGGCGCGCCTGTTGATGTACCGCGCGGCCGAGTTGATCGAGGCCAGCGATCCGGCGGCGCGCATCGCGGCATCGCGCGCCAAACTGTATGCGAGCGAAATGGGTTGTCGGGTCAGTGACCGGGTACTGCAGATTTTCGGCGGCATGGGCTACATGTGCGATCTGCCGGTCGAGCGGTTCTACCGCGACGCCCGCGCATTTCGCATCGGCGAAGGCACCTCGGAAATGCAGCGCATCCAGATCGCGCGCCACGTGCTGTCCGACTGAACTATCCTGCCACAAACACGCTACCTCATGTCATCCAATCCTGTTCCCGCCGCGGCCGGCGTTACGTTGGCGAGCCTGCTCGAATCGGAACCCGGGCGCCCGGCGTTTTACGCCGGATCCCATAGCGCCACCCGCGCCGAACTGCTGGCAGAGTCGCGCCGCGCCGCCGCCCACTTGAGCGCGCTCGGCTTCGCTCGTGGCGATGTACTCGCAGTCTGGCTGCCCGACGGTGCAAGCTGGTTGCAATTGTTGTTCGCCGCCGCCCATCTCGGCGTGCTCGTGGTGCCGGTCAGCACGCGCTACAAGCTCGACGAGGCGCGTCACGTGATCGAGACTTCCCGCGCCAGGGGCATGGCGGTGGCCACCGACTTCCTGGGCTTCGACTATGTCGGCAATGCGCGCCGCATCCAATCCGAGATACCGGCTCTTCTTCACCTGATCGAAATCGATACCGCGAAGGGATTCCACAGCTTTCCGGGCGAGCTCGCGGCGGTCGCCGCGACCGGGAAACCCGAGGACAGCCTGTGCACCTTCAGCACCTCGGGCACCACGGGCAAGCCCAAGCTGGCGGTACACGACCAGCACGGCATCGCCCTGCACGCGCGCAACGTGGCGCTGCGCGCCGAGATCCGGCCCGGCGACGTCATGCTGTGCACCCTCTCGCTCTATGGCGTGCTCGGCTTCGTGCAGGCCATAAGCGCGCTCGCAGGCGGCGCCGCCTGCGTGTTCCTGCCGGTATTCGATGCGCAGGAAACGGCAGCGGCGATCGAACGCCACCGTGTCACCCATTTTTTCGGCTCCGACAGCATTTTCGCGCCGGTGCTCGACGTTCCGGGCCGCTCATTCGCTTCATGGCGCTTCGGCGGCTTCGCCGATTTCGCCGGCCTCGGCCCGACGGTCGTGGAAAAGGCGGAGCGCACCCTGGGCCTGCGCCTGCTCGGCCTCTACGGCTCTTCGGAGTGTTTCGCGCTCATGGCAATGCGCGCTCCACAAGAGGAAAGCGCAGCGCGCGGCCTGGCCGGTGGCACGCCAATCGTGCCGGACATCGAGTTTCGCGTCGTCGATCCTGCCACCGGCGCGGTCCTCGAGGATGGCGCGCACGGCGAACTGCAGATACGCGGCTACAACGTCATGTCCGGCTACCTCAACAACCCGGTGGCGACTGCCGCCGTGCTGCACGCCGACGGCTGGTACTCCACCGGCGATCTCGGTTATGGCACCGGCAACGCATTCGTGTACCTGGCCCGCCTGAAGGACAGCCTTCGCCTGCGCGGTTACCTGGTGGACCCGACCGAAATCGAAGCCTTCCTGTGCCGCCACGAAGGGGTGGCCGCGGCGCAGGTGGTCGGCGTGAACCGCAAGGGTGAAGGCGACATCGCGGTGGCATTCGTGCGCGCTTCTGCCACGGCCACCGATGAAGCCGCCCTGCTCGCCTGGTGCAAGGCGGGAATGGCAAGCTACAAGCTGCCGCGACGCATCATCTTCGTCGATGACTTTCCTTCGCTGCAGGGACCGAACGGCAACAAGATCCAGAAAAACAAGCTGCGCGAGATGGCCGAAGTCCACCTCGCGCAATCATGACAATCCAAGGGAGAACGACATGAAACGTGGTGCGGTGAAATCGGACATTGCCTGGGCCACCCCGACCAAGGTGGTGATCCATGGCCTCGACCTGTGCGAGCAGATCGTAGGCAAGCTCGACTTCGGGCAGATGACCTTCCTGCAGATCTTTGCGCGCCTGCCGCGCGACGCCGACGAACTGCGCATCTTCAACGCGATGATGGTGATCCTGGTCGAACACGGCATCACGCCCTCGTCACTGGCCACGCGCATGACCTATTGCGGCGCGCCGGAGGCCGTGCAGGCCGCGGTCGCCGCCGGCCTGCTCGGGCTGGGCTCGGTGTTCGTAGGCTCGCTCGACAACGCTGCGCGCATGCTGCAGGAGGCGATACCCGACAAGTCGAAGCCGGGCGACATCAAGGCGCTCGCCAAGGGCATCGTGGATGCGTTTCGCGCGCGCAAGGAAATCATCCCCGGTGTAGGTCACCCGTTTCACAAGCCGATCGACCCACGCACCCGCGCCCTCTTCAAGGTCGCCCGCGAAACCGGCTACTACGGCCCATACGCCGAGCTCATGACCGAGATCGGCGCCGAAGCCGAGCGCCAGACCAAGCGCGTGCTGCCGGTCAACGTGACCGCCGCGATGGCCGCGGTGGCATCGCAGATGGACATTCCATGGCAGGTGTGCCGCGGCCTGGCGGTCGCCGCGCGCGCGGTCGGGCTGGTCGGCCACATCCTCGAGGAAATGCGCCAGCCGATGGCCGACGAGCTCTACATGCGCATCGAGCATGAGGCGAGCGCGCATCTGCTGCCGAACCACTGAGAGCCTTGTCCACATGTCCGCGCCCATCAACACTGCGCCCGCGCCCGCCGCGCGCCCGGAATTGCCGCGTCTGCCGCAACGATCGGACTTTCGTTTCTGGACCGAGGAGAAGCTGCGCAACCCGGACACCGACCAATTCCGCCATGTCAATCATGCCGCCATGGTGTCGCTGTTCGAAGCCGGCCGCATGGAGCTGTTCGCCCGGCCGGAGGTGAGGCCGTTGATGCAGGCTACCAATCTGGCCGTGGTGCGCCTGCTGCTGCAGTTCCATCGTGAATTGTTCTATCCGGGGATGGTCGCCGTCGGATCCGTCGTCGTAAGCGTAGGCAACACTTCGTTTGGCTGCATGCAGGGCCTTTTCGACGACAAGGGATGTGTCGCCTCCGCCGAGGCGGTGTGCGTGCTGTTCGATCCCGCCACCGGACGCGCACACAAGGTCCAGGAAGCACTGCGGGCAATACTGCTGGCGCCGTAGCCACCCTAAAGGAAACACTGAACAAGCCCGCAGGTCGAGAATTTCACTTTTGCAATCTGCTGAATCGAAAAGATTCTTCGTTAGAGGGCCGCATTCCAGGGACTTGTTCAGCGTTCTCCAAACCGGATTCCGGTCCCGGAGGAATCGCCGCCACCCTCGATTTTTTCTCAAGCCGCTTGACCGACTCTGGGTCGGAAAACGTGGCGGCGAGGGCGCGACGCAGGCGCTCGCAGACGCCCTGCGCTTAAATTGCTTTTCAACGGAGGTGTCACTTGGTACAGCAAGGTTTTGAGTTGCAGGTCGCAGGAAGCACGGTACCCGGTGTTTTGTTCCTGCCCGCAGGCCAAGGCGGCCGCGTGCCGCTGGTGCTGGCGCAGCACGGTGGCAGCAGCCACAAACTGGGCCAGGAGATCCTCGACTGGGCCGCCGTGTTTGTCGAAAAGCACGGCATGGCTCTGGCTTCGATCGATGGCCCGGTGCACGGCGACCGCCGCGCCGGCGGTGCGGCCGGCGCCACCCGCGAGGAGACGCGCGCGGATTTCTTCAAACTCTGGGAAAGCGCCGGCAGCGGCATCGACTCCATGAACGCCGACTGGCGCGCTGTCATCGACACACTGTGTGCAGACCCGCGCATCGATGCCGACCGAATCGGCTGGGTCGGTGTGTCGATGGGCACTGCCTACGGCCTGCCGCTGGTTGCGGTGGAACCACGCATCAAGGCAGCAGTGCTTGGCATGTGGGGATTGTCGTTCGTGAATTCGGAGCGCCTGGGGGCGGACGCGGCGCGTATCGCCTGCCCGGTGCTGTTCCAGCAAAAATGGGATGACGAGCTGTTTACCCGCGATGGCCAGATTGCGCTGTTCGAAAAAATCGGCGATGCACGCAAGTGGCTCTACGTCTATCCGGGGCCGCATGTCCGCGTTCAGGGGCAGCAACTGGATGATCTGGAGGCTTTCATGGTTGCAAGATTGGCAACATCGGGCTAGCGTTCCGCAGCCGAGCGGCTCCAGCCAGGCACCAACGGGTCGCTCAATCACCTAGTGTATGAGGGCTTGAAGCAGGCCAACAAGCTCGACCTGACCACGATCGCCTACAAATCGACGCCCGGCGCCCAGCAGGATGTGATCGGCGGCACCGTGCCGGTGATGGTCGATTCGATGGGCGCTGCGATGGGACATATCCGCGGTGGCTCGCTCCTGCTGCTGGCTGTCACCACCAAAGCGCGGGTTGAAGCCTTCCCAAATGTGCCCACCGTGATCGAACTCGGTTTCGACAATCGCGAATACCTCGGTTGGTATGGCGTGCTGGCACCCAAGGGCACG
>JBEIFV010000143.1:0-15568 GCA_040382235.1 Burkholderiales bacterium
GATGAAACTGGCGGGCGCCTACTGGCGCTGCGACTCGAGAAACGAGATCTGGCAGCGGATTTACGGCACCGCCTGGGCGAAAAAGGAGGACCTCGACCAGTACCTGCACATGCTGGAAGAGGCCGACAAGCGCGACCATCGCAAGCTGGGCACCGCGCTCGATCTGTTCCACCTGCAGGACGAAGCGCCGGGTCTGGTGTTCTGGCACCCGAAAGGCTGGACCCTGTGGCAGCAGGTGGAACAATACATGCGCCACGTCTACCAGGACAACGGCTATCAGGAAGTGAAATGCCCGCAGATTCTCGATCGCCGCCTGTGGGAACGCTCCGGCCACTGGGAGAACTACAAGGACCACATGTTCACCACCGCATCCGAGCATCGCGACTATGCGGTCAAGCCGATGAATTGCCCCGGCCATGTCCAGATTTTCAATTCCGGCCTGCGCTCATACCGTGAATTGCCGCTGCGCTATGGCGAATTCGGCCAGTGTCACCGCAATGAAACCTCGGGTTCGCTGCACGGCATCATGCGCGTGCGCGGCTTCACTCAGGACGACGGACATGTGTTCTGCACCGAAGACCAGATCCAGGCGGAGTGCGTGGCCTTCACCCGGCTGTTGCAACAGGTCTATCGCGATTTCGGTTTCAGCGACGTCATCTACAAGCTCTCGACCCGCCCCGAGAAGCGCGTCGGCACCGACCTATCGTGGGACAAGGCCGAGAAAGCCCTGGCCGAGTCCCTCGACGCCGCCGGTGTCGAATGGCAGGAACTGAAGGGCGAAGGTGCGTTTTACGGCCCCAAGATCGAGTATTCGTTGAAGGACGCGCTCGGCCGTGTTTGGCAATGCGGCACCATGCAGGTCGATTTCAACATGCCGGAGCGCCTGGGCGCGGAGTATGTGGGCGAGGACAACATGCGCCACATTCCGGTGATGCTGCACCGCGCGATCGTAGGCTCGATGGAGCGCTTCATCGGCATCCTGATCGAAAACTCCGCCGGCGCCCTGCCGGCATGGCTGGCACCGCTTCAGGCGGTGATCGCACCGATTACCGATGCGCAGTCGGATTACGCCACCGAAATACAACAATCCCTTAAGAAACACGGATTTAGAGTCGATGCAGATTTGCGCAACGAGAAGATTTCGTATAAAATTCGTGAACATAGCTTGCAAAAAGTGCCGTATCTGCTTGTGGTTGGTGACAAGGAGAAGGCCGCAGGCACAGTGGCCGTCCGCGCCCGGGGCAATCACGATTTGGGTGTGATGCCCGTCTCAGCTCTCATCGAACGTCTTGCGACGGAAGTTTCGAGCCGAACCTAGGGACGTGCGGGCGCGCCGAGTTTTCATTGATTAAAAGGAGAAGCACATAGCTCAGGAACGCGCGCAGCGCCTCAACGGGGAAATAACCGCCCGTGAGGTGCGACTGGTGGGTGTGGAAGGAGAGCCGCTCGGGGTCGTATTGATCGCCGATGCACTGCAAAAGGCCGAGGCGGCCGACCTTGATCTGGTGGAAATCGCACCGCAAGCCGAACCGCCGGTTTGCCGGATCATGGATTTCGGCAAGTTCCGTTACCAGGAACAGACGAAAGCCCACGAAGCCAAGCAGAAGCAGAAGCAGATCCAAGTCAAGGAAATCAAGTTCCGACCGAATACGGACGACGGCGACTACAACATCAAGATGCGCAACCTGCTCAAGTTCATCGAGGAAGGCGACAAGGCGAAAATCACCTTGCGCTTTCGCGGTCGCGAGATGGCACATCAGGAATTCGGGCAGCGCCTGCTGGAGCGGGTCCGCACCGACACTGCGGAACATGCGATCGTCGAGCAGTTTCCGAAGATGGAAGGTCGCCAGTTGATCATGGTGCTGGCACCGAAGAAAAAGGATCTGGTGGTCAAGAAGAAGCCGGAAGCCAAACCGGCACCGGCGGTCAGTAGTAGCGCCGCCTGACCTGGAAGTTTTTAGTACCCGCAGTGGATTCATTGCGGTGGCAGTCAGGTTGCAGCAGATGGGCGCAACTCGCAGGAATGCGCCTTGTCTGTCCGCAAACCACAATAAGTGATGTCCTGGTCCATGAAGCGTCCCCATCGGGGTCCACCTGTGCGTCACAATGCAATGGAGTAGTCATGCCCAAGATGAAAACCAAGAAGAGCGCTGCGAAGCGTCTCGTCGTCCGTCCGGGTGGCACCGTCAAGCGCGGTCAAGCGTTCAAGCGCCATATCCTGACCAAGAAAACCACCAAGAACAAACGTCAACTGCGCGGCACCGTGGGTGTCTTCGAGACCGACATGAAATCGGTTTCGCGGATGCTGCCGTACGCTTGAGTTCCGACCACCGTTCAAGGTTCACATTTTCGTCAGGAGTAAGCCATGCCAAGAGTTAAACGTGGGGTAACGGCGCGCGCGCGCCACAAGAAGATTCTCACCCTGGCCAAGGGTTATCGCGGCCGCCGCGGTAACGTCTTCCGCATTGCCAAGGAAGCGGTGATGAAGGCCGGGCAGTATGCCTATCGCGACCGCCGCAACAAGAAGCGTGTGTTTCGATCGCTGTGGATCGCCCGCATCAATGCGGCTGCGCGTGAACATGGTCTGACTTACAGCGTGTTCATGAATGGCCTGAAAAAAGCCGCGATCGAGGTTGACCGCAAGGTGCTGGCGGATCTCGCCGTGATGGACAAGGCCGCATTTGCCCAGATTGTCGGTCAGGTCAAGGGCGCGGCCGCCTGAAGCAATGCTTGAGAATGCAAAAAGGCTGCGCTGTTTCCGCAGCCTTTTTTGTTGCCGTCGCTGCGATGGCGTGCCACGCACATCGGTGCGCGCAGTGTGCTTAAAGCGCTCGCAGATGCGGCTTTTTTCCGATTATTGACAATCGCGTAGTTCTTTGCAAAGACATGTTGCCGGCAAGATTGGCTTGTGCTCGGCAACGGACTTAAAGTTTTCCGAGGCATAAGGCACACCCCATGTCAGACCTCAATGCACTGGTCACCCAGGCGTGCGGCGAATTCGCGGCAACCGTTGATCCCGCGCACCTCGAAGAAGCCAAGGCACGCTATCTGGGCAAGGCCGGCGCCATCACCGAGCTGCTCAAGGGCTTGTCGAAGCTGCCGGTCGAGGAGCGCCGCGCGCGGGGAGAGACCATCAACGCCGTCAAGAATCAGATCGAGGTCGCGCTGATTCAGCGCCGCGCACAGCTTGCGAATGCAAAATTGCACGCCCGCCTGGCCGCCGAAGCACTGGACATCACCCTGCCGGGCCGCAACCCGGCGCGCGGCGGCCTGCATCCGGTGATGCGCACACAGCGTCGCGTCGAGGCGATCTTTCGCTCGATCGGCTTCGATGTCGCCGAAGGCCCGGAGATCGAAACCGACTGGTACAACTTCAGCGCCTTGAACAGTCCTGAAAACCACCCCGCCCGCTCGATGCAGGACACCTTCTATGTGGACGCGCGCGACACCCAGGGCAAGCAGCTGTTGCTGCGCACGCATACCAGCCCGATGCAGGTGCGCTATGCCAACATTCACTCCGCGCGCTACAAAGGCCAGGCCACCATGGCGCCGATCAAGGTGATCGCGCCCGGGCGCACCTATCGTGTCGACAGCGACGCGACCCATTCACCGATGTTCAACCAGGTCGAGGGCTTGTGGGTCGACGAGGACATCAGTTTCGCCGATCTGAAAGGCGTGTTCCTTAACTTCATGCGCACGTTTTTCGAGGACGAGAACATCGTCGCGCGCTTTCGCCCCTCGTATTTCCCGTTTACCGAACCATCAGCCGAGATCGACATCGCCTTTTCCAGCGGCCCGCTTAAAGGACGCTGGCTCGAGGTATCCGGCTCAGGCCAGGTTCACCCCAGTGTGGTGCGCAACTTCGGCCTTGATCCGGAGCGCTACATCGGATTCGCGTTCGGATCCGGGCTTGAGCGCCTGACCATGCTGCGCTACGGCATCGGCGATCTGCGCCTGTTCTATGAAGGCGATTTGCGCTTTCTGAAGCAGTTCAACTAACTGGCCCGCTTGACCTGCGTCGCGCAGGGGCAAGTGCGAATCACCACCGGGATCAACGATGAAATTCTCCGAAAGCTGGCTTAGAACCCTGGTCAATCCGGCCTGGACCAGCGAAGAGCTGGCGCATGCACTCACCATGGCGGGGCTCGAGGTCGAAGAGTCACACACTGCGGCGCCGGATTTCAGGGGTGTCGTGGTCGGCCAGATCATGGCTCTTGGCAAGCACCCGAACGCCGACCGTCTCAATGTCTGTCAGGTCGACGCCGGCCAGGCCCAATTACTCAACATTGTTTGCGGCGCCCCGAATGTCGCCATCGGCATGAAAGTACCTTGCGCGCTGATCGGTGCGACACTGCCGCCCGCCGCGGGCAGCGATGCCCTTCCCTTCGAAATCAAGCATGCCAGGATGCGCGGCGTTGAAAGCGAGGGAATGCTCTGCTCGGCGCGTGAACTCGGGCTGTCCGACGATCATGCCGGACTGTTGTCGCTTGCGGCAGACGCGCCGATTGGCGCCGACCTGCGGGCGCTTCTCGACCTTAACGACCGCGTACTGAGCGTCAAGCTCACGCCCAACCGGGCGGACGCGCTGTCGCTGATCGGCATCGCACGCGAAGTCGCGGCCTTGTCGGGCGCGCCGCTGTCCGAGTTGTCGTTCGCACCGGTCGCAAGCACGATCGACGAGCGCCTAGCGGTAAGCGTGCATGCAAGCGATCTGTGCGGTCGCTTTTCCGGTCGCCTGATCAAGGGTGTCAATGCGCGTGCGGCGACACCGCAGTGGATGAAAACCCGACTGGAACGCGCTGGCCAGCGCCCCATCTCGGCGCTGGTCGACATTTCCAACTACATCATGCTTGAACTGGGCCGGCCCTCGCACATTTTCGACGCCGACAAGATCGCCGGCAAGCAGCTGCATGTTCGCTGGGGCGTCAAGGGCGAAGAGGTCAAGCTGCTCAATGGTCAAACGGTTGCCGTCGACGAAAACGTCGGCGTCATCGCCGACACCCATGGCGTGGAAGCCCTGGCGGGCATCATGGGGGGCGACACCACGGCCGTCACGCTGGACACCGTCAACATTTTTGTCGAGGCCGCTTTCTGGTGGCCGCAGGCGATTCAGGGGCGTGCCCGGCGCTTCAACTTTGTCACCGAGGCCGGTCACCGTTTCGAGCGCGGCGTGGATTTCTCGACCACCGTCGATCACCTCGAACGGATCGCCGCGCTGGTGCTTGCGATTTGCGGCGGCCAGGCCGGCCCGGTCGGCGACCAGGTGCTTGCACTGCCGGACCGCAAGCCGGTGCGCATGCGCGTCGAGCGCTGTCGCAAGGTCCTTGGCATAGCACTGGACAAGGCGGAAATGCGCCGCGCACTGGAGCGCCTGCAGTTGCCTGTCACCGACCTGGGCGACGCGCTTGAAGTCACGCCGCCTGCGTTTCGTTTCGATCTGGAAATTGAGGAAGACCTGATCGAGGAGGTCGCGCGCATGCATGGCTTCGACAACATTCCGGCCCTGCCCCCAAAGGCGCGCGCAACCATGTTCGGTGCCACCGAACACCGGCGCGATCTGTTTGCCTTGCGTGATGTGCTGGCCGCACGCGATTACCAGGAGGTCGTCAACTACAGCTTTGTGGATGCCCAGTGGGAAGCCGATCTGGGCGGCGCCCATGCGCCGATCGGCTTGCTCAACCCGATCGCCAGCCAGATGGGGGGTGATGCGCACCACCCTCATCGGCAGCCTGGTCGCCAATTTGTCGTACAACCTCAACCGCCAGCAGGCGCGCGTGCGGGTGTTCGAGGTCGGGCGGGTGTTTCTGCCCGACACGTCCATGCCCGACGGACCACTGACTGTGGCCGGTATCGCCCAGCCGATCATGCTGGGTGCGCTCGCTTTCGGACCTGCAAACGAGGACCAGTGGGACATCAAGACACGCGCCGTCGATTTCTTCGATATCAAGGGCGACCTTGAGGCGTTGATCGGCCATGAGCATCCGGTGCGCTTCGAAGCCGCGACGAACGCCGCCCTGCATCCGGGCCGTTGCGCCCGCGTGCTGGCCAGCGGCAAGCCGATCGGCTGGCTGGGGGAACTGCATCCGAAATGGGTAGCGAAGTATGGCTTGCCGGCGGCGCCTGTGCTGTTCGAAATCGACACCGGGCCGCTTTTGGGAACCCGCGTCCCGCAGTTCGTCGAAGCTTCCAAGTACCCGCCGGTAACCCGTGATATCGCCTTAGTCGTCGATGCCGCGGTCGCCGTCGGGGCAGTGCTCGCGACGCTTGAAGCGGCCGCGGATGCACAGGTTTCGAGCATCGATCTGTTCGACCAGTACCGCCCTTCCAAGCCCGGTGGCGACCTCGCTGAAACGGAAAAAAGCCTTGCGTTCCGGGTAGTTATGCAAGATACTCAAAGAACGTTAACCGATGCGGATGCGGAGTCCATGACACAAAAACTGGTGTCTGCCGCCACACAAGAACATCGCGCGAGATTGCGGGCATAAGCCGAGGAGTGGCCCGGCCGGAGCGGCGGTTCCGCATCGGTCCAAAGCCTAAAACAAATCCCGAATTCGCATCGAGGGAGCATGGAAGAGTCAATCACGAATGTCGGCGCCAACGCCCCGGCGGAGGTCGCGCAGACCCTGACCAAAGCCGAACTGGCGGATCTATTGTTCGAGAAGGTCGGTCTCAACAAGCGCGAAGCCAAGGACATGGTCGAGACGTTTTTCGAGGAGATCCGCACTGCCCTGGAGAGCGGCAGCAGCGTCAAGCTTTCAGGCTTCGGCAATTTCCAGTTGCGCGACAAGCCGCAGCGCCCCGGGCGCAATCCAAAAACCGGTGAAGAGATTCCGATCACGGCGCGGCGCGTGGTGACTTTCCACGCCAGCCAAAAACTGAAATCAATGGTGGAGGCGCACTACGGTGGCGGTAGCACGGACAACTGATCGCAGCGCCACTGTCCTGCCACCAATTCCCGCCAAACGCTACTTCACCATTGGCGAGGTGAGCGAACTGTGCGGAGTCAAGCCGCACGTCCTGCGCTATTGGGAGCAGGAATTCACGCAGCTGAAACCGGTCAAGCGGCGCGGCAATCGGCGCTACTACCAGCACCACGAAGTGCTGTTGATCCGGCGCATCCGTGAACTGCTCTACGAACAGGGTTTCACCATCAACGGCGCGCGCAACCGGCTCGACGAGGGCATGGGCGTCGGCCTCAAGGCCGATGGCGCAAGCGCCGCCTCCTCGGCCCGTGCGGCACAGGCTGGCGTGACTGCGAGCCTGGCAAACATCAAGCGTGAGCTGCAGGCGGTAGCCGAACTCCTGCGCTGAACCGGTGTGCACCAGACATGCCCGGGTGCGCCAGACTGCGGGCGATGTTTGACTGTAGGGTACGTATCCAAGCCTTCGAACGGCGCAAGCTGCTTCTTTTTTACCAATCCAAGGACTTCAAATGAGCATTTCCATGTATCAGGCGAGCATACCGCGTTTCGTCAACATTCTCGGCAACCTCTCCAACATTCTCGACAAAGCCCAGGCGCATGTCGACGCCAAAAAACTCGACGTTACCGTCCTGACCGGCTACCGGCTGTTTCCCGACATGTTGCCAATGACTACCCAGGTGCTGATCGCATGCGATACCGCCAAGGGTGTGGTGGCAAGGCTGGCGGGGCTGGAAATCCCGGTGTACGAAGATAACGAAAAGACTCTGGCGGACTTGAAGTCGCGGATTGCCAAGACCATCGCCTTCATTGAATCGGTCAGCGCCGGGCAAATCGACGGCACCGAAGAAAAAGCCATCGTGACCAAGCGTGGCGACAAGGAAACCCACTACAAGGGCATGCAGTTTCTGCTCGGCCATGCGATCCCGAACTTCTATTTTCACGTGAGCACCGCCTACAACATCCTGCGCCACAACGGCGTGGAGATCGGCAAGCGCGATTTTCTGGGCAACCCTTAAGCCGCCGTCCGCGCCACGCGCGGAGGCATGAAAAGCCTACCCGGCTGGCGCCGCATCATGCCCCGCGAATAGCTTGTCGTAGGCAGCCAAAAGCGTCTGATGCATGGCGCTGCCTTGCATATCGGCCCCCAGCGTCTCGAGTCCGAAAAAGCGCTCTGTGCGAGCCAGCAGGGCCGAGGCTTGGCGCACGGTCTCTCCACCGTACAGGAGGCTCAGGGCGCGCCGGTAGTTGTCGGCGTCATCGAGGTCCATCAGGCTCTCGATGCAGCGGTAGACCAGCCGGCGCGCCGGATTCATCTGATGGTAGTGACGGATCCAGTCGCAACCTTCGCGAATCGCTTCCTCGTCGCCGATGGCCAATGCCAGCAGGGTCTTGAGTTCGCCGATGCGCAGCTCTTTCCAGGCTGTGCCCAAGGGAATGGCAAGCCCCAGAATTTCCCACAGCGGCCGCTCGTCATTGAGATTCAGCGTTTGCAGGTCGGCCAGCAGTGCGCCGGCCTCGGTGTCACTCAAGTCAGCCAGCCTGACCAAGGCCGGGCGAATCCGGTTGCCGACGCTGTTGTTCTCCCACTCCAGGTCCTCCACCGGATAAATCTCGGACATGCCTGGCACCAGGATGCGGCAACTGTAGGCGCCCTGCTCACTGAAGTCAGCAACATAGATTTCCTTGCCCTCCCCCTTGATGCAGTCGCATAGCCACGCATAGTCTTCCGCGGTGGTGTTGCTGAAGTTCCAGTCGCAGAACGGATGGTCAGGCTTGTCGCCTAAGAATTTCCAGCTGATGACGCCGCTGGAATCGACAAAATGGATCTCCAGGTTCGACGCCAGGTTGATTTCCTCCATGTCGAAGCCCGGTTCGGGAAATCCTTCCAGCGCGTCCAGCGCCCTGCCCTGCAGCAATTCGGTCAGCGCGCGCTCCAGCGCGATCTCGAAACGCGGATGCGCGCCGAAGCTGGCGAAACACCCCTGGTCCTTGGGATGCAGGAGCGTCACATTCATCACCGGGTAACGCCCGCCCAGCGACGCGTCGCGCACCAGAATCCCGAAACCGGCGGCGCGCAGACCCTTGATGCCGGCGGCGATGCCGGGGTAGCGCGTGATGACCGCTTCCGGCACTTCCGGCAGGCACAGGCCTTCGCTGATGATGCGGTTCTTGATGTTGCGCTCGAAAATCTCCGACAGGGCCTGGCTGCGTGCTTCCATCGGTGTGTTTCCGGCGGCCATGCCGTTGCTCACATACAGATTGCCGATGATGTTGACCGGAAACCAGGTTTGCGCGCCATCGGACAGCCGCGTGTAGGGCAGCGTGCAGATGCCGCGCTCCACATTGCCGGAGTTGAGGTCCACCAGCACCTCGCCGTCGATGTCGCCATCCGGATTGTAGAAGGCATGCAATTCCGGATTGAGCATGGCCGCCGGCCAGCTGCCGTCAGCGGTCGGCGCGAACCAGCGTTCCTGCGGGTAGTGGACAAACGGGCGATTGGCGCGCGTCTGGCCAAGATAAAAGTGGGTCCAGAAATAGTGCGTGTTGAGGCGCTCGAAGAATTCACCGAACGCGCTGGCCCGCGCGGCCAGCTTGGTCGCGCCCTTGCCATTGGCGAACAGCATCGGGCAGTCGCGGTCACGCACGTGCACCGACCAGATCGACTCCACCGGATTGAGCCAGGAGGATTCATCAAGCTCGAATCCGCGTGTCGCGAGCTTTTTCTTCATCGTGCGAATGGTCGATTCGAGCGATGCGTCCTTGCCGGGAATGAAACTCTCGTTTTTCATGAAACGGGTGCCTGGTGATTGTGCAACGGGATGCCGCGACGTGCCTGCGGCAACGCCATGAATGCCTTGCAGCACGGTGTCAGAGTGCGGACGCCACGAAAAAACAAAAAGCCTAAACGGTTCTTATCGAGCGCTCAGGCTTGTTCCGGATCGGAAGGAGGGGGACGAAGAATGAGAATGATGCATTACCCGCTCACAAGCCTTTGATTATAAAATTTTTTCCGACAAACGTCGGTCGCTATGCAGCAATCCTCTGCAGCATTGTTGCGGTGGTGTCGGTCGAGGCCAAAGTTATCCGGCGCCGTTGCAGCATGTGTTGCTCCGCCATCCATTCTGCAACTTCACGCTGGCGAGGTCATACGTGATTCGGCGATCCCCAAGAACGCCTGCGGTATGCGCGCCAGCGAACGGTATTTTCGAGATAGTGAGCGTACTTTTCCGTACATATCGTAGCGCGCACCCACGATTGCAATGCAGATGAATTCCATAACGTGCGCTTTTGCCCTTGGTCACATTAAAGGAATTGCCATGAAACCAGTAATGATTAAAAGTGCCCTTTCGCTGACGGTGCTTGCACTGTTCACCGCCGGCTGCAGTACGCCGGAGCCGATGATCAACCGCCCACAAACCATTAGCTATGTTGGTCCTGCCGGCCCAACCGGTGCCACAGGCGCCACGGGCGCGCAAGGCTTGACCGGCGCTACAGGCGCCCAAGGCAACGCCATGGTCGGGCCCACCGGTGCAACCGGCCCCACCGGCCCCACCGGCATGCGGGGACCAGTTGGCGCGACAGGCCCCGACGGCATCATGGTGGTTGGCCGTGCCGGGCCTGCCGGCGCTACCGGCGCAACGGGCGCACAAGGCCAGACTGGCGCCACGGGAGCGCAAGGCGCCAGTCTGCCGGGTCCTGCCGGTCCCACGGGTGCTGTCGGTCTCGCCGGCCTTCAAGGTGTGGTGGGAGCCACAGGCGCACAAGGGCCGACCAGGGAAGGTCCGTCCGGCCCGGCTGGCCCCATGGGTGCGACTGGTGCGCAAGGTACGACCGGATATACGGGCGCCCAAGGCAGCACGGAACTGGCTGGCATTACCGGCCCGGCTGGCCGTACCGGCGCTGTAGGCCTGCAAGGCGCAACCGGCGAAACCGGCGCCCAAGGCCCCCGCACCGGCGCAGTTGGCAGCATGTCGCCTTCCTGGAACTATACGTTCAGGGGCAACGACGACAACATTTTGCGGGCAGACGTCAACAAGGCAAGAGAAATTGCGGACTACATGAACCAGAATCCGGCAGCCCGAATCGTAGTCGACGGCCCGAGCAACCGTTATGCCCAAAGCGTCGTCGAAGTGTTGAGAGGGGCCGGAGTGCCGGCTTCCAGGATGCGGACCGCCGCCTTCAGCGACCCGCAACGAGCGGACCATCGGGTTGATGTACTGGTCAGCCAGTAGGCCGCTCAATCGCCACCGCTTGGCTGGCAAGCGGTATCGGCAGGCCCGGCAGCGGCAACTTCGCTCCGGGCCTTTTCACGACATCAAGTCCATCCAGAGCATCATGCATTGGCGGAGAGGGTGGGATTCGAACCCACGGTAGGCTTGCACCTACGCCTGATTTCGAGTCAGGTACATTCGACCACTCTGCCACCTCTCCGACGGCACGAATTCTAGCAGAAAGGGACGTTTCTCAAGCCGCCGCGATGCGCTCCTGCCCACCCATGTAGCCACGCAGTGCCGCAGGCACGGTGACGCTGCCGTCCGCGTTCTGGTAGTTCTCGAGCACCGCCACCAGCGTGCGGCCGACCGCCAGACCCGAGCCGTTCAAGGTGTGCAATGTCTGCGGCTTGCCCTTTTCGTCGCGGTAGCGCGCCTGCATGCGGCGCGCCTGGAAACCCTCGTAGTTGCTGCACGAAGAAATCTCGCGATACGCGCTCTGACCGGGTAGCCACACTTCGATGTCGAAGGTCTTGGCAGCCGCAAAACCCATGTCGCCGCTGCACAATGCCATCACGCGATACGGCAAATTTAGTCTGGCCAAAATCGCTTCGGCGTGCGCCGTAAGTTCATCCAGCCCCTGATATGAATGCTCAGGATGAATGATCTGCACCAGTTCCACCTTGTCGAACTGGTGCTGGCGAATCATGCCGCGCGTATCGCGACCGTAGGAACCGGCCTCGGAGCGAAAGCACGGCGTGTGGCATACGAATTTGAGTGGCAGCGCGTCGAGCGCCACGATCTGGTCGCGCACGATGTTGGTCACCGGTACTTCGGCGGTCGGGATCAGGTAAAAGCTGGCGTCGTTGTGCTGCACGCGAAACAGGTCATGCTCGAACTTGGGCAATTGCCCGGTTCCCTTCATCGATTCCGCGTTGACAATGTAGGGGGCGTAGATTTCGGTGTAACCGTGCTCGGTGGTGTGGACGTCGAGCATGAACTGGGCCAGCGCACGATGCAGGCGCGCCACCTGCCCCTTCATCAGGGTAAAGCGCGAGCCGCTGATCTTGGTGGCGATATCGAAATCCAGTCCGCCCAGGGCGGTGCCGACATCTACGTGATCCCTGGGCGTGAATTCGAATTCGCGCGGGCTGCCGACCCGTCGCAGCTCCACATTCGCGCCAGCATCCTCGCCCGGTGGCACGCTGGCATGCGGCACATTGGGCACGGTCAGCAACATTGCGGTCATGCGCGCCTGCAGCGCGGCCAGGTTTGATTCGTTGGCCGCCAGATCGCCGGGACCCGCGTTGGCTTCGGCCATCAATGCAGCCGCGTCTTCGCCCTTGCCGCGCGCCACGCCGATCGCTTTGGACAACTGGTTGCGCCGCGCCTGCAGTTCTTCGGTACGGGTCTGCACCGCCTTGCGCTCGGCCTCGAGCGCCTGAAAGGCCGGAATATCAAGCGTAAAAGAGCGCGTCGCAAGTTGTGCGGCAACGGCGTGGATATCTTTGCGCAGGGTCTGTGTGTCGAGCATGGCGGATAGGCGTTCCCGCACGTGCGGGGTTCGGGTTTTTGGGGGGGCGCGCCGGACTCCGGCATTCGCGGGAACATGAAGCCACAACGCGGCGCGTGATTCTAACTTTTATCGGCGCGCTTCTTTGCCGCTTGCGCGTCAAGCGCACGCAAATGTTCAAGCTTTTCGCCAATCTTGATCTCCATCCCGCGCGCTACCGGTCGATACCAGCGCGCCTTCGGGAAGCCGGTCGGAAAATAGTCCTCCCCGGCGGCATAGGCATCAGACTCGTCGTGCGCATAGCGATACTCACGGCCGAAACCCATATCCTTCATCAAGCGCGTCGGCGCATTGCGCAAATGCTCAGGCACAGGGCGCGTCTGGTCGTTGGCGACAAATGCGCGCACCGCGTTGTAGGCCTCGTAGACTGCGTTCGACTTGGGCGCAATCGCCAGATAAACCACTGCCTGCGCCAGCGCCAGTTCGCCTTCGGGCGAGCCCAGGCGCTCGTAGGTTTCTGCAGCGTCAAGCGCGAGCCGCAGCGCGCGCGGGTCGGCCAGCCCGACGTCTTCGCTGGCCATGCGCACCAGGCGCCGCGCCAGGTAGCGCGGATCGGCACCGCCATCGAGCATGCGCGTGAACCAGTAGAGCGAGGCATCCGGGTTGGAACCGCGCACCGACTTGTGCAGCGCGCTGATCTGGTCGTAAAACTGGTCGCCGCCCTTGTCGAATCGTCGCAGGCTTTGCGACAGCGCGGTGGCGATGAATTCTGCAGAAACCGTCTGCAAATGGGCGGCGCCGGCTGCGGTTGCGACAATTTCGTAGGCATTGAGCAGGCGCCGCGCATCGCCGTCAGCCCAACCGATCAGGCGTGTCGCCGCGTCCGGTTCGAGCAAAGCGCCGCCCGCATGGGCATGGGCGCGCGCAAGCAATACCTGCAGATCGGACTCCGCCAGCGGCTTGAGCACATATACCGTGGCACGAGACAGCAAGGCGCCATTGACCTCGAACGAGGGATTTTCGGTGGTGGCGCCGATGAAGGTCAGGAGCCCGCTTTCGACGTAGGGCAGAAACGCGTCCTGCTGACTCTTGTTGAATCGATGCACCTCATCGACAAACAGCATCGTGCGGCGGCCAAGCAGGCGCGACTCTTCGGCCGCCTTGACAGCCTCGCGAATTTCCTTGACGCCGCCCAGGACCGCGGAAATGGCGATGAAGTCGAACTTGAAAGCGAGCGCCATCAGACGGGCCAGCGTGGTCTTGCCTACTCCCGGCGGCCCCCACAGGATCATGGAATGCGGTCTGGCGGTCTCGAACGCCACACGCAAGGGCATGCCGGGTCCCAGCAGGTGTGCCTGGCCGATGACATCATCCAATGACTGCGGCCGCAGTATCTCGGCCAGCGGGGCTGCCGCCGGATGTGGCGGGTCGCTGCCCGCGGGTAGGAACAGCGAATCTGTGGCAGTTGAATCGCGAGCCACGGCAGTCGGCGTGCGGCGCGTGAACCGGCTACTTCTCGCCGCCGATCACATCCGCCCCTTTTGGCGGCGTGAAGCGGAAGGTGTCAGCGGGCAGTGCGGGGTTGCGCTCCATCCTGCCAAACTGCAACACCGAGGTCTGCCCAAAGCTGTCCTGCAATTCCATCGCCGCCAGCACGGCCACACCGCCCTCCATGCGCATGCCGATACGCACCGCTTCAAACGTGGTGTCCTTTGATCGGGGCACAGCGACCAGCCATTGCAGTCCGTCGCGCAACCCGGCTTCCTTGACCTCGAAATTGCGCTCCAGGTCGTCATTGCCGGCCAGAATCGCCGCCGGACTCTGACCGAGCGCACCGTCGAGTTTGCGCACCGTCACCTGGTTCAGGTCGCGGTCATAAATCCACAGGCGCTCGCCGTCGCCAACGATCCATTGCTCATAAGGCTTTTCGTATATCCAGCGGAATTTTCCCGGACGCTGAAACTGGAATGAACCTGCGGCTGGGTTGCTGTTCTTGCCGTTCTTGCCCACCACCACCTGGGTGAAGGTGGTCTTGCCGGAGCGTGTGCCCCGCACAAATTCACGCAAGGCCTCCAGAGCGGTGGCCTGCGCATTTGCCGGCATGCCCAGGCAGGCGAACAAGGCGATCACAATCCAGCGCATCACTCCACCCGTGCAGGCGCGATAATGTCGCGATTGCCATTTGATTGCATGGGCGACACCAGGCCGGCCTTTTCCATTGCTTCAAGCAGCCGCGCCGCGCGGTTGTAGCCGATGCGCAGGTGGCGCTGCACCAGCGAAATCGATGCCCGCTTGTTGCGCAGCACGATCTCGACCGCCTGGTCATACAGTGCGTCGGCTTCGGCGTCGCCGCCAGCGCCCGCTTCACCGCCCTCCCCTTCGAGCACGCCGCCTTCGAGAATGCCTTCGATGTAGTTGACCGAGCCCATCTCCTTGAGATACGCAACCACGTGATGCACCTCATCATCGGCCACGTAGGCACCGTGCACGCGCTGCGGCATGCCGCCCCCCGGCGGCAGGTACAGCATGTCGCCCTGCCCCAGCAGGGATTCGGCGCCCATCTGATCCAGGATGGTGCGCGAGTCGATTTTGGAAGACACCTGAAACGCCATGCGCGTCGGAATATTGGCCTTGATGAGCCCGGTGATCACGTCCACGCTCGGGCGCTGGGTCGCAAGAATCAGGTGAATGCCTGCCGCGCGCGCCTTCTGTGCGAGGCGCGCGATCAGTTCCTCGATCTTCTTGCCGGCGACCATCATCAGGTCGGCCAGTTCGTCGATCACCACCACGATGAAAGGCAAATGTTCGAGCGGCTCGGGTGAGTCGGGCGTCAGGGTGAACGGATTGGTGAGCGGCTTTCCGGCGGCTGCGGCTTCAGCCACCTTGTTGTTGAAGCCTGCAAGGTTGCGCACGCCTTGCGA
>JBEIFV010000144.1:0-15420 GCA_040382235.1 Burkholderiales bacterium
CGCCATCACCACGCTCAATCCGGATTACCCGCTGATCCGTTTCGGTACCGGCGACCTGTCTGCATTGCTGCCGGGCGCGAGCCCGTGTGGTCGCACCAATACGCGCATCAGGGGCTGGATGGGCCGTGCCGACCAGACCACCAAGGTCAAGGGCATGTTCGTGCAGCCTGGCCAGGTGGCGGCACTCATCAGCCGCCATCCGGAGATCGTGCGCGCACGGCTGGTGATCGAGGGCGAGATGGCGAATGACCGCATGACTCTGCGCTGCGAAACCGCCACCGCACCCAGCACCGGCTTTTCCGAACGGGTCGCCGCCAGCCTGCGCGACATCACAAAACTGCGCGGCGAGATCGAGTTCGTGTCGCCCGGGTCCTTGCCCAATGACGGCAAGATCATCGACGACGCGCGCAAGTACGAATAGGTGGCGGGCATGCGCATACGTCGCCGCGCGGGCAGCCCGGCCCGCCGCACATTTGCGGCAGCAGCTTCCGGCCTCCGCGCCACAAACACCTTGCAATACCCTGGCTGCCCATGACCATGCGCCGTGCCTTGCATGTCATCGTGCCCATGGCCTTCTTGGCGGTGGCACCCATCACGCAGTCGCAGGACAGGGCGGTGATTTCACTTGCTACCGCGACGCCGGGCGGGGGATTTCCGGTGCATGCCGACGCCTTCGCGGCGGTGATCAACCAGACCGACGCGACGCTGCTGGTACAGACACGTAACACCAAGGGCAGCGCCGAGAACATCCCGCTGCTTGAAAACGACTAGGTCGATATCGCCCTGGTGCAGGGTGTGGCGGCCTACGAGGCCTTCGCCGGCATCGGTCGCGCGCCTGCCAACATGAAGATCGTCGCGGCCATGTATTCGTCGCCGGGTTTTTTCATCGTCAAAAGGGACAGCCCGTATCGCGGCATGGCCGATTTGCGCGGCCTGCCGGTGGCGTTCGGCGCACGTGGTTCGGGGCTGGTGATTCTGTCGCGCTATGTGCTCGACGGTATCGGCCTCGACCAGAGCCGTGATTTCACCGCAATCCTGCTCGACCGTGCCGGCGACGCCCCGGCGATGGTGCGCGACGGACGCGCCGCGGCGCTGTGGGGCGGTGGCGCAGGCTGGCCGGGCTTTGTCGATTTGATGAAGGGTGGCGACGCACGTTTCATCGCGCCCAGCGCCGAAGAGATCGAGCGCATTGTCGCGAAGCACAGCTTTCTCAAGCCGATTACCCTGGCCGCAGGCACCTGTCCGAATCAGGCCGAGCCATTGCGCTCGGTGGGCTCCTGGAGCTATGTGTTGGCACGGACCTCGCTGCCCGACGACATCGCCTATCGGCTCGCGCGCGCCGTGCACAAGGGTGAAGCCGCGCTGGCGCAGCGCCTGCCGCAGGCCGCCTAGACCACCGCCGCCAACACCGCGGCGGCGGCGCCGCGCGCCGATATGCTGCATCCCGGTGTGCTGCGTTACCTGCACGAAGCCTGCCTCATGAAATAGCGGGTGCGTGCCGCGTCATTTGCCGCCGCGCGGCAGCAGTTGCACCAGCGCCATCACCAGTGCCGGTACGGCGAACAAGACAAAGGGCACGCGATAGCTGTCGAATGTGTCGTGCAGCAGCGAGAACAGCGGCGCATAAAACACGACGCCCGAGAACATCATGAAGGTGCTGCCGCTCGAGACCACGCCAGCCATGCCCGCAGGCGACAGCCGTGCGAATTCGGAGATCATCACGCCGTTCCAGCCGACCGCGGTAAGACCGAACGCCAGGCAAACGCCCAGCACCACCGCGTAGGGCCAATCGGCACCGAAAGCCGCAGTGGCGCTGGCAGTCAGGCACATGCCCAGGCCGAGAACGCCCAGCACCACACGCGGCGCGCGGGTGCGGTCGGCGACAAAGCCCCAGAACACGCGGCCGCCTATGCCGCCCAGGTTGGCGAAGGACAGGGCCAGGCCGGCTGCGACCAGTGAATAGCCGATGTCCAGCGTCAGGTAGGTGACGATATAGGTGAAGAAACTGATCTGCATGCCGGCGTAGGTGAGTGATACGAGCACATTGCGAACCAGCGCCGGGTTGGCGAAAATCAGGCGAAACGGCAGGCCCAGGCTTGCCAGGTTGGTACGCCGTGTCGGGTCGCGGTCGGCATCCAGTTCACGTCGCGACAGCTGTGCCAGTAGCGCCACCGCGGCGCACATGGCAGCGACCACCAGTGCCGCGCTGCGCCAACCGAAGGCCAGCGTCAGGGGCGGCACGATAATGCCGGCCAAAGCCGCGCCGACCGGCACGCCGGTCTGCTTGATCGAAAACATCAGAGCCATCATGTGCGAAGGCGTGGTCTTGACCAGCACGTGCGACGAGGCCGGGGTGATGGGACCGTAGCCGGCTCCGAGCAACAGCGCCGCCAGCGGTGTCCAGGAGAGCGGCAGCACCGTTAGCAGCAGCATCGCGGCGGTGCAAGAGAGCAGGCAGGCCTGGCTGACGCGGATCGAGCCGAAGCGCAGGATCATGCCACCCGAGAGCAAGGCGCTGCTGGCCGCTCCGATATACATGGTGCCGACGAAATAGCCCACCAGCGCCGATTCGAAGCCGAGGTCACGCGCGGCCGCCGGCGCCAGTACCGGCACTGCAAGCGCGGCCAGCGCAGCCAGCGCCTGGATCGCGGTGGTGACAGCCAGCGTTAAGTAGACGGAGGACAAGGGTCGGGGCACCGTAGGGAAAAAAGGTTGGCCGAAGCAGGCGCGGTGTGGCGCGAGGCCGGGTGCGGAGGCGAGGCAGGCGCTGTCAGGCAGCGTGCTATTTTATCGCCCATGCCCTTCAAACTCTTCATCACCGGCGCCTCCGGTGGCTTAGGCGCTGAACTTGCCCGCGCCTATGCCACCACCGGCAGCGTGATTGCGCTGACTGCGCGCCGCAAGGATGAACTCCAAAGGGTTGCCGCCACCCTGCCCGGCACGGTCATCGTCTATCCGCTCGACCTCACCGACAGCGCGGCACTGGCGGCCGCGGCGGCCGATTTCATCGCGCGTTTTGGCGCGCCGGACCTGGTGATCGCCAACGCGGGTATCTCCGCGGGCACGCTCACCGAGCTGCCGGAGGATCTGGCACCGTTCGAGAAGATTTTCCGCGTCAATGTCATCGGCATGTTCGCCACCTTCGCGCCCTTCATCGCCGCGATGAAGTCGCACGGCACCGGAACGCTGGTCGGCATTGCAAGTGTGGCCGGGATTCGCGGCATGCCGGGGTCGGGCGGGTACTGCGCATCGAAGTCGGCCGCCATCACCTACCTTGAAGCCTTGCGCGGCGAGCTGCGCAGCTGCGGGGTGCGCGTGGTGACGATCCTGCCGGGCTATATTCGCACGCCGCTCACGGCGAAGAATCCCTACAAGATGCCGTTCCTGCTCGAGGCCGGCGATGCGGCGCGGCGCATCCGCCGCGCCATCGATGGCGGGCGCAGCTATGCGGTGGTGCCGTGGCAAATGGCGATCGTGGCGAAGCTGCTGCGAATTTTGCCCAACGGGATGTTCGACCGCCTGCTCGCCGGCAAGGCGCGCAAGCCGCGCGCCGCCGACGGCCAGAAAACATGAAACCAGCGGTCGGCGCGCCAGTTTGCGGTAACGAGAGCGGGCTTTTTGCGGACGCCCAGGGCACCCTGCACGCGCGCGCCGCCGCCGACTCGCGCATCGCCTGCCTGGTACCTTCCATCACCGAACTGGTGTGCGCACTGGGACTTGAGGCGCGGCTGGTGGCGCGCACCGGCTTTTGCATTCACCCGCGCGCTACGCTTGAGAGCGTGCCCAAGGTGGGCGGCACCAAGGACGTGAATCTGGAGCGCCTGCGGGAGTTGCGCCCCACACACGTGATTGTCAACATCGACGAAAACGACAAGGAGACCGCGCGCCGCATCGGTGAGTTCGTGCCGAACCTGATCGTGACCCATCCCAGGGGGCCGCGCGACAATCCGGACCTGTATCGCCTGATCGGCGGCATCTTCGACCGCACGGCCGCGGCCGAAACACTGTGCCAGGAGTTGTTGGCGGCGCTCGGGGGCGCCTCGCGGGACTGCGCGCCATTGCCGCGCGAACGGGTGCTGTACCTGATCTGGAAAGAACCGTGGATGAGTATTTCGCGCGACACCTACATCGCGCGCACCCTGGCCGTCGTGGGCTGGGATTCGGTGCCTGAAATTGCCGATGCGCGTTACCCGCGCATCGATATCGATGCGATTGCCGCCGGCGCCGATCGCGTGCTGCTGTCGACCGAGCCCTATCGCTTCGGCGCGACCCATGCGGCCGAACTGGCGGCGCACCTGCAAGGCAAACCCGTGACCCTGATCGATGGTGAAATGACTTCCTGGTATGGGCCGCGGGCGATACCGGGGTTTGCCTACCTGGCGCAACTGCGCCGGCAAACGGCGCTGCAGCCTGCGCTCAAGGTGGATTGACCCAGACAGTCCGAAGATGCCTGGTGCTACTGCCTCCATGCCAGCCTGCAGCGAGTGACAAGTATTGTCGGCCGTTTGACCGGTTCAGGCGTTATGATCGCAAAGTCGCTTGACCACCGTTGGAGGTTGCGCCATGACATCAGTTGATTTCAGTACCGCGCGCAAGGCCGCGATCACGGCGCTGTTGGGCCTGTTGGCCTCAAGCGCGGCGGCGAACACGGTCTTCAAATGGGTCGATGACAAGGGCGTTGTCAACTACGCGACCGCGCCACCACCGGCCGCGCGCAACCTTGTGGCGATCAACGTTGCACCTGCGATAGTGATTACTGGTGCGCAGGCAGGAGATGAAGAGGCGCGCTACTGGCGAGAGCGGCGTCTGCGCGAAAGCCTGCGCGAGTCACGTGACGACCAGGATGTGCGCCTGCGGCGCGAAACCGAAGAGTTGCGTCAGGTGCAGATCCGCCAGCAGATGCAGTTGGCGGCGCAATCGGCGACCTCCGATGAACAGCGGCTGCGCCAAGCGCGCGAGCAATGCCTGCGCGAGCGCCGCATTGATTGCGATGGCGGCGGCGGGAATTCGTACTATCCGGCGCCGATCGTTGTGCGCGCCGTGCCGCGCCAGTCGATCCGGCAGGTGGCACCGTTCCCGGTGAGCGGTGGCGCAAGCATCGGTATCGCTCCGGGCACGACTGCCGGGACGCAGGCGCAACTGGCGCCGTTTCGAGCCAACGGCTTCGCCCCTGTCACCGGGTATTCGTTGCGGACTCGATAGAGGTTTTTAGCGTCGCGCCGGCTGGCAGACGCGCCTTTAGCGCACCAGCAACACCGGCACCTTGCAGCCGGCCAGCACCTTGGTGGCCACCGAGCCCAGCACCAGGTTCTTGAACAGGCCGCGGCCGTGCGAGCCCATGACGATGATGTCGTATTTGCCCTTGGCCGCGAAATCGGAAATTTCGTCGCCGGGGTCGCCGATCTTGTAGGTCTCGGAAGCGGTCACGCCGGCTTTCTTGAGCGCCGTACGCGCGACCTTGAGCGCTTTCTCGGCTTCGTCCCGGTAGTACGACTGCACGGTTTCGCGACCCAGGTGCGCGGCCGCATGGGGTGGCAGCGGCGAATGCACGTTGATCAGCATGACGGACGAGTCGCGGCCCAGCATGTTGAAATGCTCGATCAGGTAAGCAACCGCGTGCTTGGTGTAGATGCTGCCATCGACCGGGACCAAGATTTTCATAAATGTCTCCAGATAATTTTTTCAAGACGCGATACTAAGGCCACTCCGGCCATTCCGCTTTGAGCCATGTCAAGCCTCACCAACCCAGTTGTCGCGCGGCCAGGTCCTTCATGATCTCTTCCGAGCCGCCGCCGATCATCATGACCTTGACTTCGCGGTAGATGCGCTCGGCGCGCGAGCCGCGCATGAAGCCTGCGCCGCCCAGAATCTGCACCGACTGATCGGCACAGAACTGCATCGCCTGCGTCGCGCAGTTCTTGAGCATCGCCAGACGCGCCGCCACCTGTTCCCCCTGCTGCACCGCCCAGGCACAGTCGTACAAATAGGCGCGGGCGGCCTCGATTTTCATTTGCATGTCCACCAGTTTGTGGCGAATCACCTGGCTTTCGATCAGCGGTTTGCCGAAGGTGTGGCGCTCGCGGGCCCACGCCACGGCATCATCCTGCGCCGCCTGCGCGTAGCCGACCGCCTGCGCCGCCATCCCCAGGCGTTCCATGTTGAAGTTGGCCATGATCGCCTTGAAACCACGGCCTTCCTCGCCGATCAGGTTGGCGGCCGGCACGCGCACGTCTTCGAAGTAGAGCGCCGCGGTGTCGGAACACCACCAACCCATCTTCTTGAGTGGTGTGCGGGTAAAGCCCGCGCGGTCGCGCTCGATCAAGAGCAGCGACACGCCGGCAGCGCCGGGGCCTCCGGTGCGCACCGCCACCGAATAGAAATCTGCACGCATGCCCGAGGTGATGAACATTTTGGACCCGTTGACCACGTAGTGGTCGCCGTCCAGCCGGGCGGTGGTCTTCAGGGCGGCGACGTCCGACCCGCCGGAAGGCTCTGTAATCGCCAGAGCACTGATGGCTTCGCCCGCCAGGATTGCCGGCAGTACGCGGCGCTTCAATTCCGCACTGCCGAATTTAGCGATCGGCGGCGCGCCGATGCTGTGCGACATCAGGCTGGCCGAGACGCCGCCGCAGCCGCTGGCCGCGAGCTCTTCCGAGAGGACGATATGGAAAAACACGTCAGCCGAAACGCCACCAAATTCCTCGGGAAAGCCCAAGCCCAGGAGGCCGATCGCGGCGGCTTTGCCGTACAGCTCGCGCGGAAAGGTCTCCGCTTCATCCCAGGCGCAGGCGTTGGGGCTGATCTCCTCGTACACAAAACGGCGCACCGTCTCGCGAAAGGCGGCGTGCTCGGAGCCCAGGTATTGCGATTGCGTGGCGTTCATTTGCGGGCGGTTGCGATTCCCATCAGCTTGCAGATGATGCCCAGCATCACTTCGTCCGCCCCGCCGCCGATCGAGCCCAGTCGGCCGTCACGGAAGGCGCGCGAAATGTGGTTGTCCCAGGTGTAACCCATGCCGCCCCAGAACTGCAGCAGGCCGTCCGGCGCTGTGCGCGACAGCCGGCCCGACAGGAGCTTGGCCATCGACGCCAGTTCGGTGACGTCCTCGCCCTTCACATACAGCTCGGTGGCGCGATAGGTCAGCGCGCGCAGGGCTTCGATATCGGTCTTGATCTCGGCCAACTTGTACTGCACCACCTGGAAGTCGAGCACGGTCTGGCCGAACATCTTGCGCTCGCGGATGTAGTCAATGGTTTCCTTCAAGATGCGCGACATGCCGCCAACGGTGCGCGCCGCCGCCCACAGGCGCTCCTCCTGGAATTGCTGCATCTGGTAGGTGAAGCCCATGCCCTCCTCGCCGATGCGATAGCGCTGCGGCACCCGCACCTCGTCAAAGTGGATCAAGCCGGTGTCGGACGACATCATGCCGATCTTGCGGATCTTCTTGGCAATCGTGATGCCCGGGGTCTTCATCGGCACGCAGATGAGCGTCTTGTTCTTGTGCGGCGCGCCGTCGCCGGTATTGGCGAGCAGGCACATCCAGTCGGCCTGCAGCGAATTGGTGATCCACATTTTGCCGCCGTTGATCACATAGTCGTCGCCGTCCTTCTTCGCGGTGGTCTTGATCGAGGCCACATCCGAACCGGCGCCGGGCTCGGAGACGCCGATGCAGGCGACGAAGTCGCCGGCGATCGAGGGTTTGAGAAACTGCTCCTTCAACTCGTGCGACCCGAAGCGCGCCAGCGCCGGCGTTGCCATGTCGGTCTGCACGCCGATGGCCATCGGCACGCCGCCGCAATCGACGTGGCCGAGCGTTTCGGTCATCGCCACCGCGTAGGAATAGTCGAGGCCGGCGCCACCGTATTCCACCGGCTTGGTCAGCCCCAGCATGCCGAGATCACCCAGCTTCTTGAACACTTCATGCGCCGGAAAGATTTCCTTCTCTTCCCATTCGTCCACATGCGGGTTGATCTCGTTGTCGATGAAGCGTTTCAGGGTGCGCTTGATCTCCTCGTGTTCCTGGGTGAATTGCATGCTGTCTCCGCTTTGTATGTTCTTCAGGACTGCTGGTCTTCGAGGTGCTTCAACACCTCGGGAAACGCCGCCAGGTGAAAGCCGTTGAATGGCGTGGTCTTGCTGCCGTTGCCGGTGGCCGACCAGATACGCTTGGCATGCGGCACTGCGCCGTCGATGCGCAACGCCACGCCGGAAATGAACCCGGCCGCGGGCGACAGCAGGAACACGATCGCCGCCGCCACCTCGCTTTCGGTGCCGTAGCGGCCGGCAGGAATCTGCTTGTGGCGCTCGCGGATCGATTTCTTGAACGGCTCGGCATAGGTGTCCAGCCCGGAGGACGCGATCAAGCCTGGCGCCACCGCGTTGACGCGTACCGGCGCCCATTCGATCGCAGCAGTCTCCGTGAGGTTGAGAATACCGCCGCGCGAGGCGCCCGAGTGGCCCATGCCCGGCATGCCCATCCAGATGTCGGCAAGCATGTTGACGATCGCCCCGCCGTTGGCGGCCATCGTCTGGTTGTAGACCTCGCGACTCATCAGGAAGCAGCCGGTCAGGTTGTTGCGTACCACCGCGTCCCAGCCCTTGCCGGAAATGTCCTTCAAGGGCGCGGGAAATTGCCCGCCGGCGTTGTTGACCAGGCCGTCGATGCGGCCATGGGCGGTCAGCACATCTTCGACCGTGCGCTTGACCGCCTCTTCTTCGCGAATGTCGCAGACATGCGTGGTGGCGCTACCGCCGACCGCGGCGATCTCCGCCTGCACGGCTTGCAGCTTTTCGATTTTGCGGCCAATCAGCGCGACGCGGGCGCCAAGCGCGACCAGTTCATGCGCAGTGCAGCGACCAATGCCGGAGCCGCCGCCGGTGACGACTACACTTTGCCCGGTAAAAAGGCCTGGCCGGAAAACGGATTGATAGGGGCTGGTCATCGATGGAGTAGGGTCGAGGTGGCGCCGAGCAATCTGACGCGTGAGACACGATCGATACGAAGTCTACCGTGAAGCCGATGCACTTCCTGCTCGGTTTCCGCTGGCCGAATAGGCCTGCCACGCAGCGTCAGCAAGTTTGCCGATGCGCTTGATGGCATTGGCTTTTTGGCCGCTTGCTGGCAGAATGCTGTTTGCAGTGCAGCATCGCCCGGGGGCTAAGTCGGCGCAACCGGGGCTCCGTGCGTTAAGCATCACGAGAAAGCGCTCACAAGGCGCGGGTGTTTTGACAAACCGTTTTCTTGCGTGGAGGAAGTGCGTGGTGCAGATTCTCAAGCTCATGGGCAACGGCATTCCGCAAGGGTGGCTCACCCTCGAGGAAGCGGTGTTGCACTATGCCGCCGGCGAAGTCACGTGGGAACTCGGCCAGGAAATCGCCACCCTGCGCGGCGGCCACAACGCCATTTCCGGCCTGCGCTCGAAAATCACCGTCAATTCGATCATCGGTGTCAGGGGTTTCGGCAAGGTCAACCCCTTCGACATCGTGCCCATGCTCACCAACGACAAGCTGTTCCGGCGCGACAAGTTCCACTGCGCCTATTGCGGCGATCACCTGCATGCCAATGAACTCGAGCGCGAGCACATCGTGCCCTTGTCGCGCGGCGGGCGCGACGGCTGGATGAACGTGGTATCCGCCTGCCGCCCCTGCAACCAGAGGAAGGGCAATCGCCAGCCGCACGAGATCAACATGCCGCTGGTCTACACGCCTTATGTGCCCAGCCTGTGGGAAGACATGATCCTGCGCAATCGCAGGATTCTCACCGACCAGATGGAGTTTTTGTCGGCGCATCTGCCGCGCGGGTCGCGGTTGACGGCTTGACGCGCTGTTGCGCGGCGCGGTGCTGGTTTAGCCGCACACCTGCTGTGTATCGTCGCGCGGCCGCGTACGCTTCAGGTTGACGGCACGTCGTCGAAGTGTTGCCGGTCAGAAAACAACAACACCGTGTCGTAGAGGCTCGGACCGTAGTGTCGCAACGCAACGTTGCGGTAGGCGTGGATGCCGCGCACTTTGTCGAGAATCTCGAACAGGTCCTGCGGATAGTGATAGCAGGTGATCGCCATGTCCGGCCGGCACCTGCCGATCAGTTCGCGCGCACCTTCGATTACCCTGCACTCGTAGCCCTCCACATCCATCTTGATCAGGCTGCATTCCGGCACCGCGTCGTCCAGCCGCACGCACGGCACCGTGATGGGGGTGCCGGTCGCGGCCACCGCATTGCCGCCAAACGGGTTTGCCGGGTTGTCATAGAAGGTGATCGAGCCGCTGGCGGCGCCAACCGCCTTGCAGTGCGTGGTCACGCCTTCGCGCGCGGCGTGGCGTTCCAGTTGGCGATACTGGCCGGGCGTCGGTTCAAACGCGTGGATGTGGCGGAACCTGCCCGCGGTGACCTTGAGGAATTTTTCCAGCGTGTCGCCGTGTGCCGCACCGACATCGACATAGATTTCGTCGGGTCCCGGCACCAGGCTTGCCTGATGGTTGCGCGGATTGAAATACTCGGTCTCGCCGGGAAAGGCGATGGCCAGGAGCGCTGTGCGATCGCCCTTGCAAATGGCGTTTATGCGGGCATGCAGGGTCTGGCGCGAGCGCAGGTCGGTGAACATGCCCGCCACTGCGGCGATCCGCTGCGCTGGCTGTTGTTGCCACCAAAGACGCTCGTCGCGCACCGCCAGATAGGTGTGCGGAAGGCCGAGTTCGTCGAGTTTTTGCAGGAAATCGATGACCCGCACGTCGCCCAAGGCGGCCAAGCCCGGAATGCACCATGTGGCGTCCTGGTTCTGGAAAAAATGCACGACCTCGACCGGCCTGGTCTGCGCGATGCGGGCGAATTGCGCGAGCGTGACCGTGGGCACTTGCGCGTCACCCAAAATCAGGCGCTCGCCGTCGCGATAAAAGCTGTCTGACAGATAGCCCGCCACCCGGCCTTCAAGCACGTTGTGGATCGCCGGCGCGAAGAGCTTGAAGAGGGTGGCCGGAAAGCCGGTAAAAAATGTCGCTCTGGATTGCTGTGGTGCGCTCATGGACTTCCCTTCGGTGTCCTTGTGCTGCGCCAGCGCGCACCCACACGGACTTCAACGGATTTGACCCTGTTCGCAAGCGGCGTGGTCGGCTGAGGAGGTATGCGAAGGGCCGCTACTTCACCGCCCTTGTGCGCCTGCGCCGCGCGCCGCGCGCCGGGCGCGCGGCAGTACAGGCGGCGCGGGCTCAGGGCGGCGTGATATGGCTGGCGTGATTGGCCAAGTACCAATCGGCCACTTCCTCGCGCCTGGCGAACCAGACGTCGCCGAACTGCTTCACATAGCCCAGAAAGTCGCGGAAGAACTGCATGCGGTGCGGATGTCCCGACACATGCGGATGCAGGCCGATGTTCATCATCTTGCCGGTCTTGGCACTCTCGGCGTAGAGCTCGTTGAACTGGCTTTTCAACATCAGGAGCGCGTCTTCGCTGGTCATGGCGCGCCGGTGGAAGAATGTGAAGTCGTTGATCTCCACCGAATACGGCACATTGACCAAGGGCCCGTGCGCGGTGTGGATCAGGTAGGGCTGGTCGTCGTTCATGTAGTCGCACAGGAACTTGCAGCCGGCCTCGGCCAGCACTTCCGGCGTGTTGGGCGTGGAGCGTAACGAGGATGAGAGCCAGCCGCCGGCCTTCCTGCCCACCACTTTCTCGTACACCTTGAGGGTTTCGTGGATCACCGCTTTCTCGCCAACCGGATCGAACATGTACTGCGGCAGCAATTCGCCCTGCTCGTAGTTGTGCGCCACCAGCTCCCAGTTCTGCGCCTTGACCCGTTCGATGATTTCGCCACGTTCCAATGCGGTCTTGGCGTTGAAGGTGACCGACAGAGGTACCCCGAAGGAATCGAACAGGTCGAACATGCGCCAGCATCCCACGCGCAGCCCGTATTCGCGCCAGGTGAAGTTGGGGTAGTCGGCCACGTTGCCCGGCAAGGCATCCGGAATGGTCGGTGGACCGCCGGCGTAGTACGGCTTGGTTGAATCCTTGAGCAGATCCCAGTATTCGCAATTGAGCGTGATGATCAGCGCCAGGCGCTTGCCGTGCGGCCACTTGAGCGGCAGGCGCTTGCTGATGGGAACCCAGTCGTAGTGAGCCATGGAAAGTTGCCTGCGGGGTGAGCGTAAAGGACGGTTTGATTCTACAGGCGGCGTCGCGGCGTTCAGCGCCCGGGGCGGATGAATTTTCCGCAGAATCGGCCTAAAGATTTCGCAAGTGCCGCCGTAAGTTCATCAGTCTATTGATTCGTTTGATGTACGCGCAACTGTTTCTCTGAAAGGGCGCGCCGGCCAAGTGCGATTGGCCGCCTTGGCTGAATTCGGGAGTTATGCCACGCACGTTATTGCGCTCGCTTGAAGGGCGGGAATTTCGCCTGTACTTCGGCGGTCAGTTCATCTCCTTCATCGGAACCTGGGTCCAGCAGGTCGCCTTGTCATGGATCGCCTACCGGGTAACCGGTTCGCCGGCGGTGCTGGGACTGGTCGCTTTCGCGACTCAGGCCCCGACTCTCCTGCTCGGGCCGGCCGGTGGCATCCTGGCCGACCGGGTATCGAGACGACGCATCATTGTCTGCACACAGATTGTGGAAATGGGTGTGGCACTGGCCTTGGCGTTGCTTGCGGCTCAAGGCTTGCTCGGCAGCGAAACCTTGGTAGCGGCAGCGCTGGTGTTGGGGATAGCGATCGCATTCGAAATGCCGGCCCGACAGGCCTTGATCGCCGATCTTGTGCGTGAACATGGCCACCTGAGCAACGCGATTGCGCTCAACTCGGTATCGTTCAATGTCGCCCGGCTGGTGGGCCCGGCGCTGGGCGCCTTCATGCTGGCGGGGCTGGGCGACCTGGCCTGCTTTCTGGCCAATGCCTCGTCGTACCTGGTGGAAATCTGTACGTTGCTCATGCTGCGTCCGCACAGCTCGCACAACAACAGGGAGCGTGGCTCGCTGGCGCAGGGGCTGGCATACCTCCGGGAGAGTCGCGTGCCGCGCTGGCTGTTGCTCACGGTGGCCTTCTCTAGCGTGGCGCTGGCGCCGTTCGTGACCCTTCTACCGGTGTTTGCCAAGGAGGTATTCGGACGCGGTGTAGATTCGCTGGGCATGCTGATGGCGGCGTTCGGTTTTGGCTCCCTGGCTGCGGCCGTGTCGCTGGCGAACCGAGCCCACGTGACCGGCTTCAGCCTGAAAGTCGTCGCCGGCTGCCTGTGCGCGGGTGCGGCGGCGGCGCTGTTGTCGTGCAACCAGCATTTCATGGTTGCGCTTGCGCTGATGGTGGTGTCCGGGTGGTCCACCGTGATGATCGTAACCTCCAGCCATATTCTGTTGCAGTCTGTGATCCCCGACCACATGCGTGGCCAGCTGATGGCGTTCTTCGGAATGGCTTACGGCGGTGCTTTGTCGGTGGCGAGCCTATGTGCTGGCGCGCTGGCATCCACGATCGGTGCCCGGCCATTGTTTCTCGGTTCCGCCATTCTGTATGTAGCCGTCGGTCTGGCGCTCAATCGCGTGCAGCCGCTGCTGCGGCAGGACGCGCGCTCCATCCTGGTCAACAAGGGACTGGTGCCGAAATAGGCGGCCTGCATGCCGGGCGCGATGTCCGGTCCATCTGGAATCTGTGCATCCATGTCGCGATTGGCAGGGCGCCCATTTGCATGACTGGGCCTGCCAGCCCAGGCATGGCGCAAAGAGGTGTCCGGTTGCGCGCAGGATCGGGTATGCACTCGACCGCCAGCTGGCGCTATGCCCCATGCTGGCGATGCGCGCGCGCACGTCGCGGTCGCGATGGAGCCGCAGTACCGGCCGGGTGAACGCGCCTGCCTGGTAAAGCGGCGAACGCCGGATCATCTCGGCACGTTCTGCCGGCATCGCGAGGTTGCCGACGCAGGTCTGCCAAGGGAGGAATGGACCCTCCACTACAGCGAGGGGCCTGGACCCGTCGTACTCCCGCATGTTCCAGAGCGTTGAATGTGACCTGGTGCGATGATGCCGGGGTGACGCGTCAATCAAATTTGCTTGTCAAGCCACAGGCTTCTTCAGCTCGACCACGCCGGTAGCCCTGACCTGGACAACACGATCTGCGGCACCATGATCCGCTGGCTTCGCCACCCTACTCCGCCTTGAGCATCGCGTAGCCGCGTCTGGCCTTGCTGCGCGGCTCTTCCTTGATCTTCAGGTCGCGCATCAGCACATGTGCCAAGTATTCCAGTTCCCGCACATGGCCCGACTTCAGCTCCAGTTCGATCTCGCTGATGCGTTCGGTCTTGTCGCCCGACAGGATGCGGCCGTGGTCGAACGCGACCTCGGCGGTGAAGTCCGGCGCGTAGCGCGGAAACGGCCGCAACAACCAGGCCTCGCGGATGAATTCGACGCGAAAGATCGGCCGCAATTGTTCTTTCCCGCCGATTTCCTCAAGTGCGTCCTTGAGCGGCGTGTCGCGCAGCCGATCGAGCTCCAGGGCTTGGCCGGCGACCGCCATTTCCCATTCCTGGCGGGTGGCCACACCGCCCTTGCGTTCGCCCGGGGTCGAGGTCTTCAAGGTTTGCAGCCAGCGGCGACCATAGCGCCGCAGGCGCAACGCCATCTTGCGCCGGCGCAGCTCGTATTCGTCGGTATCGAAATAGAAGTTGAGGAGCTTCTCGCGCGAATGTGCGGCGGCGGCGAAGGCGACGGTGGCGGCAGGGTGCGCCATCACCGGGTGTTTCAGCAGCGCCTGCGCGTGATGGGCGCCGCAGGCAAGCTTGATTTCGATTTCGGTGGTCGCAGCCATCTATGAGTAAATTCCGGTTGCCGATCATTGTGACCCAAAACCTTCAACACCATGCGGGCATTGCGCAACTGCTCCCGGTATCATGGGCAAATGAGCCATCCATCTGTTGCGCGCGAGGCGATTCGCGCCCTTGCCAGTTCCAAAATCCGCGAAGTCGCCAATGCAGGCATGGGCCGCGCCGGCGTGCTGCCGTTCTGGTTCGGCGAGCCCGACCAGATCACCCCGGCGTTCATTCGCGCCGCCGCGATCGCCTCTATCAATGCCGGCGAGACCTTCTACAACCCGAACCTTGGCATTCCGGAATTGCGCGCTGCGCTGGCCGCCTACGTCGCGCGGCTGCACGGCCACTGCGATGTGGACAATATCGCGGTCACCAATTCGGGCATGAATGCGCTGATGCTGTGTTTCCAGGCGCTGATCGCCCCCGGCGACCGGGTGGTTGCTGTCACGCCCTTGTGGCCCAACCTGATCGAGGGGCCGAAAATCCTCGCTGCGCAGGTGGCGGCGGTGCCGCTTTCCTTCGATGCGCAGTCGGGCTGGCGACTCGACCTCGACCAACTGCTCGCCGCCCTCACACCCGACACACGCGTGTTGATCATCAATTCGCCCAACAACCCCACCGGCTGGACCCTGACGCGCGCCGAG
>JBEIFV010000145.1:0-15398 GCA_040382235.1 Burkholderiales bacterium
GCCGATTTCGTCATGATGCTGATGCCCGACGAGCATATCGCCGCCACCTACAAGTCCGAGGTGGAACCGAACATCAAGAAGGGCGGCACCCTGGCGTTCGCCCACGGCTTCAACGTGCATTACGGTCAGGTCACGCCGCGCGCCGATCTGGACGTGGTGATGATCGCGCCGAAGGCGCCTGGCCATACCGTACGCTCGACCTATGCGGCCGGCGGCGGTGTGCCGATGCTGATCGCGATTCACCAGAACCCCAGCAAGAAGGCCCGCGATCTTGCGCTTTCCTACGCGGCGGCGATCGGCGGTGCGCGCGCCGGCGTGATCGAAACCAATTTCCGCGAAGAGACCGAGACCGATCTTTTTGGCGAGCAGGCGGTTTTGTGTGGTGGCACAGTGGAGCTGATCAAGACCGGCTATGAAGTCCTGGTCGAAGCCGGCTATGCGCCCGAGATGGCCTACTTCGAATGCCTGCACGAACTGAAGCTGATCGTTGACCTGATCTACGAAGGCGGCATCGCCAACATGAACTACTCGATCTCCAACAATGCGGAGTATGGCGAGTATGTGACCGGCCCGCGCATCATCACTGAAGAGACCAAGAACGTGATGCGCCAGGTGTTGAAAGACATCCAGACCGGCGAGTATGCCAAGAGCTTCATTCTCGAGAATCGCGCCGGCGCGCCGACACTGCTTTCCCGCCGTCGCCTCGGTGCCGAGCATTCGATCGAGATCGTTGGCGAGAAGCTGCGCGCGATGATGCCCTGGATCAAGCAAAAGGCACTGGTAGACCGTTCGCGCAACTAAGCCTGATCAGTGGGCGCGGTGCAGCCGGCATCATTCCCCGAGCGCTGGCAGGCGCTCGGGGCGTCGGCAGGCGCAGCGCACGCGCTGCGAAACCCCTGCTTCCGTGCCCTGGATCAAGCAGAAGGCACTGGTCGACCGTTTGCGCAACTGATGGCAAGTAGTTCCGAATCCGCCGGCAAGAGCGATACATCTTGCATCTGACGCGATGCCCGCTCAAAAGGCGGGCATCGCTCATTGCGGCCCGCCCGGGCGGCGTGTCGGGCATAATGAACCGCATGAGAACGCTGCCGTGAAAAAAGTTCTGACTTTCGTCGCTTGGTCGCTGCTGGCAGCCTGTGGTGACAAGGTGCCGGAATCGAAAGCGGCTCGGGATATCGGCAACATCCCCAGGCAAACCATTGACAAGGCGGGTGCGGGGGTTGACGCTGCCGTCCAGCGGGGCGCAGACCGAACCAGGGAAGAGGAAAAGAACTGATGCTGCGTAGCGTGAACCCTTTACCTGTTTCAATCGAACTATTTCCGCCGCGCGCCTGCGTGGTGTTGGAGGTGAACTGATGGCTCAGGGCGATTCGCCGCCGGATATCGGCCGCACCCGCCTGCTGCGGCGGCGCGGGGTGTATCTGTTGCCTAACGCATTCACCACTGCCTGCCTGTTCTGCGGTTTTTACGCAATCGTGCAGGCCATGGCGGGCGACTATGAGCGTTCGTGCATCGCGATTTTCATCGCGATGGTGATGGATTCGCTCGACGGTCGAGTGGCGCGCATGACCCACACCCAGAGCGACTTCGGCGCCCAGTACGACAGCCTGGCCGACATGGTGTCTTTTGGCGCGGCGCCGGCGCTGATCGTCTACCAATGGGGCCTGGAGCCGTTCGGCCGCTGGGGCTGGTTTGCGGCCTTCGTCTACTGCGCTGGTGCCGCACTGCGCCTGGCGCGCTTCAATACCAATATCGACGTGGTTGACAAGCGCTTCTTTCAGGGCTTGCCCAGCCCGGCGGCGGCGGCGCTGCTGATCGGCTTTGTATGGCTGGCCGACGACAACAAGTTTCCGCTCGACGACTACTACCTGCGCTATGTGGGCTGGGTGATTGCCCTGTATGCCGGCATCACCATGGTGTCGTCGGTGCCGTTCTATAGTTTCAAGGACGTAAGCCGCACCCGCCGTGTGCCGGTGGTCGTGATCTTCCTGATCGCCATCGCGTTGTTCGTGATCTCGTCCTACCCGCCACTGACGCTATTCGTGTTGTTCGTCGCTTATGGTCTGTCGGGGTATGTGGTGTGGCTATGGAACCTGTCGCGCGGCAGGCGCGCCGGCGACATCCTCAAGAAACAGCCACCCGCCTGAGCGCCACCCGCACGCCAGCATCGGGTGTGAGGCGGCGGGTCCGTGGGGTCGCCGATCAGGCACGAAAGACGCGTCGCGCCTCCTCCTGCAACGCCGGTCCGGTGACGTCAATCAGGCGCATGCCGCGCGCCAGCACCTCGCGGCATGGAAGCAGCAACTCATCGCTGTCCGGGCCGCCCAGTTCGCGCATGCCGGCCATTGACAGGGCATACACCACGCGGCGTATCCCGCCCCGGTAGATGGCGCCGGCGCACATCGCGCAGGGCTCGCCGCTGGCGTACACAGTACTGCCGGCAAGCGTCGCGGCATCGAGCTTGTGGGTCGCCTCGCGCATCAGATTGGCTTCGGCGTGCCCGGTGCAGTCGCGCTCCGCGACCTGCGTGTTCCGTGCGATTGCCAGCAAGCGGCCGTCGGCCGCGGCCAGCAGCGCGCCATACGGCATGTGGCCGGCATCAAGCGCCTCGGCCGACAAGGCGATGGCGGCGCGCAGATGCAGGGTGTCGGTCGGGTCCAGTGTTGCGTCGGTCGCGGCGGGCATATCCACCGCGGTCCAAGCTATTTGCGTTCGAGAAACGCTGCCAGGGCGGCATCGTGTTCAGGCGTGTGGTGAGCAATCGCCTGAAACGCGGCTGACATTTCGAGCAGGCTGTCCAGCCGCATGTGCTGGCCCTCGCGCAACAGGCGCTTGGCCATGCGCAGAGCCGGGCCGGGATTGGCGGCGATGCGTGCGGCCAGTGCGCCGGCCTCGGCAAGCAACTGCTCCGGGGCCACCACGCGTGAAACCAGGCCGCAGGCCAGAGCGGCTTCGGCATCGATGGTGTCGCCGGTAAAAGTGAGTTCAGCCGCCTTCGACATGCCGACCACGCGCGGCAGCAGCCCGGCGCCGCCGTCACCGGGAATAATGCCCAGCTTGACAAAACTTTCGGCGAACTTCGCCTTTGAAGAGGCGATGCGGATATCACACATGCAGGCCAGGTCGCAACCGGCGCCGATGGCCGCTCCGTTGACCGCCGCGATGGTCGGCACGTCGAGGTTGTAGAAAGCCAGTGGAATGCGCTGGATGCCGGCGCGATAGCCGTCGGCGATCTCGCGAGCCGAGCCGCTCGCGATCCCGGTCTTGTCGCGCATGTCCTTGACATTGCCGCCGGCACAAAACGCGCTGCCGGCGCCGGTGAGAATCACCGCCTTGACCGACATGTCGGCGCGCACCTGCTCGCAGGCGGCCACCACTTCGGCCCATTGCGCGGGCGTCGACAGTGCGTTGCGCTCTTCGGGTTTGTTGAGGGTGAGGGTGACGACGCCCCCCGATTGTTCATACTTGACGAAGTCCATGTCCGCTTTCCTGAAGTTGGCTTTGGTGAGTTGGTGGTGCGCAGCGGCTGCCGGCCGGCGCGGCGGCATGATTGTCACTCAGCCTTGGCGCCGGATTCCTTGATTGCCCGGGCCCAGCGCGGCATCTCGGCGCGGATATAGGCGGCATACTCGGCCGGCGTACTGCCCAATACATCCGCCCCCTGGCCTGCCAGTCGCGCGCGCACGCCGGCATCCTGCATGGCCTTGTTGATCTCGGCATTCAAGCGCGTCACGATTTCCGCCGGCGTACCGGCCGGCACCACCACGCCCTGCCAGGCGGCGGCGTCGAAGCCGGGCAGGCCGGACTCGTTGAAGGTGGGCAGGTCAGGCAGCACCTGCGAGCGCCTGGCACTGGTCACGGCGATGGCGCGCAGGCGGCCGTCCTTGATGTAAGGCAGCGCGGTATTGATGGTGTCGGTCATGAATTGCGTTTGCCCGGCCGCCAGGTCGACCAAGCCCGGAGCGCTGCCCTTGTAAGGTACATGCTGGGTCGACAAGCCCAGTTGCGCCGACAGCATGGCGCTGGCCAGGTGGGTGATGGTGCCGCTACCCGACGACGAGTAATTGAATTGCCCTGGTTTTGACTTCAACAGGTCGACGAATTCCTTCATGTTCTTCGCCGGTACGGTCGGGTTGACCACCAGCACCATGGGGATCGCCGCGGTCAACACCACCGGCACGAAATCCTTGAGTGTGTCGTAGCTGGCTCGGCCGTAGAGTGCCGGATTGATCACGATTGCCGAGGTATTGTAGAAAATCGTGTAGCCGTCGCTGGGTGCCTTGGAAGCCAGTTCGGCGCCGATGTTGCCGCCGGCGCCTGGCTTGTTGTCAACCAGCACCTGCTGACCCAATTGTTCGCCCAGCTTCTGCGCCAGCACGCGCGAGACGATGTCGGTTGGTCCGCCCGGCGGGAATGCCAGGATCATGCGGATCGGTTTTGCCGGCCAGGTCTGGGCCTGCGCCAGTGTCGTGCAGGCGATGCCAATGGTGATGCCGAGGATGCGAATCCAGCGCTGCATTGAAGTCTCCGTTGAAGCGTTATGGTGTTTGAAAAGCTTGAGGTCGAAGCCTAAGCCGGGGCGGTCGCGCAGGCGTGGATTCAGGCGTCGAAACGGTCCAGCACCGCACCGGGTCCGCGTTCGAGTTGCGCGTATTTGCGGCCATCATGTACCTGGATGCCGTTGACCCAGACGCCATGCACGCCGCGGCTCTCGCGCACCATGCGCGAGCCGCCACCGGGCAGATCGGCCTGCGCCAGCGGTTTCGAGATGCCCACCTGGGCCGGGTCGAACAGCAGCATGTCGGCCGGTGCACCGGCGGTAAGCTTGCCGCGCCCGGGGATGCGGAAGCGCGCTGCCGGCTCGCTGGTGAGGCGGCGAATCCCCTCCTGCAGGGTAAAGGCACCGGTCTGGCGCACCCAATGCGCCAGAAAATGGAGGCCGAAGCCGGCGTCGCACATGTAAAGCAGATGCGCACCGGCGTCCGAAAGGGTGATCACACTGGCGCGGTGTTTGAGCAAGGGCGCCACACCGGCATCGACGTTCTGAAAAAACTTGCCGACGAAATGGGTGCGCAGGTCTTCCTTGAGCGCCAGATCGAAAAAGGCGTCGAGCGGATCACAACCGAGCTTGCGGCCCAGCGCCGCGATGCTCAGGCCTTCAAACGCGGCATGCTCGGGCAGTGCGGTCAGGCTGACCTCGAGGCGCTCCCAGTTGCCCAAGAACAGGATGCCGGCCTTCGGGCTTTTCAGGTTGGCGCGAAACGTGGCGCGGAATGCCGGATCCGCATACACCCGCTTGAGTCCGGCATGATCAGCGCCGTTGATCGCGTCGAAAGCGTTATGTGACAGGAGCGCGTACGGATCATTGAGGGTGAAATCGAATGAGAGCGGCTGGCAACTGGTGAGGATGTAGACCTCATTGCCGCGGTCCTGCGCTGCGGCGCATTCATCGTAGTAACGCAGCGCGCGCTCGGGCGCTGCTTCGTTGTACATGGTCAGTACGGTCGAGATATAGGCCGGCCGCCGGGTCGCCGCGGCAATCGATTCCATTACCGCCGGCGTCGCGCGCGAACCGGTAGCGCTCATGAAGACACCGCGGCCGACGTCGCCCAGCACGCCGGTCAGGGCACGCAGTTCAGTCTCGCTTGCGATGGTCGAAGGCATCGGCCGGCCGGCGTAGCCGCTGTGGTTCGGCGAGAACGATGAAGCGAAGCCGATCGCGCCGGCATCCATTGCCACCCGTACCTCGCGGCGCATCGCAGCCAGTTCATCGGCGCTCGCTTCGGCGCGTTCGGAGGCCGCTTCGCCCATGACCGCGGTGCGAATCACCGAATGGCCGGCGAACACTGCGGTATTCAGGTAAGGCGCGGTACGCCGCAACAGCGCCATGTATTCGGGAAAGCTCTCGAACTCCCAATTGACGCCGGTCATCAGAGCATGCAGGTCCATGCCTTCGACCACCGACAGGTTCTTCATCATGATTTCGCGCATCGGCGCCGGGCAGGGCGCGACGCCAAAACCGCAGTTGCCGATCACCGCGGTGGTCACGCCGAGCGCGGGCGAGGGCGACATGCTGCGGTCCCAGGTGATCTGCGCGTCGTAATGCGTATGCAGGTCGACAATGCCGGGCATCAGGGCCAATCCGCCGGCATCAACCGTCTGCCGGGCCCCTTCGGTTGCGCGGCCGATGAGACTGATACGGCCGGCGTCAATTGCGACATCGGCCTGTTGCGGCGCGTTGCCCAGCCCGTCAAAAACCCGCGCACCGCGGATGATGAGGTCGTGCATGTCGTTACTCCATCACGAAAAACTGGATTATCGCCCCGCGGGGCGCGTTCGGTCTTGCCGGGTAATGGCCTGCACCATGTGTCGGTCCATTGCAAACGTTCGTCGGTCAACCCGGCGTTCCCACAACGGTCACCCCCGCTTGGGGCACGGCGCGGCACGAATCGGCGAGAAGGGGCACGGGAATTGTGGTGATCATGGCTGGTGCCGGCCCATCAGGCGAGCAGCGTGAATATACGCGGGCGCACCGAAAAACAACACCCTGCTTGCGTTGAGGCGCGAAACCCGCTACATTCAAAACCCATGGCTCGCAATTTTTCCCCTCTCTTCGCCATTGCCTCGATTTACGGCAGCCCCGCGCTCATGCGCGTCCTGGGCCTGCTGCTGCGCCCCGCGCGCTAAACACCCTCACCACAATTCGGTCGTAGTACGCGCACAAAGCGCCGCGAGGTTCTTTGTCCGCAAGCGCCACTACGTCCGGCTCGATTTTTACCCACCCTCGAAGGAGACCGCGATGAGCAACGACAAACTGATCATATTCGACACCACCTTGCGCGACGGCGAACAAAGCCCCGGCGCATCCATGACCAAGGAAGAGAAGATGCGCATCGCGCGCCTGCTCGAAAAGCTCAAGGTCGATGTGATCGAAGCGGGCTTTCCGGCATCGTCGAACGGCGATTTCGAAGCCGTCAAGGCAATCGCCAACACCATCAAGGACGCGACCGTCGCCGGCCTGTGCCGGGCGAACGATCGCGACATCCAGCGCGGCATCGATGCGTTGAAGGGTGCGAAGTCGTGGCGCGTGCATACCTTTATCGCCACCTCCGCACTGCACATGGAGAAAAAGCTGCGCATGAGCCCGGACCAGGTGTTCGAGCAGGCCAGGCTGGCGGTGCGCTATGCCCGTAACCAGTGTCCGGATGTCGAGTTTTCCCCCGAGGACGGCTACCGCTCCGACATGGACTTCCTGTGCCGCGTGATCGAAGCCTGCATCAACGAAGGTGCGACCACCATCAACGTGCCCGATACCGTCGGCTACGCCGTGCCCGAGCTGTATGGCGAATTCTTCAAGACCCTGCGCACCCGGATTCCGAACAGCGACAAGGCTGTCTGGTCGGCCCATTGCCACAACGACCTCGGCATGGCGGTGGCCAACTCGCTGGCAGCGGTAACCATGGGCGGGGTGCGCCAGGTCGAGTGCACCATCAACGGCCTGGGCGAACGCGCCGGCAACACTTCGCTCGAAGAACTGGTGATGGCGATCAAGACGCGGCGCGATTTCTTCAAGCTCGAAACCCGTATTGACGCCACCCAGATCGTGCCCGCTTCACGTTTGGTGTCGCAGATCACCGGTTTCGTGGTGCAGCCCAACAAGGCAGTGGTCGGCGCCAATGCCTTCGCCCATGCCTCGGGTATTCATCAGGACGGCGTGCTCAAGGCGCGCGACACCTACGAAATCATGCGCGCCGAAGACGTGGGCTGGAGCGCCAACAAGATCGTGCTGGGCAAGCTCTCGGGCCGCAATGCTTTTCGCCAGCGCCTGGAGCAACTGGGCATCGAACTCGAAGCCGAGGCGCAGTTGAACGAGGCATTTGCCAGATTCAAGGACCTGGCCGACAAGAAGGCGGTGATCTTCGACGAAGACATCCAGATGCTGTTCGCCGACCATAACGACGACGAGACCGGCGAGCACTACAAGCTGATCGCCATGAAGCAGTCCAGCGAAATGGGCGAGAAGCCGCAGGCCAGCGTGACCCTGACCGAGGCCGGCGCCGAACGCAAGGCCGAGGCACAGGGCTCGGGCCCGGTGGATGCGACCTTCAAGGCGATCGAAAGCATTGCCAAGAGCGACGCCGAACTGGTGCTGTACTCGGTCAACGCCGTGACGCAGGGCACCGACAGCCAGGGCGAGGTGACCGTGCGATTGTCAAAGGCCGGGCGCATCGTCAACGGTGTCGGTGCTGACACCGACGTGATCGTCGCCTCGGCACGGGCCTACGTGAGCGCGCTCAACAAGCTGTTCGACAAGAGCGAGCGCCTGAACCCGCAGACCAGCGGTACGGTTTGAGCGGTTATTGGCTTAAGGCCGGCGAGCGCTGACCGATTGCAGGTGTATTGACGCCGGCAGGCCGGGCGATCCTCGACCAACCGGCTAACCCCGGGCGCGGCACCACAAGTGCTGTGTCCGGGGAGCACTGCATCTTCATTAGCATGCGGCAAATCAACGGCGCACCGATCATTGCGATCAAGGCACAGTCGAAAGATTTTTCTTGAAAAGTTGAAATCGCGTCTGGAACTAAGCGTAGTTGCGAGGCGCTGTCTATGTTGTAGTCGAAAAAAAACGCGGACCGAAGTCCGCGTTTCGTGTTGATCCTCTCACTAATTCATGCCGCAATCCGGCGCCGGCGAGCAGCGCCGACTACAACCAAGAGGCCGGCCAACAGCATCGCAATTTCGGAGGGTTCCGGCACCGCGAGTGCGAACACTTGCTGGGCAAGCAGATTCTGCGCAGCCGCGCTGGAATGGATTCCGTCCCAAAAGAGGGCCGTGCTGCAATTTCCGATGGACAAACGCCCGCAAGCATCTGTCACGTTGCTAAGCCCGAAGGCAGGGGGATTTCCAGCGATACCCGAAATCAGCGCATAGGTATCAAGTAGCTTGACGCCTGTTTCAGAAGCCAAGCGCGAATTCAATGCGCCGTTGAGGCTACCCGCCACAAGTGACCCAAGTTGGCTTGAGTTCAGTCCTGACGCTATGGGCAAAGGGAAATCCTTGATCGCTGGCGCGAGTCCCACATTCGGGGTGTTCCATACAATAATGTTCGCGTTCGGCACCCCCTTTGCCTGAAGTGCATCAACCATCGCGCCAACGTCATTTGCGTAGGTTTGGGAAAATGAGCCGAGCGAAGCTCCGATGACTCCGAAATCGGGTTGGGTGTAAAGGGATGCAAACGCGTTGCGCGCGTTGTTGCCACCGCCAGCGATCACGTAAAGACCGCTCGAAGGAACAGGGAATACGCTGGTGAACGTACCTAATTGCGTGGAAAGGCTAAAGTTGCCACCGCTCGTGGTTGCTCCGCCGACTGCGAAGTTAGTTCCTCCCGTCAAAGCTACGGCAGGTGCTGACGGAATCGTGAAGTCCAGTTTCCAGGCCGGTGCGATCGAGAACGAGTTTGGAAGCTGACCCGCGTTCTTGAGCATCGCGGTCAGTTCCGATGCCCATACCGGCCCATTTGAAAAGGTTCCCGAGGCATAAGGTTGGCTTGGGATATAGAGATTTGAAGAGATAACCTGGCCCGGATCGGGGCCAATGAGATTTGCAGCGCTACCACCGTCGGAAATGCTGTCACCAAATACATACAAACCCGAGTAGGGCATCGCGACGGCAGCCGAGGGCGCCAGGGTGGTTATGATCAGGCCAACGGTGGCGAGAACAAGTTTGATCGAACGAACTTTCATGATGATTCCGGCTTTCCATTTTGTTTAAAGTGCGTTCCTGAGCAGGTACGGAATTTATTCATCAAAGCGAAGCATTCTCACCGACTTCGTAGTATGCCGCCGGCCGTAGATTGCGTCAATCAGGGCAGATAGCCCGAAATGTCTATTTCAGCAGTCGAAAGTGCCTCAAACATGCGTTGCGAGGCGCTTTTTATGCGTTTGTCATTGCCCTCTGCAAATTTGCATTGAATTGCGTGCTTTGCAGCCGCATCGTTGCGCGCCGATCGCGCTAGAGTGAGGTTTTTGAAGCAACTCAACAACGGAGTCAGTAAATGTCAAAAATTGTAAAACTTTCCAGGGCTCGCAAAGCCAAGCCTGCGCCTATCTCGGCTGTCGAGCAGGAAGTGCGTGTCAACCTGGCCGCCTGCTACCGCCTGGCTGCGCACTACGGTTGGACCGACCTCATCTATACCCACATATCGGCGCGCGTGCCTGGGCCGGACGATCATTTTTTGCTCAATCCTTTCGGCTTCATGTTTGATGAAATCACCGCGTCCAGCCTGGTCAAGGTCGATCTCGACGGCAATATCGTCGGTCCATCGCCGCATCGCATCCATCGCGCCGGGTTTGTGATTCACAGTGCGATCCATGCGGCGCGGCCGGATGCCGGTTGCGTGATCCACTCGCACACCCGGGCCGGCATGGCGGTATCGATGATGAAATGCGGGCTTCTGCCGCTATCGCAGCATGCGATGCTGTTTCACGAAAAAGTCGCGTACCACGCCAGCGAGGGGTTTGCGCTGGATCTGGATGAGCGCACTCGCCTGGTCGGCGACATGGGCGACAAGCCGGTGATGATTCTGCGCAATCACGGTACTTTGGTGGCCGGCGAAACGGTGGCGCAGACGTTCTCCATGATGTGGCACCTCGAGAAGGCGATGCAGGCGCAGATCGACGCGCTGGCCAGCGACAAGAAGCTCACCTATCCGTCGGAGGCGGTGGCAACGCAGATCGCCGGGCACGGCTTCACCAAGACCAGGATCGAGCAGTACGCCGATGGCGCCAGCCCGCTTGGCCGGCTCGAATGGCCGGGGTTGTTGCGCATGCTTGACCGCATGGACGCTTCGTTTCGCGACTAGCTTTCCGGTGTGGCGCCGAAGGCGGGGCGCGCCGCGCCGGCAGCGCTTGCAGACATCATTGCCCTATGTTGTCGACCTGGCGGGCGACGGTCGCGGCTGGGTGGACAGCCAGTTGCGCAAAGTCGCGTGCACCGCGCTGCTGCTGAGCAGATTGAAGTGAGTGAGCCCGTAACAGATAGTGGTACGTGAGGCTGCAATCCGCAGCGTCAGGGCCGGGTTGTCGTGCCGGCCCAAGGCGCTCCTGACCGGCACCAAGCCATCGCCTGGCAGCCGTGTCGGCTCCAGCCCGGCTTTGGCGCGTTTGGTGGCGGCAATCGCATAGCAGCGCACGCGCGCCGGCAAGGGTACGGGCTGGCGCGCGTCTGGTGAGTGATGTTCTTCAAGCGCCTGCCAGTTACTGTCGAGCAGGGTGCCGTGGCGCAGGTCCTTGACGCCGGCGCTGCGCAGTTTGGCCAGCCGGGTGAACGGCGCGGTGTAGGGGCTGATGCCGGCCAAGAGGTGAACCCGGTTGCCGGCGCGCTCCAGGGGCGCGCCATGGTGTGGTGTGCCGAGGAACACCAGTGCTTGCAGTTTCCTGAGCCAACCCGCGCGCGCCTGTTTGGCGTAATGGCAGGCGCTGCGCGCAACCAGGCCGCCCATGCTGTGGCCGACTATCGAGATCGACTCGATCGGCACCGGCCAGGCGTCGTGCAATGCCTGCATGAGCGCGGCGAACGCGCGGCCATTGGCCGAGATATGCAAGCCGCTGTTGTAGTGCAGGTAAAGCGTGGTGTAGCCGAATTCGGCGGCCAGCGCGGCGCCGTGATCATGGCCGTCGCGCTTCCATTGCAGGTCGTTCATGCACAGGCCGTGCACCATCAGCAGAATCCTGGTCGTTGCCTGCGGGATCGCCTGGGTCAAGGCGGCGCGGTTCAATTCCAGCGCCGTGCCGCCGCGTCGCAATTGCATGCTGATCGCCAGCGGGTTGTTGGTGGCGGCCAGGTAGTCGCCCAGCACACCGTTGAGAGCGGCAAGCACCGCTTCGCGTCGCGGCCACGAACGGCTCTTGCCGATCAGCGGCGCCAGTTGGCCAAGTGCCACGTCGAGCCCCAAGCCGACTGCGCGAGCCACACCGCGCACGCTGCGATACACCAGGCCGGAAATGCCTCCGGCCCCACCGCTTGGCGCGCGACCCACCGGCGGCGACAGGCCGGCGATATTGCGGTGCATGTCTTCGACCAGATCGGTAATGCCTGCCACAGCGTCGACCGCCAGGCGGCTGGCGCCACGCAGATCGGCAAAGCCCGCGACCGGGTTCGGTTGCGGCGTGTCGGCGCGCTTCAAACGCTATGCCCGCTTGCAGCTTCGCCGGCTTGCATGTGCCGAGTCGACCTGTCTGAAGGCCTCACTTGCCGTGCTCGCGGCGCCACACCTCGAACGCCGCCCTGGTAGCGGCGTTGGGCGGGTAGGTGCCAGGTAGTGCCGCGCCGCCCTGGATGCGCTCCAGCAGAAAGGCTTCCATCACCTCCTGCTCGGCGGCATCGCGCGCAATTTCATCGGCCAGGTGCTGCGGAATCACCGCCACGCCTTCCTCATCACCAACCATGATGTCACCCGGATAAACGGCGACGCCGCCGCAGCCGATCGGCACGTTGAGGTCGATCGCATGGTGGTGAATCAGGTTGAGCGGAGCGCTGCCGCCGGCGCAGTAAACCGGGAAATCCAGTTCTGCAATACGGCCGCTGTCGCGCACCGGGCCGTCCGATACCAGGCCGGCAGCGCCGCGCATCATCAGGCGGGTGGTGAGAATCTCGCCGCCCGATGCGACCCTGGTTTCGCCACGGCAATCGAGCACCAGCACATGTCCGGGCGGCACCGATTCGATGCCTTTGCGCTGCGGATGCTCAGGGTTGTCGAACGCACTGATCTGGTCCAGATCCTCGCGCGCCGGGATGCTGCGCATGGTGAAGGCCGGGCCCACCAGATTGCCGCAGGAGGGATCGGTGAGACGAGTGATGTTCTGGATGAAGACATTGCGAAAACCGCGCTTGAACAGTTGCGTGCACAGGGTGGCGACGCTGATCTTGCGCAGAAGCGCCAGGGTTTTCGGCTTGAGCGCGCCTGGCGTCGTTTTTTTGGGTAGAGGCTTTTTTGCCATGCGGCATTTTACGGCCATCGTCGGGCGCGGCGAGGCGCACGACGATGGCACCAGCGCAATGCCTACTTGCCCATGCTGATCGAGGAAAAGTTCTGGAACCAGTTCTGCGCCTGCACGAAGCCCTTGACCTTGGCCGACATGGCGCGTGCGTTGACATCATGGGTGACGTCCAGAAACAGGTCTTCGGCCACGATCTTCTCGTGGATCTTCTGCAGCGCCAAGGTTTGTTCCTTGGGGTCGAAGGCCAGCTTTGCCTGGGTCAGCAGCCCGTCCATTTCCCTGCTGTTGTAGTGGCCCCAGTTGGTGCCCTTGGGCGCCACCAGTTCCGACTGGAAATGTCGCACGAAAGCGGTGAACGGGTCTTGCACAAAGTATGAATAGTTGAGCGCCACGCCGCCGCGCGACAGCGGATCGCGGGCACCGGCGCGCCAGGCGTTGAGCAGCGTGTTCCACTCCAGCACTTCGAGGTTGACCTTGACGCCGATGGCCCCCAGGTTCTGCTGCAGGTATTCATTCATCGGCAGCGGCTGCATCATGCCGGAGCCTGAGGACGGCACCACCACCTTCAGGGTCAAGGGCTTGTCGCTGGTATACCCGGCCTCGACCAACAGCTTGCGGGCCTGCGCCGGATCGTACTTGTGCTCGACCGCCTTGCCGAACCAGGCGTGACCCGGCGGCATGAAGCCCTTGGCGGGAATCGACAAGCCGTTCAACAACTTGTTCATGCCGTCGCGGTCGATCGCCAGGTTGAGCGCCTTGCGCACCTTGGGGTCGAGAAATGGCGAGCCTTCAAGCATCGAGTAATGCCATACCCAGATGTGCGGGTAGGCGTTGGTGACGATCTGGAAGCCCGAACCCTTGAGGCTGCCCACCGCGTCCGGCGCCGGTGCTTCGATCCAGTCGACCTGGCCTGAGCGCAGTGCCGCGGTGCGGGTATTGGCATCGGGTAAAGGCAACAGGATCAGCTTGTCGAGCTTGGGGATTCGCGTCTTGTCCCAGTAGTCCTTGTTGGGCACCATTTCGGCGCGCTCGCGCGGGGTCCAGGCGGCGAGCTTCCACGGGCCGGTGCCGGAGGGGGTTTTCGCATAGGCTTCCCAGCTCTTGCCGAGCTTTTCCCAATGGGCCGGCGACGACATGGCGATCCATGCAAGCTGGTAGGGCAGGAAGGCGTCCGGTTCCTTGGTAATGACTTCGAGCGTGCCCTTGTCGATCGCCCGATAGGTGGCGATGGAGGGGATGCGGGTGCGACCCTGGGCGGCCTGCTTGGGGTCGTACTGCGGCGACTTGTCGTTGAGCAGCTTGTCAAGATTCCATGCCGCCGCGGCGGCGGTGAAGTCAGCGCCGTCATGGAATTTCGCGCCATCGCGGATCTTGAAGATCCACTTGGTCTTGTCCTTGGCGTCCGGCGCCCAGCTTGCGGCCAGGCCCGGAATCAGAGTCGACGGCTTGGTCGCCGAAGTCAGGTCCCAATGCACCAACGCGTCATAGACCGTAAGAGCCATAAAGCGCTGGCCCTCGCCGCCCTGGTCTGCCTGACCGGTGGTGAGCGGAATGTCGGAGGCAGTCATGCCGATACGCAGCGTGCCCTGGGCGGCGGCCGGAAGGGTCGGCAAGGCGGTGGCCAGTGCGATTGCGAAGCAACCGGAGAGGATTCGGGAATTCACGGTGAGGGGTTCCTTTGGATGAATGTGCGTGCCAGATAGCAGCCCACGCAGTCGAGCAAGAAGCGTTCCACGTATGCGCCAAGCCTGGCGCCAGAGCCGTTATCGGCGACAATCCCGCCGATGAACTCCATTCCCTCGCTGATCGAAATCGCCCAAGCGGTGAGCCGTCGCGAGCTGACTTGCGAAGCCCTGGCGCGTGCCTGTCTGGCGCGCATCGAGGCACGCGAGCCACTGGTGCACGCCTGGGCACATCTGGACCCGCAGCAGGCCCTGGCGCAGGCGCGGGCACTCGATGCCGTTACGCCTTTCAGTCCTTTGTATGGCGTGCCGGTCGGCGTCAAGGACGTGTTCGACACCTTCGACATGCCGTCCGCCTACGGTTCACCGATCTATGCCCGCCAGCGGCCAGCGGCGGACGCCGCCGTGGTCGCTCTGTTGCGCGGCTTGGGTGGCCTGGTGCTGGGCAAGACCATCACCACCGAATTCGCCACCTTTACCCCGGGTGTCACGGCCAATCCGCACAATCCAGCGCATACGCCGGGCGGCTCATCGTCGGGCTCGGCTGCCGCAGTGGCCGACGGCATGGTGCCGGTGGCCTTTGGCACCCAGACCATCGGCTCGGTGATCCGGCCGGCGGCCTTTTGCGGTGTGGTCGGTTACAAACCGAGCTTCGGCCTCTTGCCAAGGGTCGGTGTCAAGGCCATATCCGATTGCCTCGATACGGTCGGCTGCTTCA
>JBEIFV010000146.1:0-15158 GCA_040382235.1 Burkholderiales bacterium
GATTTGCAGCCGACGTTTCCCAAGTCCGACAGGCTGCTATGCCCGGGATGACGCGGCGGCGCGTTCCTGGGCGAGCCGCCATAGGCATCCGTGCGCCGGTTGAGATGCGCCGAGAGGAACCGGTGCGGCGGTAGCCACTGGCCGCATGCAGTTGCACCGCGTCGAAGCCGGCCGCGCGCGCGGCGGCCGCAGCGGCGCCAAAGGCAGCAATGGTCGCGCGCACCTCGTCGATTGTCATCGCGCGCGAGGGTGTGGCGGCAAGCTTGGAAAACTTTCGTTCCTCGTTGCGGCCCCAGACCGTGATCGCATCCAGATCGTCGTTGATACCAGACCGCGGGAGTGGTGCCGCGGCACCTGCCGCCCGCACCGCCTACACGCACCTGCCGTGGCTCAAGCCGCGGGCAGGCGAATTTCGGTGACGCAGTCCGACGCGACGCGTTCGCCGTTCATCAGGCGCTGCGCCAGCACCACCACATGCCCGCCCTCGACCGGACGAAGTGCCGTGACTTCACCGACGGCACGCAAAGTGTCGCCCGCAAAGGCCATCGATTTCATCTTGAACGAAAGTTTCGTGATGAAAGCACGCGGGCCGGCCCAGTCTTGCGCGGCGCGCGCCAGCACGGCGCCGAAGGCCTGGCCGTCGACCAGGGTGCCGGGCAGGTTCTTCGAGCGGGCGTACTCGAGGTCGTAGTGCAGGCGATGCCAGTCCCAGGTGGCGGCACCGTAGGCCACCAGATCAACCTGGGTGAAGTGCTTTTCCAGCACCGGCAGCGCCTCGCCGATGACAATGCTCGCAGCGATGCGGGTCGGCGCGATCATGCGGCCTCCAGCGGTTGATAGACGATGGTTTCGCGGTTGATCGCCACCGTGGCGCCGGATGCATCGCGATAGGTGGCCACCGCATTGACAAACAGTTGCGTACCGCCGCGAGACGCATTGCGCTCGTTCATGCTGTCAAGTTTCCAGGTCACCGAGATGCGGTCGCTCGGCACGATCGGACGCATGAATTCGTAATCGTTGCCGGCACGGATCATGCGGCTGTTGGGTACCGGCAAATGCCACTCGTGGCCGATGTAGCCGTCTTCGTCCGGCGGCCGATGGGCGTATTGGCAGGTCTCGCAGATCAGGGTGGGCGGTGCGATCACCGAAGGGTGGCCGGCCTCCACTGCATAGGCATCATCGACATACAGCGGGTTGGCATCGCCCATAGCCAGCGCGAAATAGCGAATCGACGCAGCCCCAAGTTCTTCGCGTGCGGGGTAGTGCACCTCGCGCCCGATCATCGCCTTCAATTCATCGGTAAGGAGCGCCATGATGTTCAATCCAGGATCGCCAGGGGGTCGACTTCGATCAGCATCTCGGGCCGCAACAGCAATTCACACACCAGGCCGGTGGAGGCAGGAAAGGGCTCGCGCAGCAGACGTGCGCGCACCGCGGCCACCTCGCGATAGCGCGCCAGCCCGGCCGGAGTCACGTATTCGATGGTCTTCACCAGGTGCTCGGGGCCGCCGCCGGCAGCCGCCAGCACCTTGAGAATGTTCTGGTAGGTGTATTCGGCCTGGGCCACGATGTCGCCGTCGAACAGCATGCGCTCGGTCTCGGGGTCGAGCGCGCCCTGGCCCGACATGAACAGCATCTTGCCGGCCTTGACCGCCGGGCTGTAGGTGAGCTTCTGGTAGCGCGACCACCCGGGGTTGATCGCCACCGGTGTTTCGCGTGAGGCGGTGAAGTCATACTGGATCAGCGCTTCCGGGTGCAGCAAACGCGGCATCAGGATGCCGGCGGAACCCGGATAGACCGGCCCCAAGTGCTCCTTGCGCACCCGTCCGGTGTACTTGTAGTTGGCCAGGGCCGCAGGGGTGGTGTAGTCGAGGGTCTTGACAACATTGGAAAAGCCCAGGCCCAGCGCGGCGAGCATCTTGCCGGCTTTTTCGAATACCGCACGGGTCTGCGCCACCACGTCGCCCGCGCCGATGATGTTGCCCCTCTCGTCGGTCGGCTGCACCGAGGGCAGGAACACCACGCCGGCGGAATCGCGGATCGCCGCGCCAGCGGTGACTTCGATTTCGATGAAGGCGTCAGGGCGCAACAAGGCCTTGACCGGCACCGTGTTGACGGTTGGCTGATGCGCACCGAACACTTCGGCGCGCACCGCCGCGGCTTCGGCATAGCGTTCGATGCCTTCCGGCTTCACATATTCGACGATGCGCACCACATCGCCATAGCCGTAGCCGGCGGCTTCAAGAATCGCACCGATCTTGGCGTAGGCGGTACGCACCTGGTCGGTCATGCCTCCGCGCACCACCATGCGCTTGGTCGCCGGGTCGTGCTCGGAGGCGGTGTGGCCCGAGAGATAGGTGCCGGTGCCGGTCTTGAGCCCGAGCGAGAACGAGTAGCGCGAATAGTCGAACCAGGGAAAACTGGCGGGCTTGATTGCGGTGAAGGTCATGGTGTGCCTCGAGTGGGAAAGGTGGCGTGGATGGTTCGCGCGCGCGATTGCGCGCTGTCTTCGATGGCAACGCAGGCGGCGCCGGGCTTGCCGTTGCTTCTTGAGCATGGTGTCATCGGCGAATATGGTGGTTCTTTTCATGGCTGGGAGAAGCTTGCGGCAGTTGGTCGATAGTTCATAGGAGCGTATAGTGATTTGAAACAGCATGCATCTTGTCGGAGCAAAATCCCGGCCAGATGCGTAGCCCGGTACGAGTGCCATGACCAGGACCAGCGCGCTCCGCCCGCAGGCGATCCGAGCGACGGCCGCAGCTTACGCACGGGTCGGCGAAAGACACGTGTTCACGTGTTCATATGCTGTGGCCCCCGTTTGTCCGTCAAGCCCGACCCCGCCATGTCAATCCTGACCATCCCGGTTGATGAGCAACTCATCAGGCAAGCCCGGTGCTATGTCAAAGAGACCGACAAGGGGCTGGCAAAACAGCGGGCACAAGCCACCGCGCGCCTGATGGCGACGATCGAAGCTGCCACACCGCGTTCTCGCGCGAGCGTTGAGCCCGCAGCCGCGCCACGCCGCAGGCGGCAGCGCACTTTGCGCGAAGAATTGCACGAAGGCGATTTCCGCGGCAGGGGCCGCGCAAGTGCCAAAGCCGCAAGGACGCCTCGGGACGAATCAGCGATGCTCGTGTTCCTCGACACCGACCTGCTGGTGTAAGTATTGATGTGACGGCACATGCCAAGATGAATCGCGCCAGGGCACTGCAGGCAAAGGCGTCGCCGGCGGCGAATGCATTCATCAGCCCAGGTCCTGATGGAGCCGCTCAATACCCCAGCACCAAATCAACCTGATGCAAAAGCGGTTCCCCCGCCCGATAGCGCGCCAGGTTTTCCAGAAAGCGCTCTGCCGCGCGCCTGACCATGGTGGTTTGCGAGCGGCCCGACAGGTGCATGGTGACATGCGCGTTATCGAGGGTCCACAGCGGATGCTCGGGCGGCAATGGCTCCGGGTCGGTGACGTCGAGAAACGCGGCACCAATGCCGCGCACCTTGAGTATCTCAACCAAAGCGGCCTGATCGATGACGCTGCCGCGCGCGATGTTGAGCAGCACCGCTGTCGGTTTCATCGCCGCCAGTTCGGCCGCGCCGATCATGCACACGGTCTCGGGCGTGGCCGGTACGGCCAGGATCACCCAGTCGAATTCGCCCAGGCGCGCGCGCCACTGGTCGGGCCCGAGCGTGCGCCCGGCCGCATCGGGTGTGCGCCGCACTACGCTGACGTCAACGCCGAAGGCCAGAAGGCGCGTCTCGATCAGTTGGCCGATCGCGCCATAGCCCAGCAACAACGCGCGGCTGCCCAGCAGTTCGGCCGTGCCCGGCGCTTCAGCCAGCCATTCATGACGTTGCTGCGCATGGACTACGGCGCGATAGCCCTTGGCGATATTGAGCATGCCCATCACCACGTACTCGGCAATGGTCACCGAGTTGAGGCCGACGCCATTGGTAAGGGTGACGCCGCGCAGGGCCAGGAGGCCCAGCGGAAGGCCATCGACGCCGGCATACAGTGAATTGAGCCACTTCAGATCGGTAGCGTTTTCAACCGCTTGCGCCATGGCGGGCTTCTTGACCATGTCGAACCAGCCGATTTCGGTGCCCGGCCCCGCTGCCAATGCCTCAGCCTTGTTGGCGAACCAGCGCGCCACGATCCAGCCCGGCAACTGCGCCTCGATCAATGGCCGCACGAAGGCGGGAAAGGTGGCGATGATCTTGTCGGCCATAGGGTATTTGGTGATGCTTCAGGTCTGGAAAAATCCGGACGGAGTCTACACCGCGCCTGCTGCCCGAAGGCCGTCGGACCGCTATGGCAACTGCGCGTTACCATACCCGTCTGGTCGCTTGCGCACACTGGCGGAGCCTGCGGGCCAAAGAACACGAGCCGTCATGTGGCGCCAGGGTTTGCGGCCAATGCATAGTGTCATCGAGTCACCCGGGGCACCGGCGCGTTTGTGTGCGTTTTCATGTCACTTCAAAAGGGGGAAGAACATGTCACAAATCGCCGTAGAGCCTCGTGTTCGCCGCCTCGAAGACCTGCCTTCACCCAGAGGCCTCCCTTTTTTGGGCAACGCCTTGCAACTCGACCCTGCCGGCCTGCACCTGGTGCTCGAAGGTTGGTGCAGGCAATTCGGCGAGATCTATACCTTTGGCCTTGGCCCGCAGCGGGTGTTCGTCTCCGCCAACCCCCTGCACCTGCAAACCGCCCTGCGCGAGCGGCCGGAACGTTACCGGCGCTTCACTCCGATCGAGAACATCATTGCCGAAATGGGCTTCAACGGCGTGTTCTCGGTCGAAGGCGAAGCCTGGCGACCGCAGCGACGCCTGGTCATGCAGGCGCTGGCCGCGACCAACTTCCGCGGCTTCTTTCCGACCATGCAGGGCATCACCGAACGCCTGCGCCTGCGCTGGCAGCGCGCCGCGGAAGCCGGCGCGACGGTGCAGATGACCGACGACCTGGTGCGCTACACCGTCGACATCACCACCGCGCTCTCGTTCGGCGAAGACCCGAACACCATCGATGAACCCGGTGACGTGATCCAGGAGCATCTGGCGCGCATCTTTCCGATGATCAATGCGCGCATCAACGCGCCGTTTACGCTGTGGCGCTACCTCAAGCTGCCCCGCGACCGGCGCTTCGACCATTCGCTGGCTGCCGTTTCGCGCCACATCGACGGCCTGATCGAGCGCGGCCGCAAGCGCATGCACGACCAGCCATCGGACACACCGCGCAACCTGCTCGAAGCCATGCTCAAGGCGGCTGCCCTGCCGGGGTCCGGCATCAGCGACCCGATGATCGCTGCCAATGTCATCACCCTGCTATTGGCCGGCGAGGACACCACCGCCCACACGCTGGCCTGGACCCTGTCGTTCCTGGGCGCCGACCAACAGCTGCAGGCGCGCCTGCAAACGGCAGCCGCGCAGGCGCTCGGCGCGGCAAGGGTATGCCCGACCTTCGATGAACTGAAAAAGCTCGACCTCTTCGAAGCCAGCGCGCACGAGGCCACGCGTTTGAAACCGATCATTCCGATCATCTTCCTTGAAGCCCTCACCAACGTGGTGCTCGGTGACGTGGCGATTCCCACGGGCACGCCGCTCTTCTTCGTGCTGCGCCCGGCAATGCAGGACGCGCAGCACTTCGGCCGGCCGGCGGAATTCCTGCCCGAGCGCTGGTCCACCGGCCACGGCGCGGTGCAGCCGCACGACACCCGCGCCTACACCCAGTTCGGTGCAGGGCCGCGCGTCTGCCCCGGGCGCCATCTGGCGGGGGTCGAACTGCGCCTGGTGCTGTCGATGCTGGCGCGCAACTTCGCGCTGGAACTGACAGGCGACCCGGCTTCGATCAAGGAGGTGATGGCCTTCACCATGATGCCCAGCGCCATGCCGGTGCGCTTGAGGTCAATCGCGTGAAGGAGCGCCACCTCCGGCGAGCGCGATGCGCGCAGCGGCGCTGCCTGCATAATCGAAGCCCCGCGCGAGTCCGGATGCACGCAATGAAACACGACCTGCAGGAAGAACTGGAATGAAGCTCTCGCTGTCCGCCCGCATCGGCGAAAAATTCTCCAACAAGCGCGAGGCCTCGCTGTCACTGGAGCAACTTGCCGACATCGCGGTGCAGAGCGGCTACTCCGCCATCTGCATGCGAGCCTCGCAAATCGGCATCCATACGCCGGCCGCCGACATCGCCGCGAAGGCGCGCCTGCTGCGCGACAAGGGGTTGGCGGTGTCGATGGTGACCGGCGATTTCGCGGTGCCCGAGAATACCGACGAAGGGCCCGCCGCGTTGCGCAACATCACCCCGACGCTCGACTTGGCCGCGGCGCTCGACTGCGACATCATTCGCGTGGCGCTGCGCCAGGACGAGGACATCATCTGGGCGCAACGCGCCGCCGACATCGCCCGCGAGCGCGGCATCCGGCTTGCGCACCAGTGCCATACCCGCTCGCTGTTCGAGACGGTCGATGAAATGCTGGAGGTACTGCGGCGTATCGGCCGGCCCAACTTCGGCCTGACCTACGAGCCGGCCAACCTCGAAGCCTGCGGCGGCGACTACGGCGCGGCCACCGTCCGCCGCCTGGCACCCTACATCATCAACGTATATCTGCAGAACCAGCGCCTCGATCCGGCAGGCGATTCGGTGCTCAGGACCTGGTGCCGCGGCAACGTACCGTTCGAGCAGATTCCGCTATGGGATGGGCGCGGCATCGACTTCCCCCTGATCATGGCGGCGCTGGGCGACATTGGCTATCAGGGCTACGTCACCGTGCACCAGGCCGGGTTGAACACACCGCAGGTCGACGCGGGCGAGAGCGCGCGCTACCTGCGCTCGATCGCCCGTTTTGAAGACGCGCCTGACCAGAAAAAGTGAATCGCAAACAAGACCGGAAAGATGTCATGCACACCTTGAAATTGCTGTCGGCGATTCTCATCACCGCCTGCCTGGCACCGTCGCCGGCAAGCGCCCAGGCCAAGTTTCCGGAGCGCCCGATCCGCGTGCTGATCCCGTTCGCGGCCGGCGGGGGCACCGACATCGTGGCGCGCATTCTCGGCCAGCGCCTGGGCGAGCAGGTCGGCCAGGCGGTGATCGTCGATGCCAAGCCCGGCGCCGGCGGCGCCATCGCCGTGGCTGAACTGATGCGCGCGCCGCCTGACGGTCACACCCTGATGATCGCCACCAGCACCCACGCGGTGCTGCCCATCGTCTCCAGCCTGCCGTGGCATCCGAGCAATGACTTCACCCTCATCGCGGCGGTGTATTCCTATCCTTTCGTGCTGGTCACCAACAGCGAGAACGCCGCGCGCTTCGGGTCGCTCGCGCAGTTCCTGACCCAGGTGCGCGCCAACCCCGGCAAGATCAACTGGGGGTCATCCGGCGTGGGCGGGCCGCAGCACCTGGTGGGCGAACACTTCAACCGCCTGGCAAAACTGTCGATGGTGCACGTGCCCTACAAGGGCAACGGCCCGATGATGCAGGCGCTGCGCGCCAACGAGGTGCAGGTCGCCTTCGACACCCAGACCCTGATGCTGCCGCACATCCAGGAAGGGAAGCTCAAGCCGCTGGCGATCACCTCGGACAAGCGCTCGGCGCGCCTGCCCGACACGCCGACCTTCCGCGAAGCCGGCATGACCGATTTTTCGATAGAGATCACCAACTTCATCCTGGCGCCCAAGGGCACGCCGCCGGCGATCCAGGGGGAGCTCAACCGCCAGATCGCCGCTGCGCTGGAGAACAAGGAGGTACGCGACAAGCTGGTCGGCTTCGGCCACAGTGTGCCGCCGGCCGGCGAGAACACGGTCGCCGCGGTGAAAGCCCACATTGACGGCTTCCATGCCACCTACGGGCGTTTGGTACGGGAATTGGGGCTGGCCGACAAGTAGCACGCGCCAAGGCGTAAAACCTGACAGTCGGAATCCTTAAGTTCCGTTGACGAAACGCGACACGGCACACCGGCAATGACAACAAGGACAACAATGGAAACCCTCGAAGCTCCGGCGCCAGCCAAGCCTGCGACCCTGCGCGAATTGGCCGACCTGCCCGGCCCGTCCACCATCCCGGTGCTGGGCTCGCTGCACAAGGTGCGCCCGGCGATCATTCACCGGCAACTGGAAGGCTGGAGCCATGAATACGGCCCCTACTATCGCCTCCAACTCGCCAAGCGCAAGCTGCTGGTGGTGAGCGACCACGAAGTCATCGCCACCATGCTGCGCGATCGGCCGGACGGCTTCCGGCGCTCCGATCGCCTGGAGCACATCAGCGCGGAGATGGGGCTCCTGCCCGGCGTGTTCGGCAGCGAGGGCGAATCCTGGCGTCGCCAGCGGCGAATGGTGATGGCGGGTTTCGACCCGGCGCATGTGAAGGCCTATTTCCCCTCGATGGCGCGAGTCGCGCAACGCCTGGAGGGACGCTGGCGCACGGCGGCGGCGGCCGGTGCGGCGATCGATCTGCAGTCGGACCTGATGCGTTATACGGTCGATACCATCGCAGGCCTGGCCTTCGGCGCCGAGGTCAATACCCTGGAGTCGGGCGCGGACGTGATCCAGCAGCACCTGGACCGCATCTTCCCGGCACTGTTCAAGCGCATCTTGGCGCCCTTCGCCTATTGGCGCTTCGTGAAGCTGCCGTCCGACCGTGCACTGGACCGCAGTATTGCCGAAGTCAAGGCGGCAATCGCCGGCTTCATCGCCGCGGCCCGCGAGCGCCTGGCCGCCGACCCGGCACGCCGCGCCGACCCGCCCAACCTGCTCGAGGCGATGATCGTCGCCTCCGACGCGCCCGACAGTGGCCTCACCGACAGCGAGGTGGCCGGCAATGTGATGACCATGCTGCTGGCGGGCGAAGACACCACCGCCAACACGCTCGCCTGGATGATCTACCTGCTCAGCCGGCACCCCGAGGCGTTGGCGAAGGCATGCTCCGAGGTGCGCGCGCATGCACCGGACCCGGCTAATTTTTCACCCAAGCAGATGGGCGCGCTCGACTACCTGGAAGCCTGCGCCCACGAGACCATGCGCTTGAAGCCGGTGGCGCCGTTCAATTCCCTGGTGGCATTGCGCGATACCGTAGTCGGCACCGTGCGCGTACCCAAGGGCACGCCGATCTTCTGCCTGTTGCGGCACGACAGCGTCGACGAGCGCCTGGTGCCGCAGGCAGCGCGCTTCCAACCCGAGCGTTGGCTGGGCGACGGCGGCCCGTCGCAGGCCGCCAATTCCGCCAAACGCATTTCCATGCCCTTCGGCGCCGGGCCGCGCGTGTGTCCGGGGCGCTACCTGGCCATGCTGGAGATCAAGATGGCAATGGCGCTGCTGCTCGGGCAGTTCGATATAGCCGGCGTCGAGACGCCGGACGGCGGCGAAGCACGCGAGACCATGGCCTTCACCATGTACCCCGACGGGCTCACCATGCGCCTGCGCGCTAGGGCTTGAGGGCTGCGTCCGGCGCCTGGCCATCCCAGCATTTGGCCAGCAAATCCGCCGGCCACGGCAGTGCCTTGGCTACCGCTCGCTCAACCCACACATGCACCACCCGACCGCGTCCGGCCAGGCGCGGTTCAGCCGTGACATCCCACATTTCGACCGCATGTTCCATGCTGGTGCGGCCGACCTTGGCAACGCTGATGCGGCACAGCACGGCGCCGGGATAAAAAACCTGGCTCACAAAATCATAGGAAATGTGCGCCATCATCGCACTATGGGGCGCATTGGGCACACGAATCCCCATCTTCACATACCAGTGGTGAAAGGTGCGGTTGATGAAAGCGAAGTAGCGCGCATTGTTGACATGGCTGGAGAAGCGGTCTTCCGGCTGGTCGTCCGGGGTGATTTCTATCCTGAATTCGTGGCTTTGAAGGGGCGCCATGACTGAAACAGCGTGGTGTAAAGGGCGCCATTGTGGGGCCTTTGCCTGCCTCGGTTCAAGCCGCCGCGCGCTGCTGCCGCAGTGTTGCACCTGGATTCTCTTGCCAGCCTGACGCTCAAAACCGCAGTCCGGCGTGCAGCGCAGGACGGGCGCGGCGCCACTGGCCAGGCGAACCTTGGCCGGTACCTGCGCAAACCGCCATCAGGTTTCGCCCTCCCCGGCCGATAAGAGGGCTGAAGATGCGGGCGTCCTGCGTGCGCCAGTCCGGTGCGTTGCGATCACTTGCATCCACGTTTCACCAACCAGGCAAGGCGATCCGGGTGGCAGGTAGTTGCCCCCGAAGCGCGGGGGAAGCAATCGTATGGCAAGAGTGCTTGTGGTCGAGCATGATCCGGCGATCCGCCGGCTGCTGGCGCTTCATCTTGAAAGCGAGACCCATGATGTGATGGCGGCCGTTGATGGCGAAGAGGGTCTGCGCATGGCGATCGAATCGCATCCGGACCTGATCGTTTCGGATTCGCGCACGCCTCGCTTGAACGGCATCGAGATGCTGGCGGGCATTCGTTCCAACGCGCAAACCGCCGCCACGCCGTTCATCTTCCTGACCGACTCCGACGATACGGATCTGCGCGCACGTTCCAGCGCGATGCGGGTTGCGGACTACCTGGTCAAGCCATTCAATCGCGAAAGCCTGCTCAAGGCGGTCTCGAAGCAGACTCGGCCGCGGCGAACCAGGCAACTGGATATCGAAACACAGGCGCTGCCACCATCAGACCATAGCGAGACCATGGCAATGGCGCCCGAATATTCCGCGCCGCTGCCAGACGTCGACACCCTGGCCCGCGACGCCACGTCGCGCTCGGTCGAAGGCACGGTGATGTTCTTCGCGATCCGTGATTTCAACCGCATCGGCGAGGCGCTGGGCGATCAACTGCGGCTCGAGTTGTTCAACACCTTCTACGAGAACGTGCGCGACGTGGTCACCAACGGCTCGGGCTGGATCGTCAAGACCACCGAGGGTGGCTTCATCGCCATGTTCGAGGATGGCGTGACCAGCGGCATCCACCACGCCGAGCGCGCCGCCAAGACCGCGATCCTTTGCGTCTTAGCCCTGCATCGCTACGGCCCCTGGGTTGCCGAAAAGCTGGGCCACGGCAAGATCCCGGCGCTGGCCGCGATCACCGGCATGCATTCCGGCCCGGTTTCGGTGTGCAGTTTGTACGGCGGCAAGACCGGCGGAAAATCCGAGCGCACCATCATCGGCGATACCGTCAATGTGGCTTCGCGCCTGCAGGCGCGCGCCGGCGAGCTCGGCTGGGGCATCGTCGTGAGCGACGCGACGCAGCGCGGCGCCGGGCCGCGCTTCGGCCACGGCCGCGAAGGACAGATCGTGGTCAAGGGGCGCAAGACGCCCTTGAACATCGTCGAAATCACCGCGCTCCAGGCAAAGGCGGGCGCCGATGCGATCGACGGCGCTTTCTATATCGGTGTCGCCAGTGCCTTGGTCGCGAACACGCGGCTGCTCGATGCGCAGAATTCGATTCGCCAGCCCGCTAAGCCTGCCGCACCAACGGCACCTGCGGCAGCGCGGCCAGCCATCGCCAATCCGGCGAGCGCAGCGCCACCCGTCGACTTGGCGCCCATCGCTGTCGACGGCTATCGGGTATTGCGCAAGATCGGCGAAGGCGGCATGGCGCAGGTCTATCTGGCGCAGCACCTCGCCTCGGACCGCCCGCGCGTGCTCAAGCTGGTGCGCCTGACCGACGCGCATGAAAGCGAAACCGCCAAGCGCTTCATCCAGGAATACGCGCTCCTGATGCAGAGTTCGCATCCGAACGTGGCACGCGTCTACCAGCACGGGCACGAGAGCGGCTACGCCTACATGGCGATGGAATACTTCGCCGGCGGCGATTTGCGCGGTCTCATGCGTGCGCCATGCGAACCTTCCACGGCCGTCGCGGCCCTGATCCAGATCGCCGGCGGCATCACCGTTGTCCATCGCCTTGGCGTGGTGCACCGCGACCTCAAGCCTGACAACATCATGATCCGTGATGACGGCAGCATGGCGATTGCCGACTTCGGCATTGCCAAGAAAGTGGGCGATACGCACGGGCCGACACAGCATGGCGACATCCTCGGCACTCCCTACTACCTCTCGCCCGAGCAGGTGCTGGGCGTTCCGGCCGACCATCGTGCGGACATCTACAGCCTGGGCGTGATGTTCTATGAAATGTTGTCAGGCAAGCGCGCCTATGTGGCCGATACCGCCATGGGCCTGATGCACCAACACGCGCACAGTCCCGTGCCGCTGCTGGCGGGCGGACTGGAACGCTATCAACCGCTGCTCGAACGCATGATGAACAAGGACAAGCACAGACGATTCGGCGGCGCTTCCGAAATCATCGATTTCGTCACGCATTACCAACTGGCGTGAGGCGCAAGCACCCCCGAACAGCGCGCCGCCGTCAGCAAGCCGCTTGCGCTTGCCTTGGCATGCAAGTGCGTGGCGGCCACCAAATACGGCCGCACCCCGCGATGCAAGCACCGCCCAAAAGAGCAATTAGAGGCGCGTGTCTAATTTGCGCCAACTCCGCAACGCATTGATTGCTTGTATTTTTTCCCGCCAAATCGGGAGAATGCTGCACCGCATCACGGGAATCGCTTGACCGCAACAGGCAAGGTCTGCGAAAAAGCACGACCGTTCGTTTTAATTTGAATCTCGTGACCAAACCCGGTAGCCACGCATCCAAGGGTTCGCAAACCCGCAGCGCGATTCTCGATGCCGCCCTGGGCATCGCCAGCCGCGACGGGCTCGAGGGCCTCTCGATCGGCATGCTGGCCGACGCGCTGGGCATGTCCAAGTCAGGCGTATTCGCACATTTCGGCAGCCGCGAGGAATTGCAGATCGCGCTGATCGACGAGTACGCTCGGCGCTTCCTGGAATCCGTGTTCCACCCGGCGATCAAGTTGCCGCGCGGCCTGCCGCGCTTGAAGGCGATGTTCGAAAACTGGCTGCACCGGGTACAGACCATCGAAATTCCGAATGGCTGCGTATTCATTTCCGGCGCGGTGGAGTTTGATGACCGGCCCGGCCCGGTGCGCGACCGCATGGTGGAAGTCAATCGCGGCTGGCAGGGCGAAATGCGCAAGGCCGCACGCCAGGCGATCGACTGCGGACACCTGGCCGCCGGATGCGACCCCGAACAACTGGTATTCGAACTTTATGGCGTCATGCTCGCTCTACATCATGATGCCAGACTGCTGCGCGACAGCCGCGCGGTCGAACGCGCGCGCCGCGCCTTTGACCGGACCGCTGCCTTCTACGCCACCGGACCGCTCGCAGCATGTGCTGCGGGTGGCCGGACGAACGAAACAATCGCAGCGCAAGCAAAAGCGCAGCGCTGGGAACAACCATTCACTTCTTGAATCACGAAAAGGCACACCATGGCTCAATACACCGCTCCGCTGCGCGACATCCAGTTCGTGATGCACGAATTGCTCGACGTCGGCACTACTCTGAGAGGCCTGCCGGCGCAGGCTGAAGTCACGCGTGAACTGATGGATCAAGTGGTCGAGGAAGGCGGCAAATTCTGCGCCGAGGTGCTGTTCCCCTTGAACCAGGTGGGTGACCGCGAAGGCTGTGTGCTCGACACGACCACCCATGAAGTGAAGACGCCCACCGGTTTCAAGGATGCGTTCCGGCAGTTCGCCGAAGCCGGCTGGCCGGCGCTCTCGTGCGACCCGGAATATGGCGGCCAGGGCCTGCCGCACGTGGTGCAGACCGTGTTCCAGGAAATGATGAACTCCGCCAACCAGGCCTGGGCCATGTATCCGGGCCTGACCCACGGCGCCTACGGGGCGCTGATCAAGCATGGTACCGACGAACAGAAGAAAACCTACCTGCCCAAATTCGTGTCCGGCGAATGGACCGGCACCATGTGCCTGACCGAGCCGCATTGCGGCACCGACCTGGGCCTCCTGCGCAGCAAGGCCGAACCACAGGGCGACGGCACCTACAGGATCAGTGGCGGCAAGATTTTCATTTCTTCAGGCGAACATGACCTGGCCGAGAACATCGTCCACCTGGTGCTGGCACGCCTGCCGGATGCGCCCGCCGGCACCAAGGGAATTTCGCTTTTCATCGTGCCCAAGTTCCTGGTCAATGCCGACGGCAGCCTGGGTGCACGCAACGCCATCACCTGTGGCGCGCTCGAACACAAGATGGGCATCCACGGCAACTCTACCTGCCAGATGAATCTGGACGGCGCTGTCGGCACCATGGTGGGCCAGGCGCACAAGGGCTTGAACGCCATGTTCGTGATGATGAACGGCGCGCGCCTCGGTGTGGGCATGCAGTCCCTGGGCCTGATGGAAGTGGCCTATCAAAGCTCGGCCGCCTATGCCAAGGACCGCCTGCAGATGCGCTCGCTGTCGGGCCCGAAGGCGCCGGAAAAGGCCGCTGATCCGATCATCGTGCATCCGGATGTGCGGCGCATGCTGTTTACCCAGCGCGCTTATGTGGAGGGCAGCCGCGCCTTCGCCTACTGGATTTCGCTTCAGGCCGACATCGCCCATTACTCGACGGACGAGGACGAACGCGCCGATGCCGAAGACATGCTGGCGCTCCTGACCCCCATCATCAAGGCCTTCATCACCGATGCCGGCAGCGAATGCGCCAACCTCGCGCTGCAGGTGTTCGGCGGCCACGGTTTCATCAGCGAATGGGGCATGGAGCAATTCGTGCGCGATGCCCGTATCAACCAGATCTACGAGGGCACCAACGGCATCCAGTCGCTGGATTTCCTCGGTCGCAAGGTGCTGGGGGACGGCGGCAAGAAAATGAAGAAGTTCGGCGCCATGGTTGAAGCGCTGGCCGAAGAGCACGAAGCCAACCCGGCGATGAAGGAATTCATCGAACCGCTGGCCGCCATCGGGGAGCGTCTGGCCGAGGTGTCGATGTGGGTCGGCATGCAGGGCTTCAAAAACCCGGATGAAGTCGGCGCCGCGGCGGTGGACTATCTGCGCCTGGCCGGGCATCTGGTGTATGCGTACTTCTGGGCGCGCATGGCGGCGGTGGCATTGCCTAAAGCGGAATCCGATCCGTTCTACAAGGCCAAGATTGCGACCGCGCGCTTTTACTTCACCCGCCTCCTGCCCGAGACCGAAATGCTGGCCACGCGCATCAAGAGCGGTTCGAAAGTGCTGCTCTCGCTTGAAGCGGAACACTTTTGAACGCTCAAAAGTAAACACCTGCTTTTGAGCGGCTTGATTTAACCTTGAATCGCCGGCAAAGCCGGTCGATTCA
>JBEIFV010000147.1:0-14880 GCA_040382235.1 Burkholderiales bacterium
AAGAAAGTCATGCGTATGTGGCTATTCTCGGAGACTACAACATCGCGCCTGCCGATGAGGACGTTCACGACCCCGCGAAATGGGTGGGACAAATCTTAGTCTCTCCCCCTGAGCGCGCGGCACTAACATCCTTGCTTAATTTAGGCTTTCACGATGCTTTCCGACTTTTTGAACAAGCTCCAAAATCCTTTAGCTGGTGGGATTACAGGATGAATGCGTTCAGGCGCAAGATGGGAATGCGCATCGACCATATTCTTGCCACAAAGCCTCTTACCGAATCCTGCAAGAACTGCAGCATCGACGCCGGGCCACGCGGCAACGAACGGCCTTCGGATCATGCACCGGTCATTGCCGAATTTTCGCGGGAACAATCGCCCGGCTGATTTGTAATTCAGGCTTCTTCGCCGCGCCCGGTTTCTATTTTGAGTTCCTGAATCTTGCGCGTCAGCGTATTGCGGCCAAGCCCAAGCATTTGCGCGGCTTCGATGCGCCGACCGCCGGTTTGCGCCAAGGCTTTCAGAATCAGCGTTTTCTCGAATTGCCGCGTCAACTCGTCCATGATTGCGGTCTCACCGCGGTGCAAACGCAATTCGGCTTCGCGGCCCAAAGCGGAAATCCAGTCCTCGGCACCGGCAACAGTGGATTCCGCTCGCATTTCCGGGGGCAAATCCTTGACCTCGATGGTCGCGGCAGGTGCCATGACTGTCAGCCAGTGACAAAGATTTTCCAGCTGGCGCACATTACCCGGCAGGTCCTGCATCGCCACATAACTCAGGGTGGCATCCGACAGGCGTTTGGGTTCGACGCCGAGGTCACGCGCGCTCTTCTGCAGAAAGTATTTCGCCAGCAGCGGAATATCTTCCCGTCGTTCACGCAGCGGCGGCAAACGCAGCCGGATCACATTGAGACGGTGAAACAGATCTTCGCGGAACAGGCCCTGTTTGACTCGCGCTTCCAGATCCTGGTGGGTGGCCGCGATCACCCGCACATTGGCCTTTATCGGCTGATGTCCACCGACACGGTAAAAATGGCCGTCGGACAATACGCGCAGCAACCGGGTCTGCAACTCCTGCGGCATGTCGCCGATTTCATCGAGAAACAAGGTACCGCCCTCGGCCTGCTCGAAGCGGCCGCGGCGCATGTTCTGTGCGCCGGTGAATGCGCCACGTTCATGGCCAAACAATTCGGATTCCAGCAACTCCTTCGGTATCGCGGCCGTGTTGATTGCAATAAAGGGCCGACCGGCCCGCGGGCTATGGCGATGCAGCGCGCTGGCCACCAGTTCCTTGCCTGTTCCTGATTCGCCGGTGATCATCACCGTCGCGTGTGATTGCGACAGGCGTCCGATTGCACGAAAAACCTCCTGCATCGACGGCGCCTGGCCAAGCATTTCAGGAACCGATTCGCTGACTTCACCAGCCGTATCCTGGCGCACGCTTTCGTCCATCGCCCGCCGGATCAGTTCAACGGCATGGTCTACATCGAAAGGTTTGGGCAGATATTCATAGGCGCCACCCTGGAAAGCCGTGACTGCGCTCTCCAGATCTGAATAAGCCGTCATGATGATGACCGGCAAAGCAGGGTGCAGTGTTTTCGCGTGCTGCAGCAGTTCGAGGCCGGACTCCCCCGGCATGCGGATATCGCTGACCACGACCTGCGGCGTTTCGTTTTCCAGCGCCGCGAGCGCTTCCCGGGCAGAAGAAAACGCCTTGAATGCAATGTTCTCCCGCGTCAAAGCCTTCTCGAACACCCAGCGTATCGAACGATCATCGTCAATGATCCAGACAGGTTTCATGTTATTTCACAGTCAGTGTGGTTGCGCCGAAGTGCCGGCACGCGGATCATCCTGCACCGGTAACAGCAGCGTGAAGCAAGTGCACCCGGGTACGCTGTCGAAAGTAATCGCGCCCCGATGCTGGGTAATGAAGTTATGGGCAATGGTCAGGCCCAGGCCGCTTCCGCCTTCGCGACCTGAAATCAGCGGCTGGAATACCCTTTCGCGCATGTTTTCCGGAATGCCCGGGCCGTTATCGCAGATATCGATCTGCACGGCGTGACGGAAGCGCCGCCGCGCCAGCGTGACCTGGCGCGCGATACGCGACCTCAGGCGGATTTCGCCGCGCTTGAGATCCATGCCTGAACTTTTAATGGCCTGCGCTGCATTGCGCACAATGTTGAGCACGACCTGGATCAGCTGCTCGCGGTCTCCGGTGAGCGGCGGCAGGCTGGTGTCATAGTCACGGCGCACCATGATCTCCGGAAATTCCGCCAGCATCACGCTGCGCACCCGCTCCAGCACCTCGTGAATGTTGACGCCGGTGATGTGCGGCGGCCGCTGCGGCGTGAGCATCCGGTCCATCAGCGACTGCAGCCGGTCGGATTCCTTGATGATCACCTGGGTGTACTCGCGCAGTTGCGGCAGCGGCAACTCGTGCTCCAGCAACTGCGCGGCACCGCGAATGCCGCCCAGCGGATTCTTGATTTCGTGTGCCAGGTTGCGTACCAGCTGGCGATTGGCCTCGGCTTGCTCGTTCAAGCGCTGCTCGCGCGCGATCTTGAGCTGCTGGTCGATCACCCTGAATTCAGTGAGCAGGCGGGCGGGCGGCTGATCGATCGGCGTGATCACGCAGGACACCGGCACCGGCTCACGGCCTGCCGGCGCCAGTACCAGTTCCTGCGTACGGTGGCTCCAGCGCCCGGCGAGGGCCTCCTGCAGGGTCAGTTCCCACTCCAGGCCGCCCTCAAACAAGCGATAAACCGACTGGCCGATCAGATTTTTGAGCCCGGCTTCGATCATGCCTTCAGCCGCCGAATTACCGTGGATCACCCGACATTTTTCATCGAGCAGGAGAATTGCGGAAGGCAACAGGTCGAGCCCGGCATAGGCCGCATGTGGTAGCGCTTGCGGTGCCGCTTGCGGTGCCACATTGGCGCGCTTGCTCGGTGGTGTGCGTCTCATGTCGGAAACAGTGCTCGGGTGCAGGCGCGCGGGCGGCGCCGGACTCATCGAAATTCAAAGGGCGTGGCAAGCACCGATGCGCGCCGCGATGAGCCAGCCGGGACCCTTGCTGCCATCATCGCGCCAATCGGCGCCGACACTAGTTGCGCGCGGCGCTGAGTTCGCGCTTGAGCGATTCCACATTGGCCTCGCTGCGCGCGATATCGGCCTTGAGCTTTTCGACGCGATCAGCGTAACGCTGGAAGTTGCGCTCGTCGCCGCGTCGCTCAGGCTCGCCATTGTTGAACTCCGAACGCAGATCGGCGAGTCGTTTCTGCTCGCTGGCAAGCTCCTCCTCGAGAATCTTGCGCCGGTCATTGTCACGGCCGCGCTGCGCGCCGGCCTCGATCCGGTTCGGCGCCTTGGCGTCAGGTCGCGCTGTCGCAGCGCGCGGGAAAGGCACCGTGTTGACCGTTTCGGTCTCGATTTTCTTGCATCCTTTGGTATCGCCAATATTGCGATATTCGGTCTTGCCGTCGGCATCGACACAACGAAACACCCCACCCTGCGCCGGGGCGGGTACTGCGGCAGGGCTCGGTGCGGCGGTGGCCGCCGGCCGTTGCTGCGCCGGAGCCCAAAGCGGCAGCGCCAAGGCAAAAGCTGCGGTTCCGCCGGTCAGCCGATTCAGCAGATTGCGGGTAATCTTCATCTTCACTCCGATTGCCTCAAACCATCCGTCCGGCGACCCGTTGTTCCACATGACGCGTGATGCGGCCGACCAGTTTACCGCGCCAGAGGGAAAGCATCCGTCGTGCGGCACGCCGCAGGCGAACCGAATTGTATTCGGCTAAAAAAAACGGCACGCGGAGCGCGTGCCGTTTTCCGGTCAGTGCCTGATCAAGCGCTGTAATACATCTCGTACTCGAGAGGATGGGTGGTCATGCGGAAGCGCGTGACGTCATCCATCTTCAGCGCGATGTAGGCGTCGATCATTTCGTTGCTGAAGACGCCGCCGCGCGTGAGGAACTCACGGTCCTTGTCGAGCGCTTCGAGCGCCTGGTCAAGCGAGGAGCAGACCGTCGGGATTTTCGCGTCTTCTTCCGGCGGCAGATCGTAGAGATTCTTGTCGGCCGGATCGCCCGGGTGAATCTTGTTCTGCACACCGTCCAGGCCAGCCATCATCATCGCGGTGAACGCGAGATACGGGTTGGACAAGGGATCGGGAAAACGCACTTCGATACGCCGCGCCTTGTCCGACTGCACATACGGGATGCGGATCGATGCGGAGCGATTGCGTGCCGAATACGCCAGCTTGACCGGTGCCTCGAAGCCAGGAACCAGGCGCTTGTAGGAATTGGTGGTCGAATTGGTGATCGCGTTGAGCGCCCGCGCGTGCTTGATGATGCCGCCGATGTAATACAGCGCGAACTCTGACAGGCCCGCGTATCCGGTGCCGGCAAACAGGTTCTTGCCGTCCTTCCAGATGGACTGATGCACATGCATGCCCGACCCGTTGTCGCCCACGATCGGCTTGGGCATGAAGGTCGCGGTCTTGCCGTAGGCATGCGCCACGTTCATGACCGTGTACTTGAGGATCTGCAGCCAGTCGGCGCGCTGCACCAGCGGCGCGAACTTGGTGCCGATCTCGCATTGACCCGCATTCGCCACTTCGTGGTGATGCACTTCGACTTCGACGCCCTGCTGCTCGAGCAACAGGCACATTTCCGAACGCATGTCCTGCAACTGGTCGAGCGGCGCCACCGGGAAGTAACCGCCCTTGACGCCGATGCGGCCACCGCTGTTGCCCTGGCCATCGACCCGATCATCGGTCTGCCACGACGCTTCCGACGACCATACCTGGCAGGATGAACCCGACATGTCGACGCGCCATGCCACCGAATCAAAAATGAAAAACTCGGGCTCCGGGCCGAAATACGCAACGTCACCGATGCCCGAAGCCTTCAGATAGGTGTCGGCACGCTTGGCGATCGAACGCGGGTCGCGGTCATAGCCCTTGCCGGTGGAAGGTTCGAGCACGTCACAGGTGAGAATCAGCGTGTTTTCATCTGTAAACGGATCCATGTGCGCCGACATCGGGTCGGGCATGAGCAGCATGTCGGAGGCTTCAATGCCTTTCCAGCCGGCAATCGATGAGCCGTCGAAGGCGTGGCCTTCGGTAAACTTGCTTTCGTCAAACGCCTTGACCGGCACGGAAACGTGTTGTTCCTTACCCTTGGTATCGGTGAATCGGAAGTCGACAAAAGCGACTTCGTTGTCTTTCGCCATTTTCAACACATCACTGGCGGTCATTGCCATGTCCAGATCTCCTGAAGATTCGAATTGTCAAAACACACGTGTCACTTGCGGTCAAAATCCTTGCGACACTTCCTAAAAAGCATCTTTTATGCCACGCGGCTGCATGCACCACTTAGCCGCGCGTGCCCGCGAGTACACCATGCAGCCAACCCTGAACGCTCTCACGCAAATACGTCGCGCATTGTGCCACAGCCATATCGACAGCAATGACGGTAAGCAACGCACCATAAGTGCGCAAAATGCAAGGGTTTGCACTATTTTGATGCACCCGGTGGGCGTGCCGGCCTCCAGTCCTTTGTTGCGTGGTCCAGAGTGGTGGCTCGTACCTGCCCGGCGGCATAAATTGAAGCCTGAAATTTCGCTTGCCACCATGCAAGCTACTGCCGCCCTTGCCCTTGTCCTGCTTGGCATGGGCGTGGCCTACTCGCAAGCACCAATCCGCGAGCGTGGCGAGGCTGTATCCGGTATCGACGGCGCACGCAGGGCTGCGGACGTGGCACGTAACGGCTTGGTAGCCGCCGACGCGCGCCACGCCGATGCGACTACACGACTCAAGAATGCCGAAGACGGCCTGCTGGCGGCGCAAAAGGAAGTCGAATCCGCCCGAACTGAAAAAGCCGCAGCCGATCGCGCGCAACAGGCCGCTCGCACGGCCGATGAGCGCGCACGTGCAACGCTGGCTCGGGCGCTCGATGCACGCAAATAGTTCCCACAGCCCCGGCTTGATCCTGCGTGTGCGCCACGACTGGTACAATCAAATGTATACGGAGCTGTGGGCGTCCGCGTGAAACGGGACTCACACCGACACCTCGGCCGCAAAAATGCCGTTAGTACCCCGGTATCAAAGCTTGATCCCGATCTCAATTCTTTCCGCCGTACCCGCAACGATTTGAAGCCGTTTTCTAGGTCGACCATCGCTTGCGTGGGTTTGTAGCACCCGCTTCTCCCTAACCACTATTGCTCAATGTCTTTTGATTCGTTCGGCCTGGACCCGCAGATTCTCAGAGCGATCGCCGAAGAGGGTTACACCGAAGCTACGCCGATTCAGGCGCAGGCGATCCCGATTGTGCTGCAAGGCGGTGATGTCATGGGTGCGGCGCGGACCGGCACCGGCAAGACCGCCGGTTTCACCCTGCCGATCCTGCAATTGCTCTCGCCCAACCAGAACGCTTCGCCATCGCCGGCGCGTCACCCGGTGCGGGCCCTGATCCTGTTACCCACGCGTGAGTTGGCCCTGCAGGTGGCCGAGTCGGTCGCCACTTACGGCCGCCACATGCAAATCAGGTCGACCTGCGTTTTCGGCGGTGTCGATATCGGACCGCAGTTGAAGATCGTGCGCGCCGGGGTCGAGATACTGATCGCCACGCCGGGCCGCCTGCTCGACCATATCGAGCACAAAAGCGTGAATCTGGGGCAAGTGCAAATCCTGGTGCTCGACGAAGCCGACCGCATGCTCGACATGGGCTTCATGCCCGATATCAAACGCATCATCGCCCTGCTGCCGCAAAAGCGCCAGAACCTTCTGTTCTCCGCCACCTTTTCCGACGACATAAAGAGACTGGCGGGAGGCATTCTCAAGACGCCGATCGTCATCGAGGTTGCGCGGCGCAATGCTACTGCCGACAAGGTGCGCCAGGTGGCTTATGCAGTCGCCGCAGACGAGAAGCGCGCCCTTTTGCAGCATCTGGTGCGTGAAAAAGGCATCAAGCAGGCGATCGTGTTCTCCAACACCAAATTGGGCACCGCGCGCCTGGCCCGGCATCTGGAACAGCAGGGTTTCAAGGCCGACGCAATCCATGGCGACAAATCCCAGGGCGAGCGCATCGCCGCTTTGGACAAGTTCAAGAGTGGCGAGATCGAACTCCTGATCGCCACCGACGTCGCCGCGCGCGGCCTCGACATCCAGGAGATGCCATGCGTGATCAACTATGAGTTGCCGCACGCGCCGGAGGACTACATTCACCGTATCGGGCGCACCGGTCGCGCCGGATCCGAGGGCGATGCGATCTCGTTCTTCAGCCCGGACGAGGAGAAGTATCTCGTCGACATCGAAAAGCTGATCAAAACCAAGATCGAACGCAGCGTGGCGCGGGGCTACGAACCGGTGGCCGACGAACCGCATTTCCAGGCCGGCCGGCACGAACGTGCGCGCGGCCGCTTCGACCGCGACACGACCTCGCGCCATGTGCGCAACGTCAAGGTCGAGAAAATCGATCCCTGGTTCATGAAGCCTTACGAAGCCAGTTCGCCGGTCACGCCGGCAGCGCCCAAATCCGACAGCCCGCAGCGGCCCGCCATCGGGACCTCGGCGCAAAAGGTTGGGGTTGGTGCGTTGTTGGGCGGGCTGGCGAAAAAGAACTGAGCGGGCAAGGCCCGGCTTCTCAGCGACCGGCGTGGCGCCCGACTTCGGCGCCAAACTCCAGCAATTCGACGCGTCGGCCGCGCGCTGTACGCCTCAAATCGCCACTGGCGGTGGCTATCACCAGCACGGTCTTGCCCATGATGCCGCTGGCAATCCGGTAAACGCCCCACCCCATCAGCGGCAGCATCAGACTCCACACCCAGCCCCTGGATACGTGGATGAAGCGGCCATAGGCCTCCCCTTCGGGAGCCTTGTCGCTCATGCGCTTCTCGATACTCATGGCAAAGGTGTTGACCGCGGTTTCAAGCGGCTTGTAGCCAGCGGCGAAGGTGATCGCAAACGCCAGCAGCACCGCGCCCCAGAACACCGCGGCGAAATCCCGCGAAAAGGCCGCACGTACCGAGGTCAGCGCCAATAGCGGCACGCTTTCCTCGGATTCGCCGGCACACACCACGATACGGCGCGTAGTCAGGGAAGCGCTGCCGCCGAAAGGACCCAGCCCGAAGGGGGCTTCGATGACCAAATGCTCGTCGGGGGCGAGTTGCATCTATTTTTGCGAAGCCTTCAGGGCCGAGTCGATATCCCACAGGATGTCGTCGATGCTCTCTATGCCGACGGACAGGCGGATCATGTCCGCAGTCACCCCGGCTTTCGCCTGCTCCTCCTCGCTCAATTGCCGATGGGTGGTCGAAGCCGGATGAATGATCAGGGTCTTGGCGTCACCGATGTTCGCCAGATGGCTCATGAACTGCGCCGCCTCTATGAATTTTTCGCCGGCTTTCAATCCACCCTTGACTCCGAAAGCGATGATCGCCGAAGGGCCCTTGGGAAGATACCTGGTCGCCAGTGCATGGTAACGACTCGAGGGCAGGCCCGGGTAACTGACCCATGACACATCGGGATGGCTTTCGAGAAACCGGGCCACCGCCTGCGCGTTCGAAACATGGCGATCCATCCGCACGTGCAGGGTCTCCAATCCCAGCAAAAGCATCCAGGCATTGAAGGGGGCGATCGCCGGCCCGAAAGTGCGCACCACCTCCATGCGCGCCTTCATGGTGTAGCCGAAATCGCCGAAGGTCTCGTAGAAGCGGACACCGTGATAGCCGCGCGAAGGCTCGGTCATTTCCGGGAAATTTCCATTGCCCCAGTCGAATTTTCCGGATTCCACCACCACTCCGCCCATGCTGGTGCCATGGCCGCCGATGTATTTGGTGGCCGAATGCACCACCACGTCGGCGCCATGCTCGAAGGGACGGCACAAATAGGGCGAAGCCATGGTGTTGTCGATGATCAGCGGCAGGCCGTGGTCGTGCGCCACCTTGGCCACAGCCGCGATGTCGAGCACGTTGATCAGCGGGTTGCCGAGGGTCTCGGCATACAAGGCCTTGGTCGCCGGCGTGATCGCGCGCCGGAAATTCTCAGGATCCTCCGGGTCGACGAACGTGGTGGTGATGCCCATGCGTTCGAAACCGGCCCCGAACTGGCCGATGGTGCCGCCGTAGAGCGTGGATGCCGAGACCAGATGATCACCCTGCTTCATGATGGCGAGGATCGCCGTCATCTGCGCCGCCAGGCCGCTGGCCGCGGCAACCGCCGCACGCCCGCCTTCAAGCGCCGCCATGCGCTCTTCAAACACCGCCGTGGTCGGGTTCGACAGGCGGGTATAGACGTTACCGAAAGTCTGCAGGTTGAAAAGGCTGGCCGCATGCTCGGCCGAATCGAACACGAAGGAAGTGGTCTGATACAGGGGGACGGCGCGTGCGCCGGTGACCGCATCGGGAATCTGCCCTGCATGCAGGGCCAGTGTTTCAAAATCGTATGTGTGGTCGGCCATGTTCAGTTCGCCAGTTGCTTCGGGCGCTTCGCGGAAATCACCCCGGTGTTGACACCGACCCAGCCCAGCCCGCCGAACAGCCGCGCATGCTCGATCTTGACGCAGCGGTCCGTCACGCTTTCCAACCCGGCGGCACGCACCAGTGCATCGGCTTCCTGGTTGACTACGCCGAGTTGCTGCCACAAAACCCTGGCGCCGATGGCAATCGCGTCCTGCGCGATCGGCAGGATGTCATCGGCCTTGCGAAAACAATCGACCATGTCCACCTTCAGCGGAATTTCCTTGAGCGAACGGTAACTCTTTTCACCCAGAATCTCCGCGTACTTCGGGTTCACCGGAATGATTCGGTAGCCATGCTCCTGCATGTACTTGGCAGCGAAATAGCTGGGCCGGAACCAGTCGGCCGACAGGCCGACCACGGCGATGGTCTTGTTGTCGGCGAGAATGCGGCGCAAGGTGGGGATATCGGACATTGCATTGGCCAGGGTCGCGGATACATGGATGAAATCGAGTGTAGCACCGGGCTTGCGCGGCGCGCTTCACTGGTTCAAATGCCGCCAGGCGGCGCGCAACGCGGCATCACGCTCAGCGGTATCGAGGGCGAGTGCGCGGGTTTGCTTGGAAAGCTTTTCGCCCCGTTCGTTGGTGACTACCGGTACGTGCAGGTACTTTGGCGTGGCGCATCCGAGCAGGCGGCACAAATAAATCTGGCGAGCGCTTGAGTCGATCAGGTCGGCACCGCGCACCACATGGGTCACGCCCTGCGCGGCATCGTCCACCACCACTGCAAGCTGGTAAGCCCACGGGCCGTCGGCGCGCCTGAGCACGAAATCGCCGACCTCCTGCGCCAGGTTCTGCACCTGCGGTCCGGCGAGTGCATCTTCAAAACAGATAAGCTCGTCCGGCACCCGTACCCGCCAGGCGCGCGCCACTCGCGCAGGCGCCAGACCATCGCGGCAAGTGCCCGGGTAAACCAGCTCGCGCCCGAACGCATGCAGACGCGTATGGCCGACCGAGTCGGCGATCTCGCGGCGGCTGCACGCGCAGGGATAAATCATGCCTTGCGCCGCGAGGCGATCAAACGCCGCCTCGTAGGCAGCGTGGCGCCGGCTCTGCACCATGATGTCGCCATCCCAATGCAGCTCGAAGGCGCGCAAAGACTCGATGATGCCGGCGATGGCGCCCGGCACTTCGCGCGCTGCATCAAGATCTTCGATGCGCAACAGCCAGCGGCCACCGTGCGCGCGCGCGTCAAGCCAACTGGCCAGCGCCGCCACCAACGAACCCGCATGCAGAGGGCCGGTCGGCGAAGGCGCGAAGCGCCCGACATATTCATGCCCGCCCGCTTGCCAGGCGGCAATGCGCGCCGCATGGCGCCGGCCCCAGGCGCTCACCCACTGTTTCAGCATCCCTCGATTATCGTGTAATGTCACCGCATGATGAACGCCGGCGCAGCAGGCAAGATATCGCGGTGGCGCCGCCTGGCACAGGCGTTCTTCTGGCTCGCCACACTCACGATCGCAAGCAGCATCATAGGAGGTCAAATGGGACTTTTGTCAGGCCAACGCCCGCCGGGACTGGGATTTTCCGCAGGCAAGTTCAAACCCTGTTCGTGGAAGCCAAATTGCGTCAGTTCCACCGCTGATCCCAAGACCGACCACCCGCATTTCATCGAGCCCTTCAGCTTCACCGATGATGCGCCGAAGGCATGGTCCCGGCTCGGCGGCGTGATCAGGGCGGCGCCGCGTGCGTCAGTGATACGCGAAGATGCGGGCTACATGCAGACGGAGTTCCGTTCCAGTGTCATGGGCTTTACCGATGACGTGGAATTCGCCCTTGATGCGCAGAACGGCAAAATCCACGTGCGCTCCGCGTCGAGGCTCGGGGTACGCGATTTCGGCGTCAATCGTGCGCGCATCGAGGATATTCGCGCACGCTTCGCCGCTGCGCCCAAGTAAGACGCGGGGTCGCGCGTCTGCCACCCTGCTCGTGGTTCAGCGCCCTGCTTGCAGACGGTCTTCCACCCTTGCCATGCGTTCGAATTGCTGTTCGGTGTCGCCGAACAAGGTATGCGACACCGCCAGGTGCTTGACATAGGCGCCCAACACGTATTCGTCAGTCATGCCGATGGCGCCCTGCAGTTGCACCACCTCTTCCCATACCAGCCGCGCCGCCTGTGATGCGTAAGCCTTGGCGGCGGCCACGTAGCGCTGGCGCTCCTCTTCACTGCCGGCAAAGGCAAGCGCCGCTGCACGCGCAAGGGCGCGCGTTTCCTCGATCGCCACATGCAGATCGACCAGGCGGTGCTGCAACACCTGGTTGCCCGCCAGAACGCGGCCGAACTGCTTGCGCGTTTTCAGATAGTCGAGCGTGATCTCCAGGGCGCGCGCCATCACGCCTGCGGTTTCGGCGCATTGCACGACGAGAGCACGGTCGATGGCAACTTCAATCGCCCGCATCACGTCTATACCGGCATCCAGCCGCCGGTCCGCAGACACTCTCACGTCATGCATGCGCAGGTGCGCCGCCTGCCTGCCATCGACCATTGCATAGGCCTGAAGATCAAGACCCCGGGTACCGGGTTCGAGCATGAAGAGTGCGGGGCGCAACTGGCCATCCGGCGCCTCGCAAGCAGCACAAACCAACCAGGCATCGGCGCCGGGCGCGCCCAGCGCAAGTTCCTTGACGCCATTGAGACGATGCGCGCCATCAACAGCTTCGGCGACGGTCCCGATCCGCGTGGCGTCGAAGCGGCTCCCGGCCTCCCAGGCGGCGAACGCCAGCCGCTTCTCGCCGGCGGCCAGCGCGGGCAGCCAGAGACCACGCTGCGCAGCCGTACCGGCCGCCGCCAGCAGCGTCGCGGCCATCACGCCGGAGCTGATCCATGGCTCGACCACCAGCCCGCGCCCCAACTCTTCGGCCAGGACGCACATGTCGGCCAGCGAGCCGCCCAAGCCACCCAGGGCTTCCGGCAGCGGTAAGGCCAGCCAGCCCATTTCGGCAAACTCATTCCAGCGCAGAGGCGCGCAAGCGTGCGGATCAGCGAGCGATGCCGCGCGCACCGCCTTGTCATAGCCACGCTCGATGTACTTGCGCGCACTTTCGGCCAGCATGCGCTGGTTTTCATCCAGCGTGAATGCGCTCATAGGCCAAGCACCTGCTTGGCAAGAATGTTGTGCTGGATTTCACTCGACCCGCCGGCGATGGTGAAGCCGCGTGACAGGAAGCGCCGTGAAGAGGCCGTTGCAGCCAATTCCGGCACCGGCAGCGCACTCGCCGCGCCGCCAAGCGCCGCCGCGTCGTACGGCAGCGCCGCGGGCCCCAGCGCATCGACGGTCAAGCCCTCCCACAACTGGATCAACTGGCTGCCGCGCAGCTTGAGCATCGAAACCTCGGCGCCGACCGGCAAGCCCAGTTGCGAGCGCTCGACAAAACGCGCCGAGTTGGCTTCCAGCGCCAGGAGGCGCATCTGCAATTCGGCGAAGCGCTTGCGGAACCAGGGCCTTTGCATCAGTGGCTGCCCGTGCTCGGTTTCGCGCCAGCCGATTTCGCGCGCGCGCGCCATGCGCCGCTTGTTCTCGCCCACCCGCGCCAGCTTCAGTCGTTCGAATTCAAGCAGCGACTTGGCCACTGTCCAGCCACGGTTCTCTTCGCCGACCAACTGGTGCGCCGGCACTTCGACATCATCGAAGAACACCTCGTTGAACACTTCCCAGCCGTGTATGCCGCGGATCGGCCGCACCGTGATGCCCGGGCTTTTCATGTCGATCAACAGGAAAGAAATGCCTTCCTGTGCTTTCGCTTCCGTGTCGGTGCGGGTCAGGCAAAAAATCCAGTCCGAATATTGCGCGCCGGACGTCCAGATCTTCGAACCGTTGACCACGTAATGGTCGCCGCGGCGCAGCGCGCGCGTGGTTACCGATGCCAGATCCGACCCGGCATTGGGCTCCGAATAGCCCTGGCACCACCACTGCATGCCCGAGGCGATTGCCGGCAGGAAGCGCTCTTTCTGCGCCGGCGTACCGAAACGAATCAGCACCGGGCCGATCATGTTGAAGGTGATCGAGTTGAGCTCAGGCGCGTAGTTGGTGCACATTTCCTCCTCGAACACCAGGCACTGCGCCGCATCCCAGCCGCAGCCGCCAGCCTCGATGGGCCAATGCGGCACCAGCCAGCCCTGGCGCGCCAGGATCACATGCCAGCGCAGGGTTTGCTCGCGCGAGGCCGGTTGCCCGGCGCGCACCACGGCGCGCAGATCGTCGGGCAGTTGCGAGCGCACAAAGGCTCGCACCTCCGAACGAAAGGCCGCTGTTTCGGGGGTATCGAACATGGTGCGCCGGCTCAGGCCCGCAGTTGCTTTGCAAAAGCGCGCTTGGCGATCGCCGCGCGGTGCACTTCGGAGGCGCCGTCATAAATGCGAAACGGCCGCAGCTGGCGCAGGATCAGCGACAGCGGCACGTCTTCCGAAATGCCCAACGCACCGGTCATCTGCACCGCCGAATCGGCCACCCGGTTGACCGCCTCGGAAACGAACACCTTGGCCATCGAACTCTCATGACGGATCGATTCGCCACGATCGAGCCGGCGCGCCACATCAAGTGTCATCAGGCGCGATGCGTAGAGGTCGATGTGTGCATTGGCGACCATCGCCTGCACCATCTGGTGCGCCGACAGGCGCTCGCCGAAGGACTCGCGCCTGGCGGCGTAGTCCTGGGCGATCTGCATCGCGCGCGACGCCAGGCCGATGTAGCGCATGCAGTGAAACAGCCGCGCGCCTTCAAGACGGATCTGCGCATACTCGAGACCGCGCCCTTCCTCGCCTACCAGTGCATCGGCGCCCACCCGGCAATCCAGCAGTTCGATCTCGGCATGGCCGCCGCGTGAAAACGGTTCCATGGTCGGAATGTCGCGCACGACACGAAAACCCGGCGTATCGGTATCGACCAGAAACCAGGAAACCCCGGCCTCGGTGCGTGCCACCACGATCGCAAAGGCCGCGCCGATCGCGCCCGAGATGAACCACTTGTGCGCGTTGAGCACCCAGCCATCGCCATCGCGACGCGCGTTGGCCTTGAGCATGCGCGGATCGGAGCCCACGCCGGGCGCGGGTTCGGTCATGGCGAAACACGAACGCACTTCACCACGCGCTAAGGGACCCAGGTAGCGTTCGCGCTGCTGCGCATTGGCCAGGCGCTCCAGCACCGCGACATCGGGCTGGCCAGGCGGCGCGCAATCGAGCGCGCCAGGACCCAGAAAGCTGCGCCCGACTTCCTCGAAGAATCCGCAGCATTCCTCCCACGACAAGCCCAGCCCTCCGGCCTCCACCGGCAAACGCGGCGGCCCGAATCCCAGCGCTCGGGCGCGCACCCGCAGGCGATCAATCGCCAGCGCGTTGCGCTGCATGTCGTGCGCGGCTTTCAGGTCTTCAGC
>JBEIFV010000148.1:0-14847 GCA_040382235.1 Burkholderiales bacterium
GAGCGCGCGTTGACCGGCATCGCCGGCGCGCGCCGGCGCACCACGGCCGATAACCGCGCGGTGATCGTCTCGGCGGCCCACCCGGTTTTCGCCGGTGACAGCGTGGTCGCTGCGGTGGTGGTTGAGGAGACCACCAACGCCATTCAGAGCTTCACCGTGCGCGCGCTTGAAAAACTGATCTCGGCCACGCTCGCTGTTTTCATCATCGTAGCCGCCATCATGCTGCTGTTCGCCAGCCGCCTGGCCAATCGTATTCGCCGCCTGCGCGACGAGGCCGAGTCCGCCATCGACGCCCACGGCCGGGTGCGCGCCCTGACTACCGCCAGCCGTTCCGGTGACGAGATCGGCGACCTGTCACGCAGCTTTTCACAATTGCTGGAGCGCCTGGCGCAATACCACGACTATCTCGAGAACCTCGGCGCGCGCATCACCCATGAGTTCCGCACCCCGGTAACGGTGGTGCGCTCTTCGCTGGATAACCTGGCGATGCAGAACCTGCCGGCGGAGGCGCGCGAATACATGCGGCGTGCCGAGGAAGGCCTGGGCCGCCTCAACAAACTTATCACCCGCATGGGCGAGGCACGACGACTGGAGCAGGCCTTGGCCGAGGGAGACCGGGTGGCCTACGACGCACGCACGGTTGTCGCAGGCTGCGTGGAGGGCTACCGTGCAGCCTATCCGCAACAGGGCTTCGAGACCCGCATCATGAGTGCGCCAGCACAGGTGCTGGGTTCACCCGATCTGCTGGCACAGGCGCTGGACAAACTGGTGGCCAATGCTGTCAGCTTCGCCGCGCCAGCCACACCGATTATGGTGACGCTGCGTGCCGAAGCTGGCGCGATCGTAATCGAGGTGGAGAACAGCGGTCCACCGCTGCCGGACAACTCGGGCGACCCGCAGCGCGCCCGCTTGTTCGACTCCATGGTGTCGCTGCGCGAAGCTTCCGCCGGCACCGAACCGCACCTGGGCCTGGGCCTGTACGTAGTGCGCTTGGTGGCGGAGTTTCACCGCGGCAACGCCGCGGCGAGCAATCGCGCGGATGGGAGTGGCGTGCTGGTCGGGATCCGTTTGCCGAGCACCTGAACAGGCTCGGTAAGTCGCACGCCAGGCTTGCCGCGGGTTTGCACAACACTTTCGTTTCGACTTCTTGTTCGCTGCAGGGGCCTGCATCACCATCCCGCTTCGGGACCGTGAAGTCATGTTTCCATCGCGGCATCGAATTTCATTCCAGCCTTTTCGAACGCCGCCAGCGCTTCGGGCTTGATTGCCGCGATGCGTTCGGCCACCACCGGTGCGAAGGCGATGTCGGACATGTCGTGCACGCCGCCGGAAATCAGCACCTGCAGCAAACCCTCGCCCTGCCCCACGTTGCGGAACGCGCGCGCCACCTCGGGTGGCACGCAGATGGTGTCGAACTGCTCCAGCACCAATCGGTCCTGGCCCTGGTCGTTCCAGCTCACCTCGAAGCTGCCTTGCAGCACCGTGAAGGTCTCGAAGGTCTGACGATGGGCGTGCAGCGACGGGCCCTGACCGGGTGGGCAGACTGCGATCACCATGGTCATGCCGCCGGCGCCTACGATCGGCGCACCGGCGTTGATGGGCGTCGCCGCGCCTCCCTCCAGGCCAATCACCGAATAGAGCTTGCGCGCGTAGATCTGGTCGGCCGCAGCCTGCGGAATGTTCGGGTCGATCTGTGCCGGCAAGGGCTTGAGGTCGCGAAAGCGCGCCACGCGCTTGGCCATTTGCGTAGCCGGGATATGGATGGTCTTCATGCTGTGACATTCAAGTAGACGGTTGAATTGGCTGCAAGCCAGTCGGCCGAGTGCCGGGAGTTCAGCAGCCGTGGATTGAAATCACGGCGCGGACAGTTTCGAAAACACCGAACAAACCCCTGGAATGCGGATTCTCGAACGGAGATCCGTATCGGTTCAACATGTTGCAAAAGAGAGCTTCTCGACCTACGGACTTGTTCAGTGTTTCCCATGTTCACGGGCCATGCAGCCGCCGCGCCAGGCCCTTTCAGGCATTGAGTATCCATCCTACTGCGCCAGCGCCGGCCGCCGTTGCCACACCATGGTCGCCTGCTCGAAAGCATAGGCCAGTTGCAGCACACTGAAGTCAGCATTGCGTCGACCGACGATCTGGATGCCCACCGGCAAACCGTCGTCGGTAAACCCTGCCGGCACCGATATCGCCGGGTGCCCGGTGATGGTGATGTAGTAGCAGCTCTTCATCCAGTCCAGGTAAGTGTCGAGCTTCTCGCCATTGATCTCGGTCACGTACTCCTGGTCGACCGGGAACGGCGGCACCTGGTTGACGACCGTGACCAGATATTCATGGGTTTCGAAGAATTTCGACACCCGTTCGTAGATGCGGGCGCGCTCGGTATCGGCACGAGCAATGTCAGCGGCGGACAACTTGCGTCCGGCCTCGATGTTCCAGATCACCGTTTCCTTGAGCAAGTCTCGGTGGCGGTCCAGGTACTCGCCGTTGTTGAGCTCGAACAGGTGGCCGCGCAGTGCCAGAAACACTTCATGTGCGCCCGAGAAATCCGGCACCCGGTCTTCCAGTTCACAGCCGAGCGCGGCAAACACACGGTCCTGCACGGCGATTACCGCCTCGACCCGTTTGTCCACCGGTACCTGGCCGCCGAACGAAGGGGAGAATCCGATACGCGTGCCCTTGAAATCGCGCTTCAGGCTCGCTCCGAACAAAGCACCCGCATCCATCAGCGCGATCGGCACGCGGTCGTCGGGCCCGGCCTGTACCGAAAGTAGCAGCGCGGTGTCTTCGACCGTGCGCGCCATCGGCCCTTCCACGCTCAGCGTGCCCCATAGATGCGTGGTAGGCCAGGTCGGTACCCGGCCCGGCGACGGTCGCAGGCCGACGACATTGCAGAAATTGCCCGGATTACGCAGCGAGGCGCCAAGGTCGCTGCCATCGGCCAGCGGCACCATGCCGGTGGCCAGCGCCACGCCGGCGCCGCCGGACGAGCCGCCGCAGGTCTTGGTCACGTCATAGGGATTCCTGGTGGCGCCAAACAGCGTGTTGAAGGTCTGCGAACCGGCCCCGAATTCAGGGGTGTTGGTCTTGCCCACGCAAATCGCACCCGCATCCCAGGAGCGATCCACCACCAGCATGCTGCGCCCCGGCACCTGATCCTTGAAGATCGGCGAGCCCATGGTGGTGCGCATGCCTTTGGTGAGGAACAGATCCTTGTGCGCAATCGGCAGGCCGTGCAGGGGGCCCAAGGCATCGCCGCGCGCCTGCCGCGCATCCGCGGCAGCCGCCTTTGCCAGCGCGCCCTCGGCATCCAGTGTGATGATCGCATTGACCGCGGGATTGACGCGCTCGATCTGCTTGAGGTGCGCCTGCATCACCTCGGTGGCGGAAAACTTCTTCGCACGGATCATGGCTGCGAGTTCGGTGGCGGAAAGAAAGTGAAGTTCCTGTGTCATGTTGTTCCTGGTTGTTTTGGCGACGACCGCGATTGTCGCGAAAAACACAATGGCGTGGAAGTGGACAGGCACGCACGATCGGCTCGCGCAGCCTTGGCGGCACCGGCACCACACGGCAGCCCGCCGACAATGGCGCTATATCTTGACCATGTAGCGCGCGAGCGCGGCAAGGTCGGGCTCGCAACCCAGGCCGGGGACGTCAGGCAATTCGACCCATCCGTCAACCACCTCAAAGCGGCACACCTCCTCGCGCAAGGGATTGGGATTGGCATCGACCTCGAGGTAGCCGCCCTCGCCCATCGCGGCGCGCAAGTGCATCGAAGCCGCCAGCCCGACGCCGCCAGCCAGCCAGTGCGGACAGAAAATCGCGCCGCTTGCCTGCGCATGGCGTGCGACTGCGCGACAACCGCCAATTCCACCCCATTTGCCGACATCCGGCTGCACATAGCGCAAATAACCGGCATCGATGGCCTGAGTGAACGTCGCTTCGCCGCGCAGGTTCTCACCAGCCGCCAGCGCCAAGCCGCACGCATTTGCCAACGCCCTCCAGTGTGCGGCGTCCTCATCCGCAGCGATCGGCTCCTCGACCCATAACGGTTGCAGATCGGCCAGCGCGGCAATGCGCGTGGCGGCTTCGGCGGGTGACCAAGCTTGATTGGCGTCGATCATGATCGTCGCGTGAGGCCCGAGTTCAGCGCGCAGGTCGACCATATTGCGTCGATCGACGTCCGCCGCAAAACCGACCTTGAGCTTGAACGCCGCATAACCTTGAGCCCGCTTGGCCAGCGCCAGTTCGGCAACATCCTGCGGCCCGATACCGCTGGCGTAAACCCGCACCCGCCCCACACCGCCTCCGCTGTCGTCGAGCAGGCGCCACAGCGGCACGCCGGCACGCCGCGCGGTCATGTCCCACATAGCCTGCTCGAGACCTCCGGTGACCTGCGCGAACGGCCCGGGCTCACCGCACTGGATCGCCATGCGCCGCGTGCGTTGGTCGAGAAATGCCCGCAAGCCTGCCGCATCGCCGAACTCGGCCTGTTCGATCAGGGGAGCGAAGATGCTCGAGATCAGGCGTGCCCGATGCTCGGCGCCCACTTGTGGGAAATTGCAGAACACCTCGCCCCAGCCCCAGGCGCCGTCAGCTGCAGACAGGCGCAAAAACAGCGCCGGACGATTGGACATGCTGCCGAAGGCATTGGCCACCGGCTGCGCAACTGGCGCCCGCAACACCCAGGCTTCCACTTTTGTGATCTTCATGTCTTGCTCCCGGCAGCGCCGCGTGGCTAAATGACAGTCTTCGGAGCCTATCGCAAAAGCCGACGGAGACTCAATGAAAGTTTGGTCACACCTTTGCCGCGGCGTCGCCTTCGTGCTGGCCCTCGGGCTGGCGCCAAACCTGCTGGCGCAAACCTACCCCACGCGGCCGATCCGACTGGTGGTGCCGTTCCCGCCAGGGGGCGCGGTCGACGCCTACGCGCGCATCGTGCAAACCCGCCTTGGCGAGCAACTGGGCCAGCCGCTTGTGATCGAGAACCGCGGCGGCGCTGGCGGCATGATTGGCGCCGACCTGGTGGCCAAGGCGGCGCCGGACGGCTACACGCTGTTGGTAGGCAACATCGCGGCACTCGCCATGAACGTGGGCGTCTATAGCAGCATGCCCTATGATCCGCTGCGCGATTTCACTGCGGTGATGCACACCGTGGACGTCAATTATGCGCTGGTCATCCATCCGGCAGTGCCGGTAAGAACCGTCGCCGAACTGGTCGCACATGCAAAAACCAACCCGGGCAAACTTTCCTACGGTTCAGCCGGCGCCGGCAGCGCGCCGCATCTGGCCACCGAGTTGCTCAAGCAGCGCGCCGGCATCGATATCGTGCATGTCCCCTACAAGGGAGGCGGCCCGATGGTGGCAGACCTGCTGGGCGGGCAGATCCAGTTGGCTATCGGCGACCAGGCCAATTTGATGCCGCAGGTCAAGGCCGGCAAGTTGCGTGTGCTGGCCGTGGGAAGCGCCAAACGCTCGCCCACCTACCCCGAGGTGTCCACCATCGCCGAGGCCGGATATGCGGGCTTTGAAGCCGGCGCCTGGCAAGCCATCGTAGGTCCCGCCGGCATGTCGGGTCCCATCGTCAAGCGCCTGCACGAGGCTTTGCTGCGCACCATGGAAAACCCTGATGTGCGTGAGCGCCTGATCGGCGCCGGACTTGATCCGGTAGCCGGAACACCGGAGGACCTCGCGCGGCACATTCGTGCCGAGATCGGCAAATGGTCGAAAGTAGCCAAGGAAGTGGGCGCGCGGGCGGATTGAGGCGTAAGCTCAGATTGAGCTTGCAAAAGCAGAAGAGGTCGCCACCTACGAGGTTGCGGCGCGGTTGACCCACAGCGCGGCAAAAACAAAATATTTATCGGAAAGTCTGGAACAGGGATCTGGTTTTTGTGTCACAGATAGCGTATTCTGAATGAACGTCAACGGAGGCATAGTATGAAATCAATCTTTTCCAAAAATTTCCTGATTGCAGCTTTGGTCGGCGCGATCGGCTTGGCCGTAATGGTGCCGGACGCCGACGCCTCCAAACGTCTGGGTGGCGGCAAGTCCGTAGGCAAGCAATCGAATAACGTCAGCAAACAGGCGCCGCCCGCACAAGCCGCGCCTGCGACAGCCCCCACGGCAGCTGCCGCGCCTGGCGCCGCTGCCGGTGCCGCCGGTGCAGCAGCCCCCGCGCGAAACAAATGGCTGGGCCCCTTGGCCGGCATCGCCGCCGGTTTGGGCATCGCGGCATTGCTCTCGCACATGGGCTTGGGTGGTGCTATGGCTGACCTGCTGATGAACTTCCTGATGATCGGCGCCCTGGTGATGGCAGGTCTGTTTGCCTACCGTATGTGGCGCAATCGCAGCAACCCGCCACTGGCCACCGCCAGCGGGCCGAATGCGATACCGGCGCGCGATAACTTGACAGCACACCCGGCTGTTACCGAGCGCACCAGCCTTGTGGGCGTGGCCATGGGGGGCGCGGCGCCAGTTCTCGCGGGTAGCCCTGCGGCCCTGGCTGGCAGCCCTGCCGCCCTGACCAATCCAAACGACGGCAGCTGGACCCTTCCTGCCGGCTTTGATGTCGAGGATTTCAAGCACATCGCCAAGATGTACTTCGTACGCATGCAGGCCGCATGGGACGCGGGTGACGAGCAGGACATCCGCAACTTCACCACCCCGGAGATGTTCGGCGTGATCAAGCTTGACTTGATGGGCCGCACCGAAGCTACTCAGACTGACGTGGTTACTCTGGACGCTCAGGTGCTGGGCGTTGAAGTCAATGGCGAAACCACCATGGCCAGCGTGCGCCTGTCGGGCACCATCCGCGAAAGCAAGGATGGCGCAGCCGAGGCGTTCAAGGAAGTTTGGAATCTGGAAAAGCCGACCTCGGCACGCGCCAGTTGGGTTCTGGCAGGCATTCAGCAGGAAACCGAAGCGACCTGATAGACGATCTTCAGTCGCAGCAATCAAGGGTCGGCCTGAGGCGCAAGCTTCAGGCCGATTTCTTTTGGGCAATCAGGTTGATGCGCTGGCGCGCCGCCGGCCGTTCGCGATCGAAGATCTCGACATAAGCCGGATTGATCCATTGCGCCACGCCCGCCCGGAATCCGGCCGTCTCGAACAAGCGCCCCGCCCAGGCGGCCACCCGCGGGCGCGCCTCGATGCGTTCGTCGAATCCGAGATGAAGCAGCCGTTGCAGGTACGGACTGTAGGCGATGTCGGCCAGCGAATACTCGGTACCGGCAAGCCACGGGCCGCGCGTCAGCGCCCCCTCCATATCGGAAAGCAGCTTCTCGAAACGCTGTACGGCGAGCGTGAACGCCGGCGCGTCAAGCCCCAGTTCGATCGCCTGGCGGGTACGTTCACGGCGCGCCGGATCACTCATGCCCATAAGCCATGCGCGCAATTCCTCGGGATCACGCTTGAGGTGCTGGAAGCGGAATGCAATGCAGGAACTGACCGTGCCGGTGGCCGCATGCACACCTTCGTCCAGTTGCTTCATCCACACGCGCATGCGCGCCCGCGCTTGTGGGTCGGCCGGGCGCAATGGCGTCTGCGCCCAGGTGTCCTCGATGTACTCGAGGATCACGTTCGACTCGATCCCACATCGCTGCCGTTGATGAGCGTGGGCACCACCTGGTTCGGATTGAGCTTGACGTAGTCGGGCTTTTGCGCATCGCCGGCGCGCAGATTGAGGTGAATGCCTGCGCAGGCGATGCCTTTTTCGGCCAGCGCGTTGCGCACCTTGGCGGCGCACACCGACATGTCGTTGTGGTACAGCACAGGGTGCCGCATGGCGTCGGACTCCCGCATCAGTCGGCCGCGAATCCGGATGCCTTGACGATACCCGCCCATTTCTCGGTTTCGATGCGTGTGCGGGCGACAAACTCGCCCGGCGTGGAACCCACCAGGCCCATGCCCAGCTGCGCCACCCGCTCCGCCACCTGCGGCGTCGCGATGATTTTGCGCGTCAACTCCGCCAGGGCATTCACGCTGGTCTCCGGCGTACCGGCAGGCACCACGAAGCCGGACCATGCATTCGCCTCCAGACGCGGATAACCGGCCTCGCGCGCCGTCGGCACGTTGGGGAGCGATGCGTCACGGCGGGCGCCGCTCAACAAGACGGCATTGAGCTTGCCTGACTGGACTTGCTGCCGCACGGTATCGACCGAAACAAAGGCTGCCTGGATGCGCCCGGCCAACAAGTCCGGCAATAGCGCCGGACTGCCCTTGTAAGGCACATGGGTCATCGCCGTGCCATGGTCGAAATTGATCGTCTCGGCCAGAAAATGCGAAATCGTGCCGGGTGAAATGGAGCCGTAGGACACGCGGCCTTTGTTGGCATTCGCCCAGCCCACGAACTCCGCCATGGTGGTGGCCGGCACAGTAGGATGGGTTGCCAGCAGCATCGGCGAGGTCGCCACTTCCGACACCAGCACGAAATCACGCACCGGATCGTAGGGCAATTTGCGATAGATATGCGGGTTGATCGCCAGCATGCCCTGGGTCGCAAGCAGCACGGTGTAGCCATCCGGCCTGGACGCCGTCAGCGCCTGCGCCGCGACGATACCGCCCGCGCCCGGTCGCGCTTCGACCACGAAGGGCTGCCCGTTCAACTCGCGCGATCGTTCACCCATGGCGCGCAGCATCACGTCGAGCACATTGCCGGCGGCGAACGGCACGATTACGCGTATCGGCTGGGCCGGCCAGGTTTGCGCAGGCACCTCACGCGGCCCCAAAACGCAGACCGACACGGCAATTGCCAGGCAAGACAGCAAGGGATAGTTCAGAACGCGCATCGGATCATCCTTTTGGATGCTGGTTTTGGCGCTTGCGGCCCCCACGCCATGCGAAAGCGCCCATGCTTATGCCGACTGCACACGTCGCCAGGCGACCGGAAAAACCCGGTCGTCAGCAGGATAGGCGCCGGCGACAAGTTGCGGGTCACCGGTAATGGCAAAGGTGGCCGGTCGCGGGTCCCAGCGCACGTCCGCCCCCATGTAGCGGGTCGAGATCGCGACCCGGCGTTTGCGTGGCGAGAAATTGCCATCGGAACCATGCACGGCCAGCGGGTGATGCACAAGGCAGTCACCGGCCTGCATTTCCCAGCGCAAAAAGCGCACCTGCGGATCGTCGCGCCGCTGCGAAAAATCCGGACATGGCGGCAGGTCGGAGGCGAAATGGGCATCCTTGTCAGGCACGGCCGCGGCATAGAACTTGCCCCATGTGTGCGACCCGGCGATGTATTCCAGCTGGCTGTTTTCCGGGCCGACATCGGTCAATGCGACCCAGACCGATGCCACGTCGTTGCCACGCAGGGGCCAGAACGGCAAATCCTGATGCCAGTCGGTGCGCTCGACCGTGTTCGGTTCCTTCACAAACACCTGATCGTAGAACAAGCGCACTTCGCTGGCCCCCATCAGGGTGGCGGCGATTTCGGCGCAAGGGGAATACAGGCACCAGTCGCGAAAATCCTCATTCCACGGCCATACAAAGGTGTTGATGTGATAGCGCCCGCTCTTGCCGCCCAGGACACGGGTCACTTCGCGCCGCCGCGCCAGCGCGTGGTGCGCCTCCATCGTGTAATCGACCGCGCGACGCATGCGCTCGATCCATTCGCCATCGAACATGTTGCGCAGGCAGACCACGCCGTCGCGCTCGTAGGATTGCCGATCTGCGGCCGAGAGCGGATTGAGCGGTGCTTGATTCACGTAGTGTCTCCGTATGCGCTGCGGGGCGCGCTTCTGGCGACTGACTGGATGGTCCGATCGCACGCCTGTTTTTCAAAATATTATTGCATATTGATAATTTTTGGAATATATTTTTGAGAGGACGGCTGCATGCGGGGCCGACTTTCAAACAATCACAATCCGCCGATCCCGGCATGGAGACACCCAAAATGAAGCTGTCGATTCGCTTGGCCACGCTTGTCATGACGCTCGGAATGGCGTCGGCCGCCCCGGCGCAGGTGCAGAAATTCAAGTTCTCGGTGTTCACGCCCGACAAGGAACAAACCTTCATCACCACCATGAAGCCGTTCGCCGAGGCAGTCAACAAGGACGCCGGCGGCACCTGCGAGATCGAACTCTTCCCCAACGGCGCACTCGGTCGCAGCCCGGTGCAGCAGGCGCAGATGGTGCTGGACGGTGTGGCCGATATCGCCTGGGTGATCGCTTCGTATACACCGGGACGCTTTCAGGAAAACGAAGTCCTGGAATTGCCGGGCCTGTTCACCAATCTGGTGGAAGCCACGCAGGTGTTCACACGCCTGGTGGGTTCCGGCCAACTCAAGGGCTATGACGATTTTTTTCCGATCGGGCTGTTCGGCACCGCGCCTTACAGCATTCACACGCGCTTCCCGGTCACCTCGGCTGCTGACTTGAAGGGCAAGAAGATCCGCACCGCCGGCGCCATCGAAGGCGCGGCCATCCGGGCTTTGGGCGCAGTACCGGTCGGTTTGCCGGTGACGGAGGTCGCCGAGGCGGTGGGTCGCGGCACCATCGACGGCACCAGTTCGCACCCCTCGCCATTGTTCGATTTCGGCATCGACCGCGTGACCAACAACCATTTCTTCACGCGCCTGGGCATCGTGCCACTGGCGATCCTGATGAACCGCAAGAAATTCGACGGCGCGCCCAAGCAATGCCAGGATGCGATCCGCAAATACAGCGGCGCCTGGACCGCGGCACGCTTCAACGAAGGCATTGGCAGCTACAACGACTCGCTCGTCAAGAAGTTGCAGGCCGACCCCAAGCGCAAGGTGGTAATGCCCTCTGCCGCCGAGATCGACGCCATGGGCAAGACCATGAAGCCGGTGGTTGATGAGTGGCTCGCCAAATCGCCACGTAACCAGGAACTCTTCAAAATGGTGGAAGCCGAGCTGGTCAAGGTGCGGGCGGGCAGGTGAGCAACGGCATCGGCGCGCTGGAACGCGCCGGCCTTGCGGCGACGCGCTCGCTTTCCGCGCTGGGCCTTCTGGCCTTGCTGCTGCTGGCAGCGATGACACTGGCCGACGGCCTGGCGCGCTGGCTGCTCAACGCGCCGATCGAAGGGGTGCGCGACGCCGGTTCGCTGGTGATCGCGGTGGCCATCGCCAGCCTCCTCCCGGTGGGCCTGGCCGAGCGCAGCCACATCACCATCCGCATCGCCGAAACGGTGTTCGGCCGCCGCGCCGCGGAACTGCTCGATGCCGCCGCGGCGGTACTGGTGGCAGTGGTGATGTGCGTGATGTGCTGGCAGTTTTTCGTCTATGCCGGCAAGGTGGCGCAGGCCAACGAAACCACCTGGATTCTCAAGTGGCCGCGCGCACCCTTCTGGTACGCGGTGTCTTCCATTCTGGCCATTGGCGCCGCCGTGCAGATCGTGGTGGCGCTAGCCGACATCGAACGTGTGTTCAGCCGGGCGGACACGCCTTGACGCCGCTGGCCATCGGGGCGCTCGGCTTGGGAGCGTTGTGTGCCCTGATTTTTCTGCAGGTGCCGATCGCCTTCGCGATGATCGTCGTGGGCGTGGTCGGTTTCGCGCTGCAAACCGGATGGACACCGGCCCTGACGATCCTGGCAAGCGACCCCACCACCCTGCTGTCGAATGTCGATCTGGCCACTGTTCCGCTGTTCCTGGTGATGGGCACCTTCGCGACTGCCGCCGGCTTCTCCGCCGACATCTACAACGCTGCCGCGGCCTTTCTCGGGCATCGGCGCGGTGGCCTGGGCTATGCGACCATCGGCGGTTGCGCGGTGTTTGGCGCGGTATGCGGGTCTTCCACCGCCACGGCGGCCACTTTCACCAAAGCCGCATTGCCGGAAATGCTCAAGCGCGGCTACGCGCCTTCGTTCGCCACCGGCACAATCGCCGCCGGCGGCACCCTCAAGTCACTGATCCCGCCGTCGATCGTGATGATCCTCTATTGCATCGTCGCGCAGACCTTCATCTTCGATCTCTTCGTGGCCGCCCTGATACCGGCGCTGCTGGCGATCGCCTTCAACATGCTTGCCGTCGCGGTGGCGGTGCACCTAAACCCGGCGTTGGCTCCCCTGGGCGCCACGGTCGCCTGGCCCGAGAAGGTGGCGGCATTGAAGCGTGCCGCGCCGGTGATGGTGCTGATGGCGACGGTATTCATCGGCCTTTACAGCGGCGTATTCACGGTCAACGAGGCCGCGTCGGTGGCGGCGGTGCTGTCGCTGATTTTCGCTTTCGCGCGTGGTCGGCTCAACCGTGCGGTGCTGTGGAGTGGCTTGAAGGACACCGCGTCTTCCACCGCGATGATCTACATGATCCTGATCGGCGCTTCGGTGTTCACCTACTTCATCACCGCCGCCCGCGTGCCCGATGCATTGATCAAGCTGATCGGCTCCATGCAGGTACCGCCGCTCGCGGTGATTTTCACCATGCTTGTGGCCTACCTGCTTTTGGGCGCGATCTTCGACGAGATCGCCGCCATGCTGATCACCCTGCCCTTCGCGTTGCCGGTGGTAACCAACCTGGGCTACGACCCGATCTGGTGGGGCATCATCAACGTGATCGTGATCGAACTGGGCATGATCATTCCGCCGGTGGGGATCATCGTCTTTATCCTGCACGGCCTGGCACCGGACATTCCGATGCGCACCATTTATCGCGGCGTGACACCCTTCATCATCGCCGACCTGCTGCTGCTGGCGCTGCTGGCGGTGTTTCCGGTCATCGTGCTGTGGCTTCCGGCGGCTCTCAAGTAGCCGCACAAGCGATCTGTTTTCAAACGACAAATGCCTGAACCCGGAAAAGGAGGCTGACATGGATTTTGTGCGCAATGGATGGTATGTGGCTTGCTGGGAGAGCGATTTGACGGAACGCCCGCTGGAACGCATGATCGTGGGCGTTCCGGTCGCCCTGTTCCGCGGCGCGAATGGCAGCATTGGCGCATTGCGCGACCGCTGCCCGCACCGCGGCGTGCCCTTGAGCATGGGCCGGGTGGTCGACGGCAATCTGCAATGCGCCTATCACGGCCTGCGCTTCGATTGCTCCGGAGCCTGCGTGCACAACCCGCACACCGACGGTGGCCGGCCGGAACGCCTTGCCGCGACCCCGTTTCCGGCGCATGCCGCACACGGCATCGTGTGGGTCTGGATGGGCGATATGGACAAGGCCGACATCGCCGCGATCCCCGACTACTCCTGGTTCGCCCCGGACAATCCGGCTTACGCGGTGGTCCGCGGCAGCATGGTGGTCAAAGCCGACTACCGCCTGGTGATGGACAACCTGCTCGACTTGAGCCATGCCGAGTATCTGCATGCGAATACAGTGGGCACCGCGGGCTCCTCGGGCTCGGTGAAGTCGAGCGTGGTGGTCGAGGGCGAGCGTGTGACGGTGCTGCGCAAGGTGATGAACCTGGTGCCGTCGCCGGTCTGGCGCAATGTCTGGAAGCATTCCGAACGCATCGACCAGGAATCCAACATGTCGTGGCGCGCACCCTGCAACCTGCTGCTCGACCTGGCCGCGATGGTGCCGGACCGGCCGCGCCAGCAAGGCGGCCATCTGCCGAGCGCGCACCTGCTGACCCCGGAGTCCGCCGACAGCACGCGCTATCACTTCGCCTTCGCGCGTGACTTCCTTTTGGACGACCAGGATTACTCCGACCGATTGATAGCCTTCGGCACCAAGGCCTTCGACGAAGAGGATCGCCCGGTGATTGAAGCCGCGCACCAGCGCATCAAGGCCGCTGGCGAGGCTTTCAAATTCAACGGCTTCACCGTCGGCGACGGCGGCTCGGCACGTGCGCGCCGCATGCTTGACGACAAGATCGCCGCCGAGCGCGGCGCCACCGCGCCATCCTGAAGCGAGGTATACCAATGCCATACGACCTGTCCTTCCGGCGCGAAAAAATCGACCCCGCCGGCAACCCGGTGTGCAACCTGCACCACCACGCCTTCGCCTGCCGCGACGCCGAGGAGACCCGCCAATTCTATGAAGACGTGCTGGGCATGCCTCTGGTCGCCGCGATCCAGGAGTCGACCCATCCGCGCAGCGGCGCGCAGTCGGCCTACCTGCACCTGTTTTTCGAGATGGCCGACGGCACCTGCCTGGCCTTCTTCGACTATCCGGATTACTTCGCGAGCCTGGAGGCAAACCAGCTCGAACCGCGCGACAGCCTGGTCCACCACATCGCTCTCGAAGTGCAGGGTTACGCGACGATCGAGCTGTTCAAGCAACGCTTGGCCGCGCATGGCGTGGCCTTGCGCGAGATCGATCACGGCTATTGCCGCTCGCTGTATTTCGTCGACCCCAACGGCCTCAAGCTGGAACTCACAACCAATGTCGCGCGCTCCCCGGCCGACTTCGCCGCCTTCCGCCGCGACGCCCGCGCCACGCTGGCGCACTGGCAGCAGTTCAAGGCCGGCAGCGTCGCCGCCATCGCCAGTACCAATGTGTCGAGGGCCAGCCATGTCGCTCCCGGCCATTCCTGACAACGCCATTTCCTCCAAAGGATTCATCGTGAGCAATTTCACCCAATCCGGACCATCCTTCAGTCATGTCGGTTTCTACGTGCGCGACCTCGCAAAAATGGAGGACTTCTACAAGCGCGTACTGGGCTTCATCGTCACCGACCGCGGCAATCTGGACACGCCGCGCGGGCCGGTCGACCTGGTATTCCTCTCGCGCGACCCGGAGGAACACCACCAGATCGTGCTGGCCAGCGGGCGGCCGGACAACAACGATTACGTCATCGTCAACCAGGTTTCGTTCCGCGTGCCGGGGCTTGCCTACCTGCGCGCCCTGTATCCGAAGCTCAAGGCCGAGCCGTCGGTGAGCGAAATCCAGCCGGCCACCCACGGCAACGCGATATCGATTTATTTCCGCGATCCCGAAGGCATCCGCATC
>JBEIFV010000149.1:0-14762 GCA_040382235.1 Burkholderiales bacterium
CGGTCACAGGTCCCGGACCTTCTTCATTCCAGGCCGGAATGCCCTGCTGCGTGATCGTCGCCGCCGCACCGATGAAATTCTCGACGTTGCGCACGCGCACAAAGTGGGTGCCGTCGGTCAGCACCGCGCTACCGTCGCCAAAGCGCACCACCGACAGCGGCGCGCTGCGGCCGCTCAAGTCAATGGTGTCGATATCAGCGCCGCCATCGATCAGCAGGTCCGGCGTCGGAAACAGAAGTGCATCGAACAGGATGGTGTCGGCGCCGGCGCCGGTGTCGAGCGAGAGGCGCAGCGACGGCGCCCTGATGGTGTGGTCCTCGAAGGTCGCGTTGAGGCTGTCGACCAGGTAGCTGTCGAGACCAACGTTGTCGATACGAATGTTGTCATTGCCGGCCGAGCCGAATGGAGTCGGCGGCAGGCTTGACAGGTTGAAGCTCTTGATCGCCGCCACGGTGTTGTCAACCACCGGTTCCAGCCCGGCGTAAAGAATCGACTCGCCATCAAGCACCACCGCCCCTGAATCCGGCCCGCTGGTGCGATAGGAGGTGTCGGTGAAACTGCCACCATCGATCACCAGCGTATCGAAGCCGCCGGGGCCGCCATGCATGCCGCCGGACAGGCTGCCGCCAATGGCCAGCACGAACGTATCTTCGTTATCCGCGCCGCCCACCAGGTAGGCGATGTCGTCGAAGCGCTGGCCGTTGAGTTCGACCTGGTCGGCGCCGGTCATGACCCAGCGGTTGTCGCTGTTGGTGCCCACCAGCGCGTTACCGCCATCCAGGCTCACCACGCGCGGCACCGAGCGGTCCAGTTGCAGTTGGGTCAGCGCCGTGGCGGCGTTGTCGTAGAGGCCCTTGACGACCAGATTGGCGGCGGCCTCGGCGCCCGGCAGGCTGGCCGAGAGCAACAGGCGCGGTTCGAGCGCTTCGAACAGCAGCTTGCGCCGCGCCGGCGGCACCGTCGCAGCAGGCGGGCGGGGGTTTCGACCGGAGAAGATTCCGCGAAAGCGGGCCTGAACGCGCTCGGCGATTGAAGGTAGTCCCATGTCGTGCCCCCGAATCCACGCATCCGGCTTGCCAGATGCGCAAAAACACTTCCCAGCTGCTACGGCCGGCGGCGTAGGTTGGCGGCACCCTGCGGGTGCCTGCGCTTTACGCCGACGGAGTCAAATTCCCATGAAACTGATTCTCTTTCTTGCCAAATCAACACCTTGCGATGATCTGCCTGCATGCTTGCTGCCGTGCACCACACCCGTTACTGCATTCCGGGGCCGCCACACCCACCGTCAGAGCATTCCCCAGCGCATTGCCGCCTTCCACGGGAAAAACATAAACCGTTGAATACAAAGAAACTTCATCCATGATCAGGATCAAACCTTGCAATTGACGTCACTTTATGACCCTTTTTAACATTTGAATTATGCGAGCTTTGTGCTCAATGGGGAATAGCCCGATAGGACCATCGCCGAGGCGAGTTTTCGCTGGCGCCGCGTCATGAAAACGTGTAGGCCCGCCAGATTTTTCCGCCGCTCGCCGCTGCGTCAGCAAGCATGCCCCGGGCCATGCGATTGCCTCTTGAGCAACCGGCGCGCACGCCTGGGTGCGCACCCTTGTGCTTTTAGCGCGTGAAGCGCACCCGGCACTTGATGCCGGCGGGAATGCTGCCGGCCGGGTTGGGCAATGACAGCCGCACCCCGAAGGTGCCGCTGGCCGAATCCACCACGCGATCGACCACGTGCACCACCGCGCTATAGGGTCCGCGCTGCGGACCCTGCGGCTCGACCTCCACTTTCTGTCCGGCCTTGATGGTGCCGTAAAGGTTGGCCGGCAGCAGCACCTCGACCCGCAACACGCTGGTTTGCGCCAGCTTGAGAATCGGCCGCGCGCTCTCTCCGGTTTGCGCCAGTTCACCGGGATGCTGCATGCGCTCGGTGACCAGGCCGTCAAACGGGCTCAGCAGGCGGCGCGTGCGCACCTGCTGCTCGAGCTTGCGCACTTCGAGCACCGCCGCCTGATGATTCTCGCGCGCCTCCAGCATGCCGGCTTCGGCCACCCGCAATTCGGCCAGGGCTTCGTCCTTGTCGTGGGCGGAGACGAAATTCTGCTGTTGCAACTCGTCGCGCCGCTTGTGTTTGATGCGCGCGAAGATCAGGCGCGATTCAGCCGTGTTGAGTTGCCCCTGCATCTTGACGCGAAAGCGCGCCGATTCAAGTGCGGCCTCTTCGATGGTCGCGTCCAGCGCCACCACCAGCTGCCCTTTCTTGACCACGGCGCCACGATCGACCGGAATGTTGGCGATGAGCGCTTCGACCGGGCTGCGAATTTCGATGCGCTGCCACGGCTCGATCAGGCATTCGTGGCCCTTGTCCTGCGCGCTTGCGAGCGGCGCAAGGAGGATGGTGGCGAACAAAAAAATGGATTTCATCTTGGTCATCTTGGACCTAAACCTGGTTGCCGGCAAACGACAGCATCGCATCGAGCTTGCGATCCTGCTTGAGGGTGTCGCGTCGGGTGCGCGCATGCATGCGCTGTGCCCGCCGTTGCACGTAGGCGCGCAGCATACCAATCATCGGCGGCGGCAGCCCGCGCGGGAACAGGCGCATCAGCCGCACATAGAGTCGCCCGCCGTGATCGACGAACAGCGCGTCATCGCAGGCCACCACGGCCTGCGCACTGCCCGGATCGCCCTGCCGGGCGCAACGGCCGAACAACTGGCGATCGATGCGCGACGAATCATGGTACTCGGTGAGGATCACATGCAGGCCGCCGGCTTCGATGACGCCGGCGCCCAGGTGGATGTCGGTGCCGCGCCCGGCCATGTTGGTGGCCACCGTGATCATGCCGGCAGCACCCGCTTGGGCGATGATCGCCGCCTCGTCGGCATCCTGGCGCGCATTGATCACCCGGTGCGTCAAACCACCGGCTTGGAGCGCCGCCGACAGCCGCTCGGAGGCCTCGACCGAACGCGAGCCGATCAAGACGGGGCGCCCCAGGTGATGCATGCGGCGCGCCTCTTCGGTCACGCGCGCCCACTTGGCGGCCTCGTCGCTGCAGCATTCGGGTGCGAACGTCACCCGCATCCCGGGCCGGTTGGTCGGAATGGTCTGGGTCGCCAGTGCATACACCGCGCGAATCTCGCGCTCGACCTCGCGCGCGGTGCCGGTCATGCCGGACAAACGCAGGTAGCGGCGGAAAAAACGCTGATAGGTGATGCGCGCCAGCGTCACGGTCTGGTCGGACAAGACGCAGCCCTCCTTGGTTTCAATCAGCTGATGCAGGCCCTGCTCCCACTTGCGCCCGTCCAGGATGCGCCCGGTGTACTCGTCGACGATGTGCACCTTGCCGTCGCCCACGACGTAATGCTGGTCGCGGTGAAACAGGTGCAGGGCGCGCAGCCCCTGTGCCACCAGGTGTTCGCGCGCATGTCCGGCGGTCCAGGCTTCGCCCAGGCCAATGCTGTCGGCGGCCACGCGCGCGCGGCCGGCGGCGGTCAGATGCAATTCGCGGCGGTCGGCACGCAGTTCGTAATGCAGCACCGGCTGCAGCTGGCGCGCCAGCGTCAGCGACTGTTCGTAGACCTCGGGCGAGGCCGTGCTGTCGCCGCCGGCGGCCAAAATCAATGGCGTGCGCGCCTCGTCGATCAGGATGCTGTCGGCTTCGTCGACGATGGCGAAGTGCAGGCCGCGCAACAACAGCCCGCTGCCGGCACGCCCGTCTACATGCGAGCGCACCATCAGCTGTGCGCGGCTGGCCATGCCACCGGCGCTGACCCGGTCTTTCAGGTAGTCGAACACCAGTTCCTTGTTGGTGCAATAAGTGACGCTGCGGGAATAGGCACGGCGGCGCGCTTCCAGGCTCATGCCGGTGACGATGGTGCCGACATCAAGGCCGAAGAATGCATAGAGCGGCGTCATCTCGGCGGCATCGCGCTCTGCCAGGTAGTCGTTGACGGTGACCACATGGGTGGGCACGCGCGCCACGCCGGCGATGCAGGCCGCCAGCGCCGCGGTCAGGGTCTTGCCCTCGCCGGTCTGCATTTCGGCCAGGCGCCCGGCGAAGAGCGTGGCCGCGCCCATCAACTGCACGTCGTACGGCGTCTTGCCCAGGCTGCGCGTGCAGGCTTCGCGCACCAGGGCGAACGCCTGCGCGGTAGCCTCCGGCTGGTCCAGCGCGTCGCGCGCCACCGCGCGCATGCGGCTGCGTATGGCATCGTCGGACAGGGCGGCAGCATCGGCACCCAGCGCGGAAGCGGCATGCGCCAGCTTTCGCAAGCGCGCGCGTGACGGCGTCAGCCGCGCCCACAGCCCGCCGACCGTGGCGCGCGCCCACTGGTCGAGCGCATTTTCCTTAGGCTCGGCGCGCTCCGGATACATGCTGCGCGAAGCGGCGCGCCCGGCTATGCTGGCCATGCTGTGCTGCCGCCGATCAAACCTGGAACTGCGACAGGAACATGCGCCGCAGGGCGCGCCAGGCACGCCAGCCGATCGGCTCGGGCGCATGCTCGAAGCGCACGTAGACGCGGCTGCCGATGTGCTTGCCCGGCACCTCGGCGGGCAGTTCGAGCTCGAATTCGAACAGCGACTCGAGCGACTTGAGTCCGTGCGTGTCCTGCGGATCGACCGCGATGCTGCCGCCGCCACCCTTTCCCAGCGCCGGGCTGGGCAGGTCGCGGCCGGCCTTGGGCACCGCGCGAATCAGGCGTGCCGGCCAGGTCGACGCCATGTCCTGCGGCATCTTGATCTCGATGGCGCGCGTGGTCAGGCGCACCTGGTCGACCAGCGATTGCGGCACCACCACCCGCACCAGCGGCTGGTACTCGCCCACCACGTAGCCGGCGACGTCACCCTTTTTCAGGTAGCGGCCCGGCATGTCGTTGGGCTGCTCCATCACCAGGGCGCCGGCCGCCTGCGCCCGCAGAACCAGGTTGCGCTCGTCCTCGCGGATGCGCGCAAGCGCGGCTTCCTCGCGCCGCACCTCTTCTTCGAGCTGCCCGGCCTGGGCCGGTCGCACGCCCCATGCGGCGTCGTAGCGGCTGCGCGCTTCCTCCAGGCGCGCGGCCTGCGAACGAATGTTGGCCGCCAGCGCCGGATCCTCGCCGCGCAGGACCGGGGTGCCGGCCACCAGTTGCGCGCCCGGTGCGGCATCGACGCTTTGCACAAAGCCCGCCGCGCGGGCACGCAGCACCGCCTGCTCGGGCAACCACACCACGCCTTCGGTCGGCGTGTGATACGGCATCGGCAGCACGAACAGGAACAACAACACCAGCGCCGTGCCCCCCAGAAGCACCGCGCGCACGCGCCCGGCATGCGCAGCGTATTGCGGCCCGGTGAAGATCGTCACCAGGCCGCGCCCGAGCGGGATGCCGATGCTGGCGACCGCGCCCCAGATCGCCAGCAGCACGCCGAGCACGAAGTACTGTTGTGCCAGGAAAATCGAAATGCCGATCAATACGAACATCCGGTAGGCGAATGCCAGCGGCGCATAGGGCAAAAACCAGCGCTTCTCGGCCGGGGTGGCAGGCGGCGGCTCGCTTTGCGACACACCGAACACGTATCGCTCGGCCAGGTATTGCCAGTGACGGTTGGCACGGCCGCCGAAATTGGGAATCTCCAGCCAGTCCGCGAGGATGTAGTAGCCGTCGTAGCGCAACAGCGGATTGGCGTTGAAGATGATGGTGGTGATGCTGGCCAGGATGATCACGTTGTAGGCCAGCGAACGCACCACGCCGGGCTCGAGGAACAGCCACACGCCGAACGCCAGCGCGGCGATGAAGAGCTCGGCCAGCATGCCGGCCGCGCCCACCAGCATGCGCGAATACTTGCCGGGAAAGGCCGAGGAACTGGAAGCGTCCACATACGGCACCGGAAAAAACACCAGCAGCATGATGCCCATGTCGTGCACCTCGCCGCCGCCGGCCTTGACCGCCAGGCCATGCGCCAGCTCATGGCAGGCCTTGATCAGCGGAAAGATCAGCAGCATCACCAGGATGTTGTCGAAGGTCAGCAACTGCTCGCCGAAATTGCGCGTCAGGTCCGGCCAGTAGACCGGCGCCAGCACCAGCGCCGGCAGCACCACCGCCAGCCACAGCAGCACGCCACGCCAGCCGGCCAGCGGCTTGAGCCAGGCCACGGCGTGCGTGAGGAAGCGGTCGGGGTCCCAGATTGAAAAGCGCAGCGCCACCGGATTCAGGTAGCGGCTGGCTAGCTGGCGCTTTTGCTGCTTGCCGCGCCGTTCGAACAGTTCCGCCACGTCGGGATCGACATCGAACTGGATCAGGTCGGACTCGTGCATCTGTCCGATCAGGCGGATCACTTCCTCCTGCGACGGCGTGTCGTCGGCCAAGGGTTCGGTCAGGCGCTGCCACACCAGCTCCATGCTGCGCTTGCCGTCGAGCAGGCTGATCACCCGATAGGCGGCCGGGTTGAAGCGGTGATACTTGGCCGCCACCCGGTCTTCCACCACATACCAGATGGCGCCGCGGTAGGCATGACGGTGGATGCGCGCATGGCCGCGCAGGCGCGGCTTCAGGTGCGCCACGCGATACCAGTTCGACGACAACAGTGCGGTGAGCTTGCTCATGGCCGCATGCCGCCGGCCGCGCCACGGACGCCAACAGCGCAAGGCGCCGGCACGGCACTGCAGCTCAAGGCGTGTACTCCCAGATCGCCAGGCGGATCCAGTGGACCATGCGGTGGGTCCAGATCCACAACAGGCTGCGTTCGCCGGCGTGGATCTTGGCAATGCCCTCCATGCCGGGGCGCAGCTTGGTCGCCCCCTGCGGCAATTCGGCCTCGACGCGAAAGTAGTTGTGCCCCTCCTCGGCGGTCGATACCGGCGTCACCTGCCTGACCTTGAGCGCGATCGCCTGCCCCGGCAGGCTGGTCAGTACCACGTCGCCCGGCGCGCCGGTGCGCACCTGGGCGATGTCGCGCTCGTCCACCTTGAGAATCACGCGCCAGGATTCAAGCGGTGCGATCTCGAACAGCACCTTGCCCTGCTCCACCGGCGAACCCAGCTCCTGTGTCAGGTCGCCGCGCACCACCACGCCGTCGAAGGGCGCGCTCACGCGCACCCGCGCCAGCTTTTCCAGCACCAGGTCGAGCTGCGCACGGGCCTGGTCGGCCTGCGCCGCGGCCAGGCGCACGTTTACCCGGTCGGACTTGGCCATGCCTTCGTTGCCGCGCCGTATCGCCACCTCGAGTTCGGATTCCCAGCGCACCCGCTCCAGGCGCAAGTCGCGGTCATCCAGCACCGCCAGGGTCTGGCCGCTCTTGACGATATCGCCGGCGCGCGCCGGCGCCTCGCGAATGTAGCCCTGAAACGGCGCCACCGCGACCCGCTGCACGCCGCCCTCGACGATGGCGCGCGAATGCACCCGGTAGGTGACCGGAAAGAACGCCAGTATCAAGAGCAAAAGCGCGCAGAGCGCCGCGATCAGCTTCAGGCCCGGGCGCGAGGTATCGGTCAGGTGCATGAAGCCGCGCGCGGCGACGCGCCGGGTGTGGGTGGCAAGGCTTTGCTCGGAAGTCCGCTTGAGCTCCAGCACACCGGCCAAGGCCAGGCTGACCGCCTCGAGTGCCTCGGTATCCGCATCCGAGAAGGGTTCGTCGCGCTCCAGCAGCCAGGCGCCGGCAACCTCGTTGCCGGCCTCGATCGGCATCGCGCACAGGAATCGGCTGCCGCTTTCGGCGGCATAGCGCTCCAGGGCATGCGAGACCACGCTGCCGCCGGCGGCCGCTTCGGGCACGCAAATGCGCGCGCGCTGGTCGAAGGCTTCGTTCATCGCCTGCGCGGCCAGGGCCATGACGTTGGTCTTGGTATCGAACCAGGCGGAGTGCGACACCGCGACTACGCGCACGGTCTTGCCTTCCTCGACCCCCAGCAATACGCGGTGGCAGGCGAAGCGCAATGCGACCCGGTTGGCCGCGGTCAGCGCCGCGGTGTCGAAGCTCTTTTCCGCCACGGTTGCCATGGCGGTGTCGAACACAAAGCCGGCACGTTCGAGCCTGCCTTCCAGCAAGGCGACGGTCTGGCGCGAATGGGTGTCGATCAGCCAGCCCACGCCCCAGTGGATCAGGCGCATCGCGCGCATCAGGCCGGCCTCGTCTGCAAGCCCCAGATCGAGCACCACCGCGCCGAACAATTCGGCGTCGCCCACCAGCGGGTACGCCACCTTGATCGCAGCGGGGTCGGAACGGTCGACCACACCGCGCCGCTGGGCCAGCGCCTCCTGCGCCACGCCTCCCAGGTGCTGCAAGTCGCTGCCCGGCGGCCACATCGCCAGCGGTGCGAAGCCATCATCGGCCCGGCCGATCAGCAGCAGGCCGGCGCGCGCCTCGGGCAGCATGCCGCACAGCGCGGCCAACCAGGATGCGCCCTGCGCATCGCGCGTGGCCGCATTGGCAAACGCCTGCCAGGCGCCCCCGGCATCATCGGTGCTCGCAGCGCCAGGCGCCTCACGGTAGCTTGCTTGCATATGCTTCGCCTGCCGCCCGCTATGTCGCCGGCGTGTTCAACACGCCTTCACGGACCAGATTCAATGCTGTTGTCATAGTTGAAATGCTACCGCTCCGCTGCGTGCAACCCCTGCCCGGGCGGCAGCCCGACTATCGGGCCGCCGCTGGAGCACGGCCCGGGTCGCACCGCCCACCACACCCGGCGCCGGCGCAAGTGCGGCCACGCGCATGCCCGTCGAGCCTGGAAAGAGAGGTGCGAGGCGCTGATGGATCTCCTCGATTCTGCTTAAATCTTTGCTTCGCAGCATGGTCTATTGCCTGACAAAAACCTATAATCGCCGCGAGCCTGCAACATAGCGGGCCGCGAGTAGTTGAAGCGAGGAGACGCCCCCCGGAGTCGGATGTGGCGCCTTATAGTTTGGCCGATCATCTCACAGAGAGTTGATACTCTCGCCCAATCCGGGGATCCTGCCGCGCAATGGCGATCAACCTGCAGCAATTCGTCACCAGCATTTCGGCCGGCCTGATCGCGGGCATCCGCACCATCCTCGGTTCGGCTGCCATGATGACCCTGATCATGCCCGGCTCGCTGGGGGCCGCGGGCATCGCTCCCGCGCTCGAGGTATTGCTGATTGGTGGCGCGGTGCTGGCGGCGGCGGTGGCCATGCTGAGCACCTATCCGGGCGCGGTGGCACAAGTGCAGGATGGCCCGGCGGTCATCCTGGGCGTGATGGCCACCAGCATGGCCGCATCCATGCAGTATCAAGCCGAACCGGCGCTGGTCATCCTGCTGGTGCTGGCCTGCGCCAACGTGGCGGCCATCATCACCGGCCTGGTCTTCTATGGCCTGGGCGTGTACCGGCTGGGGGCGCTGGTGCGCTTCATTCCCTATCCGGTCATCGGCGGCTTTCTGGCAGGCTCGGGTTTGCTCGTCCTGATGGGCGCCGGCAGTGTCCTGACCGGTGTGGAGCTCTCCAAGCTCCGCTTCGACATGCTCATCGAGCCGATGCGCGCAGCACGCTGGATACCGGGTCTTGCGTTCGGCATCATCCTCCTGCTGGTGCTGCGCCGCTTCAGCCATGCCCTACTGGTGCCGGGCATGCTGTTTGCCGGTGTTCTGGTGTATCACCTGGGGGTGATGGCTTTCGGCGTGCCGATGGCGGACGCCCAGGCCGCCGGCCTCCTGCTGGGGCCTTTTCCGGAACGCGGCGGGCTGGATTTTCCGGCCTGGGCGCGGTTGCCTACCGAAAGTTGGCATCTGTTGGTTCCGCAGATCCCGACTTTCGGCGCGATCGTGCTGGTGAGCGTGGTGGCGCTGTTGCTCAATGCCAGCGGGCTGGAACTGGCCACCCGCGGCGATCTCGACATCAACCGCGAACTGCGCGCCACCGGCGCTGCCAACCTGGCCTCCGGGCTGCTCGGCGGCACGGTCGGTTTCCACGCCCTGTCGGCCTCGCTCCTGGGCTATCGCATGGGCGCCAACAGCCGCTGGATCGGCGTGACCGCCGGCATCATGTGCGCCATCGCCCTGCTGGCAGGGTCTGCCGCCCTGGCCTACATGCCAAAGGGAATACTAGGCGGCCTGCTGTTGAGCATGGGCGCCGGGCTGCTGCTCGAATGGCTGTACGACGGCTGGCACAAGCTGCCGCGACAGGATTACATCATCGTCTGCCTGATCGTGGCGGTGATCGGCAGCGTCGGCATACTGGCCGGCGTGGCCGTCGGCCTGGCGGTGGCCATGGCGATCTTCGTGCTCAGCTACAGCCGGGTACGGGTGATCCGGCAGGAACTGACCGGATCGGAATACCGCAGCAACGTCGATCGCAGTCCGGCGGTGCTGGCGACGCTCAAGGAGCGCGGCGACACCATCCGCGTGATCAAACTCGAAGGGTTCATCTTTTTCGGTACCGCCTACTCTGTGCTGACACAGATCCAGCACCTGATCAGCCACCCGGGGGAGCGGCCGGTGCGCCACCTGATCCTGGATTTTCGCGATGTTCCCGCCAGCGATTCATCGGCCATGTCGGCGTTCGCCAAGATCCACGCTTATTGCGAGCGCAATGGCTGTGAACTGATCTTCACGCGCATGAACGAGAGTATCGAGCACCAGTTCAAGCAGGCCGGTGTCGACCCCGACATCCTCAACGTCACCTTTTTTCCCGACCTCGACTTCGCGCTGGAGTACTGCGAGGAAAAGGTGCTCGAAGGCGACAATGCCCCGAAACTGCCGGTGGACTTCTCGATCTGGGACAAGATCGCCGCCGCCCTGCCCGCCGGCACGCCCCTCTCCGCCTTCAAGGCCTACCTGACCCCGCACACCTACAAGGCGGGCGAGTACCTGGTCAGGCAGGGTGGTCCGCCCACCGAAATCATCTTCATCGAATCCGGCCGCGTCACCGTGCGCTTAGCGTTTGCCGACGGTCGCTCGATCCGCCTGCGCTCGATGACCATGGGCACCATGATCGGCGAGATCGGCCTGTACCTGAAACAGCCGCGCAGCGCCTCGACCATCGCCGACCATGACACCCACGCCTTCATCCTCACGGCGGAAAAGCTGCGCGAAATGGAGCAGCGCGACCCGCCACTGGCCAACGCCCTGCATTACGCGATCGTGGCACTGCTGTCCGAGCGCCTGGCCGGCACCAACGGCCTGCTGCAGCGACTGATGAACTGAGCGGCCGGACCGCAGGCGGGCACACCTGCCGCAGGCGGGGGACCACCTGCCGCAGGCGGCGCCGCCCGCTTTAGCGCATCCTGAGCTCGATATCGCGCAGCACCGGGTCGCCCTCGCGCGCGATCTCGTTCTCCAGCAAGGCGCCGCAACCGGGGCAGAAGAATTGCCGGAATACCGGCCGCTCATCGATGTAGCGCTTGTAATCGCCGACGTTCGGATTGCAATGCCGGATGTCGTTGTCCTGGCGCACCGCGTGATCCTTGTAGTTCTCGCCAATCGGACCCAGGTCGGTGGCACACTTGCTGCAGCACACGTGCAGTCCATCGGCCTCGCGGCGCACCGCCAGGTTGTCGGTGATCTGCGCCCTCACTTTTCCGCCCAGCACCTTCGCACGTCCATTCTTGCGTATGCGCGCCCGGCGTCGTTCGGCACGCAACTTCTCGCTTGCCTTCACATCGAGACCCGCGTCTTCGCTGATCACCACGCCGTAGATCTCGCGCGCCGCAGCCACCGACACCGCGCCGTTCTCCAGCACATCCTTGGCCACCCGTTCGGCATCGCGCTCGGCCGGATCGCCGAAGCCCCCGGCCGCCGTCCAGATCACCGAGTACACATCGTCGGGGCGCTGCAGGAAATCCTGCTGGCGCAACTGCAGTTCCACCACCTCGCCCGTGACTTCGCTGATGTCGCCGATCAGGTCGCGGTCCTTGAGGCGCTTGCGGATGTCGGTGTCGCGCCGGAACTTGTAGACGTTCACCGTCGCTGGATACCCACCCATCATGCCGGTCGAGGTTGGAATCGCATTTCCGGAGGACAGGGTGTCGTGGGTCATCGACTCGGTGCGATGCGGAATGAAGCAGGTCTCGGCGGAGAGCCCGCCGCGCCAGCGGCCGGCGCCGCCGGAGTCGATCACTTCCTTGCGATACAAAATCAGCACCGGGAACGACTGCTCGTTGTGCTCCACGTTGGGCAGCCGGCAGATCGGGGTACGCGACTGGCCGCCGTTGGAAATGCCGTCGCCGGTCGAAAAGGCGCCGATGGCGCCGCCGATCGGGTCGACCAGCAGGTAGCCGTAGCGCTCGCCCCATTGATCGATACCGCGAAAAATCGTTGCCGGCCACTGGCTGGTGCCGCCGATACACATGATGTCTTCGCGCATCTTGGGGTCGGAAAACAACAGCTTCGACAACACGTTGTAGGCCGGGTATAGCGATATTTCCATCGCCTGCACCGGCGCGGTCGAGACCGACGCCGGATAGGTCGCGCAGGTGAAGGTGCCGGGCGTCGGATCGAAATCGACATGGCGCAAGGCGCCGCCGATGGCGAAATACTGGTCCCAGCACAGCAACTGGTTCAGCGCCACCATGATGGCGCCACGCCAGCCCGAGTAGGTGGCGTTCATGGCGCCATCCTGCGGTGCCGTGCCCTCGTTCTCGAAGGTCAGCTTGTTGCCCTTCTTGATCATGGTCAGCATCACCGTATGGGTGCGGCGATCGCCGGGACGGCAGCATTCCACATAGGAGCGATCGCGGTAGACGCCGTCGGGCAGGCGCTTCAACTTGTCCAGAAAGGCCAGCTCGCTGACATCGATGATGCGCTTCATCACGCCCTTGACCACCTCCGGGCCATAGCGCCTGATCAGGCGCAGGATGCGGTCGCGCGCGGTGATGTTGCCGGCCAGCTGCGCGCGAAAGTCGAGCGCCACCGCGTCCGGCTTGCGCGAGGAACGCAGGTACAGCTCCTCGATATCGCGGCGGATCTCGTTGCCTTCGATGATCTTCACCGGCGGCATGCAGATGCCTTCCTCGAAGGCGCTCTCGGCCGAGCCGCAGAATGAAGACGGCGTGATGCCGCCGATGTCGTACTGGTGCAGGCAGTTGGTGACCCAGCAGAACAGTTCGCCCTTCCAGAACACCGGGCAGATCAGCATCACGTCCTGCTGGTGGGCGGCACCGACCCAGGGATCGTTGGCCAGGAACATGTCGCCGTCGCGAATGCCGGGGTTGTCGCTGCGGTATTCGAGGATCCACTTGACCTGGGTGTCGGTCACGCCCGACATGTACTGCATGTAGGGGCCGAAATAGACGAACTCGGCGTCTTCGGTGAGGATCGAAGGGTTGAGGTCGAGCGCATACATCGCCACCGGCGAGCCGGAAATGCGCTGGATGGTCGCGCCATGCTCTTCGTTCACATGCCACAGCGAATGGCGGATCACTTCATAGGTGATCGGGTCGATGGTCTTCTGGAACTTGGTGTGCAGCTTCAGCTTCGGGTCGATGGCAAGCTTCTTCGGCGGCACATAGCCGTAGGTCCTGCCGTCGAATTTGGTGTCCTTCATTTCGCTGACACGGCGCAGGCGCAAGCCTGGATCGGGTGCGTTCATGCTGTAAGCGCCTTTGCAAAAGTGATCTCGAAATTGCCCCAGGCATCGACGCGCAGGCTGCGCCCCGGATGCACCACGACGGTGGTTTGCGCGGTTTCCACCACGCACGGCCCCTTGAGCTTGTTGCCGGGCATGAGCGCCGCGCCGGCGAACACCGGCGTCTTCACCGCGCGCTTCAAGTCATCCCAGTAGACCTGGCGGCTGCCGCATTTGGCCGCCTTGGGAATCACCGTGGTCAGACGTGCGGCTTTCGGCAGCTTCGGCCGCGGTGTCGCCGCGCTGGCGCGCACCCGCAAGGTGACGATCTCCAGGCGCGCACTCTTGAACGATGCGTTCTTGCCATACAGCTGTTCATAGCGGGTATAGAACTGCTGGCGCAGGGCTTCGAGCTGGGAAGGCTTCAAGCGCGATTGCGCCAGCATCACCTCGACTTCGTTGATCTGGCCGCGATGCCGCATGTCGAGCGAAAACGAAAACTTGCGGCGGGCGGCCGGAATCCCGTCCTTTAGCATTTGCGCATCCGCCCTCGCCTGCAGGTCGCCCAGCACCGCGTTGATGCGGGCGGCATCGAACGGCGAGCCCTGGATATCGACCTGCTCATAGACATGCAGGATGTCGGCCGAGGCGGCGCCGAATGCACACCAGGTGGAAGCGATTTCGCGCAAGGGCACGATCACCTTCTGCACGCCCAGCTCCGAGCCGAATACGCCGGCATGCACCGGCCCCGCGCCGCCGAAGGCATAGAGCACGAAATCGCGCGGATCGTAACCCTTCTCGACGGTCATCTTGCGGATGATGTCGGCCATCTTGTACTCGGCGATCTTGGCGATGCCGCTGGCCGCCTGCATCAGGGTCAGGCCCAGCTTGTCGGCCACGCCCTGCACCGCCGCGACCGACTTGGCGCGGTCCAGTTTCATGCGGCCGCCAAGGAAATTGTCGGGGTCCAGGTATCCCAGCACCACATCGGCGTCGGTCACCGTCGGTGTGGTGTTGCCGCGGCCATAACAGGCCGGGCCGGGATCGGCACCCGCGCTCTGCGGGCCCACACGCAGCGATTTCGAAAAGCCGTCGACCTGCGCCAGGCTGCCGCCGCCCGCACCGATGGCCTCGATATCGACCTTGGGCAGGAAGTATTCGTACTGATGCACCAGGCTCTTGTACGACACCATCGCCTTGCCGTCGTGGATTACGCCGACGTCGAACGAGGTGCCGCCCATGTCGGTGGTGATGATGTTGGGCGTGCCGATCAC
>JBEIFV010000150.1:0-14753 GCA_040382235.1 Burkholderiales bacterium
ACCATCAATCGGTGGCACGGCGCTGGCGCGCCGGCAACGTATTCCTGGCCGGCGACGCCGCCCACCTTTTCGTGCCCACCGGCGGGGTCGGCATGAATACCGGCATTGGCGACGCCATCGACCTGGGCTGGAAACTCGACGCCACGCTCAAAGGCTGGGGCGGCGCGCACCTGCTGGAAAGCTACGAGGAAGAACGCAAACCGGTGGCCGTGCGCAACAGCGTGATCTCGGCCAATAACTCCGACAAGATCGACATGGTGATGGACGAGATCGAACCGGTCATCGAGGAAGATTCGGCGGCCGGCGACGCCCATCGCGCCTACATCACCCAACGCATCCGCTGGATGGCACGCCAGTTCAACTCCGCCGGCACCCACCTGGGCTACCGCTATGTGGAGTCGCCAGTGATCTGCGCCGACGGCACGCCCGAGCCGCCCGACGATTTCATGCAGGTGGTGCCCTCGACCTGGCCCGGTTCGCGCGCGCCGCATGCCTGGCTGACGGCCGACACCTCGGTGCGCGGCCGGAGCACGCTCGACTGGTTCGGGCGCGGTTATGTGTTGCTGCGCGCGCCGGATAATGCCGAGGGCCAGGCGCTGGTCGATGCGCTGGTGACGCGCGGCGCCATATGCGGCATCGAGACCATGCCGGCCAAGCTGATGCCGCTGTACGATAAGCGCTTCGTACTGGTGCGCCCGGACGGCCATGTATGCTGGCGTGGCGACGCGTTGCCCACCGACCCGCAGGCCGTCGCAGCGCGCGTCACCGGTGCATCTGCTTAGCCTGTGTGCGGCGAAGCTTGATCACTCGCTGGTAAGCGGATCAATCTCGTGCTGTAGTATTCATCAGGGCAGGCTTGGATCAGGGTTCCTGCCGCCTTTTACCGCGGCTTCCTGCAAACTCATTGCGCCCCCAAAGTCCATGTTCAGCTTCACACCTTTGCATCCCTTGTTTGGCATCAACGTTTCGGGCATTGATCTGTGCCAGCCTTTGTCTGATGCCGACTTTACGAATATTCGTGACGCCTTCGAGCGCCATGCGCTGGTGATCCTGCGCGGGCAGCGGATTGATGACGCGCAGCAAATCGCCTTCAGCCGTCGCTTTGGGGTGCTGGAAAAAACCCGGCTCGGTGCGCAAGGGCAAGGCAGCGAGGTGGTGATCCTGACCAATATCGGCGCCGATGGCACGGTGGTCGAACCATCGCACCGGCAGTGGCTCAACACGCGTGCCAATCAGTTGTGGCACAGCGATTCTTCGTTCAAGCCGGTACCGGCGCATGCCTCGCTGCTGTCCGGCCGCATCGTGCCGGCCAAGGGCGGCGAGACCGAGTTCATCAACCTGCGCGCGGTTTGGCGCGCCCTGCCGCTTGAACTCCAGAACGCCGCAGAGGGAAAAATCGCCATTCACGATTTCTCCCATTCGCGCGCGCAGGTCGATGCGCGGGCGGTGACGCCCGGAGAGCGTGCCGCTGTGCCGCCGGTGCGCCAGCCGCTGGTGCGCGTTTCCGACAAAGGCGAGAAATCGATCTACATCGGTTCGCACGTGTCGGGCATTGAAGGCATGGCACAAGCTGAGGCGCGCACGCTGCTCGATCAACTGCTGGCGTTCGCGGTGCAGCCCCGGTTCGTCTACACCCACGTCTGGCAGGCGCATGACCTGTTGATCTGGGACAACCGCTGCATGCTCCATCGCGGCCGGCCGTTTGAGCCGGGCCTGCCGCGCTATCTGGTGCGGGCCACAGTGGCGGGCGCAGGGCCGCTGATTGAACAGGCCGCCGTGGCCGATGCGGCGCGTGATGCGCGCGAACTGGTGATGCAGTGAGCCTCGCAGTGTCGCATCGTGTCTGAAGCGGGCGCAGCGCCGGTGGGTGCGCAGGAGACCTGGGACTACGTCATCGTCGGTGCTGGTGCAGCCGGTTGCGTGCTTGCCAACCGGCTCACCGCTTCAGGCCGTCATCGCGTGTTGCTGCTTGAAGCGGGCGGCTCCGACAACAAATTGTGGATCAAGGTGCCGGCCGGCTTCACGCGCACGATGTTCGACAACAGTGTCGGCTGGGGCTATGCGAATGCGCCTGCACCGCATACCGGCAATCGCGTGATTCCATGTCCGCGCGGGCGCGTGCTCGGCGGCTCCAGTTCGATCAACGGCCACCTCTATGTGCGCGGTCAGGCCGAGGACTACGCCGATTGGGTTGCGCAAGGCGCAGCCGGCTGGGGCTGGGACCAGGTGTTGCCGTATTTCCGCAACGCGGAAACCCGCGCCAACGGGAGCACCGCCACGCGCGGCCGCGAAGGCCCGCTGCTGGTCAACGACCCTCGCATGCGGCACCCCCTGTGCGCCGCGTTCATCGGCGCGTTGCACACGTTGGGCGAGCCGCTCAATCCGGATTACAACTCGGGGGACCAGCGCGGTGCGGGGTTCTACCAATATCTGATGAAGAGCGGGCGGCGCTGGAGTGCGGCCGATGCGTATTTGGGGCCAGCGTTGGCGCGGCCCAATCTCGCACTGCGCACGCATGCACACGCGGCGCGCATCGTGTTTGAAGGCCGCCGCGCCGCCGGGATTGAATATCGACATCAAGGCCAGATGCGCGTCGCGCGCGCTGCGGCCGAGGTGATTCTCGCGGGCGGCTCGATCAATTCACCGCAATTGCTGCAATTGTCTGGTGTCGGTGACCCTGCCGTGTTGCAGGCGGCAGGTGTAGCCCTTACCCATGCGCTGGCGGGGGTGGGCGAGAATTTGGTGGATCACTATGCCGCCCGGGTAGCTGCGCGCGTGCGCGGCACCGGCTCGATCAACGAGCGCACCCATCTGCCGCGCGTGGCGCTCGAAGTGTTCAAGTATCTGTTCGCGCGGCGCGGTGTGTTGTCGAGCGCGGTGGCGCATGCCTATGGGTTCATCCATGTCGCTGACAGCGTTGCCGGTGCAGCCGGGCATGGGCCTGGGACGGCTGCGGCGTCATCAGTCAGGGCGGCGGCGGAGTCATCCACGCCAGGCGGTGCGGCAGAGCCTGCGCTGCGCCCCAATGTGCAACTGCTGTTTGCCCCCGCCAGCTTCGAGCGCGGCAAGATGGGGCAGGCGGCGATGGAGCGCCTGCCCGGTCTCACCTGCGGCGTGCAGCAACTGCGCCCGCACAGCCGCGGCCATGTGCGCATCGCATCAAACGATCCCTTCGCCGCGCCAGAGATCCAACCCAACTATCTGGCCGATGAGCGCGATGTCGAGATCTTGTTGGCCGGCATCAAATACGTGCGCCGCCTGTATGGCGCAGCACCGCTGTCGACTTACATCGAGAGCGAAACCTGGCCCGGTACTGATGTCCGCAATGACCAGGAGTTGATTGACTTCGCGCGCAACACCGGCTCCACCGTCTATCACCCGGTCGGCACTTGTCGTATGGGCACGGGCAGTGATGCACCGGTCGATCCCGCAACCTTGCGCGTCAAAGGTCTCGACGCCCTGCGCGTGATCGACGCTTCGGTGATGCCATCGATGATTTCGGGCAACACCTACGCCACCACGATCATGATTGCGGAGAAGGGGGCGGATCTGGTGCTGGCGGGGCAGTGAGCGGGATGATTGTCAAGACCCTCTTGTACCAACGGTCTCCGTCCTGTGTCGCCTTCACTTCAACCTTCACTGCTTGACGGTTGAAATCGGGCATCGCCGGGCTGGTGCAGGTTTGTCTTCATCGAGCACCGCTTCCTCGCAGGCAGCGCAAGAATCGCGTGTCACGTTGGCGATGACAGTTGAGTGGCTGTTGCTCAGCCGCCGGCGCGCTTGACCTGCCAGCCACGCTGTTTGAGCAACTCGATCACCCGCTCGCAATGGTCGCCCTGCAGTTCAATTGCGCCGTCCTTCACCGTGCCGCCGGTGCCACAGGTGGTGCGCAACTGCTTGCCGAGCGCGCTCATTGCGTCGCCATCAAGCGGCACGCCCTTGATCACCGTCACGCCCTTGCCGCCGCGGCCCTTGGTCTCCCGCGATACGCGCACCACGCCGTCGCCAATCGGCCGCGGTACTGCGGTGCGACAGGTGCATTGCGCAAGCGGCTGGCGGCATGTCGGGCACATGCGGCCGCTGTCGGTGGAGTAGACCAGGCCGCCGCCGGAAGATCCGAACTTGCTCATGCTTGCGTATCGTGTGAAGGGTGGAGCAAGGATACGGTCCTCAATTGACCACCAGCGCCGCCTGCCGCAAACCCTCGATCATCGAGGTCTTCAGCAGATGCGCCTTGAGCTTGCCCCGGTCAGCGATCAGCGCCTGCATGCCGACCAGCATCTCGCGCCGCTTGCCATCATCCTTCTCGCGCATGCGCGCGCGGTTGCGGTCGGCCTGCGCGAGGATCTGGTCGCGCGCCACCGGGCGGCGTTGCAGGTCGTAGAGGTCAAGCAATTTCTCATCGGCGCCATCGACCATCACCGCGCCCAACTTCTCGCCCAGGTTGAACGCATCATGCACGCCGCCATTCATGCCCATGCCGCCGGCCGGGCTGTTCAGGTGCGCGGCATCACCGGCCAGGAACACGCGACCCACGCGATAGCGTTCCACGATGCGCTGGTGCACCCGGTAAGGTCGCGCCTCCAGCACCTCGTAGCGCTCGGCGCGCGGCACGATTTCCTGCAGCGCAGCCTCGATGTTCGCTGGCGACAACTGTTCCTCGATCGACATGTCCTCGCGCGGATAAATCGAAACGCGCCAGCGCCCCGGCACCTTGAGCAGGCTGAAGTTGCCGCCGGCCTTCCAGCAGTAGCTGACGTTGGACAAGCCCTCAAGATGATCTTCAAACGGAAAGCGGGTGGTCGCAAGCAGCGTGGTTTCTGGATAGGTCTGGCCGTCGAATTCAAGGCTCACCGCCTTGCGCACCACGCTTCTGGCGCCGTCGGCGCCGATCAGCCAGGCGCCATGCACGGTCTCGCTGCGGCCCCCGGCTTCGACCGTCAGCTTGACACCGCGATCGTCCTGGGTCAGCGCGGCAACCCGCGTGGCGAAACGCAGTGTGACCTTCGGATGATGTTGCAGGCGCGCGAGCAGCGCGCGCGACAGTTTCCACTGCTCGCATTGCAGGCGATAGGGGTGGCGCGTTTCACCTTCCAGCACCGACAAGTCGAACACGGCGCGCTCGCCGCCCGGATGCAGGCGAATCTGCCAGTGCGGGCAGACCAGGCCCTGGGCGATCAGGTCGGCGGTGATGCCGAAGCGCTCCAGCATGTCGAGCGTGGGCGGGTGGAAGGTCGAGGCGCGCAGATCATCAATCACGTCTGCCTCGGCCTCAAACACTTGCACCGCCACACCGGCGTCAGCCAGCACCAGCGCCGCGGTCAGTCCCACCGGCCCGGCGCCGGCAATCAGTACACTACGGGTCATCGATTCAATCTCCTCAAGCGCGCCATGGTAATGCTTTGATTGCCGCGGCGAAATCACGACACCACTGAAGCCACAAAAGGAATCCCGCATGAACCAGCGTCGCACCTTTCTTGTAGCCGCAGCGGCGGCGGCAGCCGGCACTTGTGCCCCGCTCATGGCGCAAGCCTGGCCGAACCGCCCGATCCGCATCATCGTGCCCTTCGCGCCGGGCGGCTCGACCGACATCCTGGCGCGCTTCCTGGCGCAGCGCCTGCAGGACGGCACCAAGTTCTCTTTCGTGGTCGAAAACCGACCCGGTGCCGGCGGCACCGTGGGTGCGGATGCGGCGGCGAAAGCAGCGCCCGACGGCTACACGCTCTTCATGTCCAACAACGCCTCGATCTCGCTGGGGCCGCAGATCAATACGGTCACCTACAAGCCGATGGACGATTTCGCGCACATGGTGCTCCTGGGCATGTTGCCCAACCTCCTGATCGTGCGCGCCGACCACCCGGCCAAGAGCTTTCGCGAATTCATCGCGCTGGCGCGCGCCAAGCCGGGCGTGCTCAACTATTCGTCGGCCGGCGTCGGCTCGGCCGGTTTCCTGAGTGGCGAGTTGCTCAAGCAGCGCGCCGGTATCGACATGGTGCACATCCCCTACAAGGGTACCGGCCCCGCCACCGCCGACATGATCGCCGGCCAACTCGATGCCGTGCTCGACGGCCCGGTGGCGGCCGGCGGCTACATTCGCGGCGGGCGCGCGCGCGCACTGGCGGCGGCCAGCAGCGAGCGCCTCAAGGCCTACCCGGATGTACCGACCATGGATGAAGTGGTGCCCGGCACCGGCGGCGAGGCCTGGTTCGGCATTTCGACCCAGGCGCAGGTGCCAAAAGACATACTCGACCGCCTGCAGCCGGAACTCATCAAGGTGATCGCGCAGCCTGAGTTCCAGAGCAAGCTCTCCGAACTCGGCCTGACACCACGCTACATGGCGGGTGCGGAATATACCGCCTTCATCCAGAGTGAAATCCGCAGATGGGGGCCGGTGATCAAGGCTGCCGGCGTCAAGGGAACTTGAGCGCGTCCCCCGGATGAACATGCCCGACAGCAAAGCCGCCGCCTGGCATGCCCATGCCGCCGCGCTCAAGGCGGCAGCCAGCCTGCGCGCAACACGCCCTGCAGGCGTAGCCGCGGCCAATGCAGCGCGCCTGATCCTGCTCGACACCATCGGCTGCATGCTGGCCGCGCGCACCGCGCCCGAGGTGCGCGCCTTCGAACAGAACGCCTCGGCGATCGAATCCGGCCCGTTCACCTTTCCCGGCGGGCGCCGGCTTTCACTGACGGCCGCCGCGCAGGTTGGCGCCATGGCCGCCACCTGGGACGAAGCCTGCGAGGGCCACGCCCATGCCCATGGCCGCCCCGGCGTGGCGACGGTGGCCGCGCTGCTGCCGCTGGCAGTCGCCGGCGAGCGCGGGCTCGATGCCCTGACCGACGCGCTGGCATTGGGCTATGAAGTCGGCGCGCGCGCCGGCGGCTGGCTGCGCATCCAGCCCGGCATGCATGTGGATGGCAACTGGCCCAGCCTGGGTGTCGCCGCGGGCGTGGCACGGCTGATGGGGCAGGATGCCGGCGGCATCGCGCGCGCGATCGATATCGCCGCCTGCCAGTTGCCCACCAGCCTGTATTTGCCGGTCGCCGCCGGCAAGACCGCGCGCAACACTTACCTGGCGCACAGTGCCCAGCTGGGCCTATTGGCGGCACAAGCAGCGCTGGCCGGTATCGACGCGCCGGAGGCGGCCATGCAGGTGTACGCCGATGCCTTTGCCGCAGCGACGCCGGCGCTGCCGTCGGCCGCGCAGGAAGACCTGATTCTGGATGCCTACATCAAGCCGCATGCCGCCGTGCGCCATGTGCATTACGGTGCCGAAATGGCCCGGAGCGTGCGCGAAGAGCTCAAGGGGCAAACCGGCGCGATCACGCGGATTGTGCTGTCGACCTATCGCGAAGCCACCATCTATTGCGGCAACCGCGCACCCGCCACACCGATCCAGGCGCAGTTCTCGCTCTCCTTCGGCATCGCCTCGATGCTGCGTTTCGGCGTGCTCGATGCCGGCGCCTATCGCGGTGAACGCTTCACCGACGCTGAGGTGCGGCGCCTGGAGGCGCTGGTGGAGATCGAAATCGACCCGGCTTTCGAGACCAGCAATCGACGCGGCGGCTCGCTGCTGGTGTCGGCCGGTTATCGCGATGTCGAACGCGATGTGCGGGCGATTCCCGGTGACCCCTCGATGCCCTTGTCGGCCGAAGAAGTGGCCGCCAAATTCATGCGCTATGCCGAAGCCAGCGTGCCGAACGAAAAAGCCTTCGTGTTCGCCAATGCGGTGTTGGCGTCAGAGGTGGATGTGAATATGCGGGTGTTGTGGGATTTGCTGTTTTAGGCAGGCGTTGCCAATAAAAGCGCCTTCGATGAACCGCATGCCTAACCCGCCCTCAACCCAGTGCCGACGATCAAGCCGCCAACTTGCCAAGGCTGCGCGCCAGAACGACAGAGTCCGCCTCGTTCAGCAGGTGAAAGGACGTGGCCGGATAAAGGTAGTCCTCGCCCGAATCGTCGATCACGCGCAGCATGCCACGCTCCTCACCCAGGGTTTCGTAGGTCAACCCGGGCAGCACATCCCCACCATCGAAATCGGGCCCGAAATCGTTGGACAGACACAGCGCGTATCGTTTCATAGCCATCGTTTCACCTTCATCTTCACTTTGCCCACGCCATGGCATTCATACCAATGAATCTCCGCAAGCGACGGCGCCTCGAATGCCTCGACTAAGGCGATGCCCTTGCATTTTTTCCAGTTTCTCCCACCATACTGCTCCACCAGTCTCGCATACTCCCGGATGCCGCGCCCTTCTGCGATCACTTCCACGCGGCTGATGTTTCCAAGCAATTTCATTTGAAGATTGTGCCATGACCTGCGAATTAGTCTGCCACCGAACTTCACGGCTTGCCACCCTGACCGCAGCGCCATCGGCCGTGCCGATGCCGTGGCAAAAGTCCCGGCGACTGATGGCAAGCCTTGTGCTGGGCGTATCCGCGCTGTCGGCGCAGGCGCAGATGGGCGACACCTACCCGTCCAAACAAATCCGCATCATCGTGCCCTTCCCCGCTGGTGGCGCCACCGATATCGCCGCGCGGGCCATCGCCGACAAAATGGGCCTCAACTGGAAGCAGCAGGTGGTGGTGGAAAACCGTGGCGGCGCCGGCGGCAACGTGGGCTCGGACGTGGTGGCCAAGTCGGCGCCCGACGGCTACACCCTGGTGATGGGCGTGACCGGTTCGCATGCGATCAACATTTCGCTGTATTCGAAAATGCCGTATGACCCGGTCAGGGATTTCGAGCCGATTTCCCAAGTGGCGGTGGTGCCCAATGTGGTCGTGGTCCATCCCTCGGTGGCGGCGAAGACACTCAAGGAATTCATCGCACAGGCCAAGGCCTCACCCGGTAAATTCGACTACGCTTCGGTCGGCAACGGCACCGCCGCGCACCTGGGCATGGAAATGCTCAAGCGGGAAGCCGGGGTTTTCATGGTGCACATTCCGTATCGCGGCAGCGCGCCGGCGGTGGCCGACCTGATCGGTGGCCAGGTGCAGGTCATGATGGACGGCCTGCCCTCGGCCCTGCCGCATGTCAAGGCCGGTCGCCTGCGCGCGCTGGCCGTGACCAGTCAGAAACGTTCGGCCGCCGCATCTGACTTGCCGACGATCGCCGAATCCGGCTATCCCGGCTTTTATGCCGATGCCTGGTCCGGCCTGTTCGCGCCACGCGCCACGCCCAAACCGGTGGTCGACAAGCTGGCGTTCGAGGTGCAGCGCATTCTGAACTTGCCGGACGTGCGCGAGCGCCTGGGCGGCTTGGGCGCCGAGCCGGTCGGCTCGACCCCGGCCGAATTTAGCGCGCATGTGCAGCGCGAAATCAGCAAGTGGGCGGCGGTGGTCAAGGCCAGCGGGGCGAAGCTTGATTGAGGCTTTGCAACGCGGGGGGCGCCGCGTTCTGGCGAGCCTGCTGGCGCTGCTGGCCTGCAATGCGCTGGCGCAAGGCGCGGCGCCGCAATCGGTGTTTCCCGGCGTGCCCTTTGTGGCCGGTGCGCCGGTGCGCGAGCAACCGGACTTCGAGTATCCGCGTGAAGCGCGCCAGCGCGGCCGTGCTGGCAGTCTGCTGGTAGCGGTGCTGGTGGGCATCGACGGCGTACCGGTACGGCACCGGATCATCGCATCCGACCCGCCGCTGATTTTCGATGCGGCGATCAATGAGGCGATGCCGCAGTTCCGCTTCGCCCCTGCGCTGCGCGACGGCAAACCGACGCAATACGAAACCCACCTGTCGCTGAACTTCGACCCGCAACTGCCGCCCAGGCCAACGAATTAAACTTGCGACTTCGTACCCCGCACCTCCACCCACACCACGAGGCCATCATGGAAACATCCGACAAGACCGCAAGGCAGCTGTTCGAAGCGGTGAAAAAGAACCCGACCCGCAAGCGCTTCGGCTTCGGTGCGCGCCCGGCATTGATCAATGTCGATATCCAGAAGGCCTATACCAATGTCGGCGAATTCATCACCGCCTACGAGACCGACCCGAAGCAACTGGACTATGTGAACCAGTTGGCCGCGGCGATGCGCGCGAAGAACTTTCCGGTGATCTGGACCTATGTGGCCTACATGGACTCGGGCGAGGATTGTGGCGTGTGGGGCACCCGCACCGATACCCCCGATTCGCTGCAGAACATCAAGGTCGGCTCGCGCCGCAGCGAATTCGATGACCGCCTGGTGATCGATCGCAAGCGCGACATCATCATCAACAAGCGCATGGCCTCGGCGTTCTTCGAGACCAACCTCGGCTCGATCTTCAACTTCCACAAGATCGATACCGTGATCGTCACCGGCGGCTCGACCTCGGGCTGCGTGCGCGCCACCGCGGTCGACAGCCTGCAGCGCAGCTACCGCACCATCGTGCCGGAGGAAACCACGGCCGACAAGCACGAGAGCCCGCATTTCGCCAACCTGTATGACATGGCGCTCAAGTATTGCGACGTGATTCCGGTGGCCGAGGCTCTGGCCTACCTGAACACCATGCCGGCCAAACAGGGCTAGAGGAGGCAAGCATGGCCCGCGACCCCGGTTTGTACGACTACCTGCCGAACGATGGCAGCCGCCCGAAAATCACCTGGCCCAATGGCGCGCGCGTCGCCTTCTGGGTGGCGCCCAACATCGAGTTCTACGAGCTCGACCCGCCGAAGAACCCGTCGCGCACCGCCTGGGCGCGGCCGCAACCCGACGTGCTCAATTACGCCTATCGCGACTACGGCAACCGCGTCGGCTTCGATCGCATGATGAATACCATGGACCGCTGCGGCATTCGCGGCAGCGTCTCGCTCAATGTGGCCATGTGCGAGCACCATCCGGAGATCATCAAGGCCTGCGCCGAACGCGGCTGGGAGTTTTATTCCCACGGCACCTACAACACGCGCTATGTGTTCAACATGGATGAAGCGCAGGAACGCGCGCTGATCCAGGATTCGATCGACACCATCAAGAAGCACACCGGCCAGAAGCTCGACGGCTGGCTGGCGCCGGCACTGACCTATACCGACAACACGTTGGACCTGGTGGCCGAGATGGGCCTCACCTATGTGTGCGACCTGTTTCACGACGACCAGCCCGGCCCGGTCAAGGTGAAAAAGGGCCGCCTGGTGTCAGTGCCGTACTCGCTGGAAATGAATGACGTGCTGGTCTACAACGTCAACCTGGTGAGCCCCAGGCGTTATGCGGAGATCCTCAAGCGCCAGTTCGACCGGCTGTATGCCGAAGGCGCCGAGTCGGGCACGGTGATGTGCATACCGCTGCACCCTTACCTGGTAGGCCAGCCCTATCGCATCAAGGCATTCGAAGAAGCGCTGGACTACATCTGCGGCCACGACAAGGTGTGGCTGGCCACCGGGCGCGAGATCGCGCAGCATTTTCTTGACCACAACTACGACGCCTTTGCGAAGGCGTCGCACGCTGTTGCGGAGGCGCCGCTATGAGCGCGCCCGCCCGGCCGACCGAAGGGTGCGCTCATCCTCTCTCGGGGAGGATGTCGCGCAGCGACAGGAGGGTAGTGCAATGACCATGCCACCGGAGTACCTGAAATACGACAAGCGCCGTTACGGCATGGACCACGAGCGCTATGCCTGGTCGCAAATGCACACCCGGCCGCCAGTCACCTGGCCGGGCGGCGCGCGCGTGGCGCTGTGGGTGGTGCCTGCGCTCGAATGGTTTCCGCTCGACATGAAGGGCAAGCCCTTCAAGGCACCCGGCGCAATGCTGAACTCCTACCCCGACCTGCGCCACTACACCCTGCGCGACTACGGCAACCGGGTCGGGATTTTCCGCATCATGAAAGCGCTGGACGCGCGTGGCATCAAGGCCTCGGTGGCGACCAATGCGGCGGTGGCGCTGCGCTACCCGGCATTGCTCAAGGCCTGCGTGGAGCGCGGCTGGGAAGTGCTGGCCAATGGGCTGGACATGGACCATCTGCATTACGGCGGCATCGATGCCGCCGAAGAGCAGCGTTTGGTCAGCGAGACGCTGGCCATCCTGCGTCGTGCCTCGGGGCAGAAAGTGCGCGGCTGGCTGTCACCGGCGAAGTCGGAGTCATATGCCACACCGGACCTGATCGCCGCCGCCGGCTGCGACTACCTGTGCGACTGGGTCAATGACGACATGCCGTATGCCTTCAACACCGCGTCCGGCCCGGTGACGGCGATGCCGCATTCCTGCGACATCGACGACTACCAGATCCTGATCAACAACCACCACACCGAGGATGATTTTCGCGATGCGCCGATCGACCAGTTCGACCAGCTGTACCGCGAGTCGGCACACCAGGGTGGCCGCATCATGTCGGTTGCACTGCACCCGTGGATCACCGGCCAGCCCTACCGCATCGGCGCGCTGGAAGCGGCGCTGGATCACATCATGAGTCGCCGCGGGGTGTGGGCGGCGACCGGGGCCGAGATTGTGGATGCTTGGAAGAAGCAGGCGGGCTGAGGTTGCTGCGAAACTTCTCGCTGCTACGCGCAGGTTTGAGAGCCTCTCGTATCAGGCGCTCAGACCTGACTGGCCTCTTCAAGAACTTCGGTCGCCCATTGATTCAGGCTCTTGCCCGCGGCCTGCGCTGCGACCAGCGCGGCGCCATGAACTTCTGGCGGAACCCGCAGCATGAGCTTGCCGGACGCCGGCTTTTCGGGTCGAACACCCTGCTCCTTGCAGTCACGCAAAAACTCATCGATCGCGGTTTCAAACGCGGATCGCAGCTCGACCACTGTTTCACCATGAAAGCTGATGATTGTGCGCAGGCCAAGAACCCGCCCGACAAAGATGTTGTCGCGCTCGTCAAACTCGATCCGTGCGGTGTATCCGTTGTAATTCATGCTGTTCATGGCTTGATTCCCAATCGTTCCAACAACTCGCGAGCTTCTTCGACCTGGTAGCGTTTGGCTTCCTTGCCAGGGTGCGGGCGATGACAATGCCACTCTTCGCCTTGCAAAGTGATCTTGATGCGTGAGCCTTCGCGTTCCTTGATCGAACCACCCAACGCAACGACTAACGACTCAATATGCGAGAACACGACCGATGCGGAGGTCGGACGCGCGAAGATCGCTTGAAGCACCTTTCGGTGTTTGGTGTTCACAGGGTAAATGCTAGCGCTTTTTGATATCGTTTGCAAGCATAAAACGCTAGCATTTTTGCTGCGTATCAGCGAACAGGCAACGATTAACATTGACGGCACGAAAAAGCAGGAGTCGGGTGTGCTACTACTCGATCTCTCTTTCCGGATCGTGCCACTCGAACAGCCGATGTTGCGCGGTCTGCGCTAAAACACGGCCCCTCAAGGAGAACCCACCATGAAGCTCGGCATGTTCCTGATGCCCGCCACCCTGCCCGGCCGGCCGCTGGTCGAGGCGCTCGACTGGAACCTTGAGGTGATTCGCCGTGCCGATGCCTATGGCTATCACGAGGCCTGGATCGGCCAGCACTTCACCACGCCGTGGGAACCGATCGTCTCGCCGCAGCAACTGATCGCGCGCGCCCTGGGTGAGACGCAGCGCATCGTGCTGGGCACCGGCGTTGAGGTGCTCTACAACTCGCACCCGGTGCGCCTGGCGCTGGAACTGGCGCAACTCGACCACATGGCGCGCGGCCGCCTGCTATTTGGCTTCGGCGCCGGCGGCACGCCCACCGACTTTCAGCTCTACGGCATAGACCCGCGCACCGATCAACACCAGGAAATGATGCGCGAGGCACTGGCGATCATCCTCGACTGCTGGAAACCCGGCGGCCCGGATGCCTTCGACGGCAAATTCTGGAAAGTGCACAAGGCGGAATACAACGACCGCTACTACTGGCACGCCACGCCCTATGCGCCGCCCGAACCGCGCATTGCATTTGCCGGCTTCATGCCGAAATCCGGCTCGATGCGCTTAGCCGGCGAGCACGGCTACATTCCGCTCTCGTTCCATGTGGCGCCGGAGAATGTGGGCGTGCACTGGGATTCGGTGCTCGAAGGCGCGGCGCTCTCCGGCCGCACCCCGCAGCGCGAGGTGTGGCGCCACGCGCGCGACATCTACGTCGCCGAAAGCGCGGCCGAAGCACGGCGCGCCGCGATCGAAGGCTGCATGGGCCAATTCTGGGACCGCCACTTTCGCCTTATCATCGAGAAAATGCGCATCCTCGACCTGTTTCGGCGCAAAAGCGCACCGCCGGAGGGCCGCGCCGACGCCGCCTATATGGTGGCGCACGGCTCATGGTTCGTCGGCACCCCGGACCAGGTGACCGAGCAGATTCTGGAGCAGCACGAACTGACCGGTGGCTTCGGCACCCTGCTGCAGATCGGCTACGACTATGCCGACCCCAAAGCGCGCGACGGCTGGTTTCGCTCGATGGAACTGCTGGCCACCGAGGTAATGCCGCGGGTCAACGCGCGGCTTGCTGCCGGGCAGGCGACGCGCACCAGCCAACCGCGGCGCGCACCCACGGCGCAATAGTCAACCCATGCGGCTTGTAACTGGCACCGTCGTCAACGGAAAAATCATCGTCGAAGGGGAGCCGCTCCCCGAAGGCATGGTGGTCACTATCCTTGCCCGCGAAGCACAAGAAACCTTTGAGGTTCCACCGGAACTTGAGGCCGAACTGCTTGAATCCATCGCCGAGGCTGACCGTGGCGACACGATTTCCGCCGACCGTTTGCTTCAGCGCCTGCGCCGCTTAGCCTGAGCCGCGCGGCCCCGGCAGAGATTAGTGGCCGCGCGGCCACGGAATCACTTGCCGCAACCCGCCTGATTCGGCATGATCCATAAACCCACCAAAC